>JBBSNI010000416.1:0-5116 GCA_038232695.1 Cytophagales bacterium
GGGGATGAATAGCTACTCTGTAAGGACTTGTGTATATACTTTAGGTGCGACACAGACCTGGGGGGGTCGGGACACAGACCTCGGGGGGGGCGACCTGGGGTGATTTTTATTGCTCAAACGTGCGGAAGGGTAGGAGGGAAGCAGTTTGTAGTGTACCACACAGTCATCCCAGGGCGTATCTGACTTTTTCCAGAAAACTGGCCATCTTGACTTTTGGATCACCGGCTCCTAAGGTTTCCAGCGGAATATAGCCCCGGTATCCGGTTTTTTGCAGAATAGCCACGATCTTTTTCAAATCAACCGCTTCTTCTTTGCCGTTGCGATACACCTTTTCCTTGATTTGCCAGGTGCAGGCATAAGGGGCTAAGATCATGATCTCTTCATAGGGGTCGCCCTGGCGAAGGCTGCCAATATCTACATTGAGTCCAAACCAGTCGGAGTTTACCTGTTCGCGTATATGTAACACCTGCGCTGCTGTTTTGAGAAATTCGTTGTGGTTCTGCAAGACGATCATCACCCCTTTTTGCTTGCCATAAGCTACACAGGTTTTAATACCTTCCACCACACGCTGAAGTACCTGCTCATCAGAATAGCCTCCGGAAATTTCTTTGCCTGCAAAAATACGCACGACAGGCGCGCCAAGCTTGGCGGCCACCTCTATCCATTGCCTGACCAATGCAATATGAGCCTGCCATTCTTCTGCCTCAGGCAAGGTAAAGTCATTTCTTACCCCTGTCCCGCTAATATCGAGCCCTAACAAAAAAGCTTTTTGCTTGATTTTGTAAAGGTAAGCATCCGCAGGGACCTCAGGATACCCTGTAAAATAGTAAGCGGTCGGGTCTACGGCATCGAAGCCCAGGTCAGCACAATACTGTATGACTTCTTCCAACGTCATATCACCTTGCGTCAGAGGCGCATTGAAGGAATAAAGGTTGCAACTGAGCTTGATTTTATGATTTGGGGAAGCTGACAGCTTAGCAGGTTTGCCGGCTAAGGGGGTAAACCCCAAAGGAAGCAAGGGTAGGGCAGCGGCTTTTTTCAAAAATTTCCGGCGGTTGTGCATGGTAGTGTATGTGTTCATATATTTTTAG
This sequence comes from Cytophagales bacterium, assembly GCA_038232695.1. Taxonomy (GTDB): domain Bacteria; phylum Bacteroidota; class Bacteroidia; order Cytophagales; family Cyclobacteriaceae; genus JAJNNC01. The sequence goes on from JBBSNI010000416.1 coordinate 1,092, forward strand.
ATTGATTATTCCACGACTGTATCAAAAGCAGTGTTGAGCACCTGTCCGTTGCGTTTCATTTGTATCCAGATACGGTAGCTGCCTGGTTCAGGAAACGCATAAGGGAAGGTGACCGTTGCATGTCCGGTATGCTGACCCTCTGGCTCTTGTCCCTTCGTATGCCCCATCTGTGCCATAAGGTATTCGTTGCGTTCGGGCTCGTCCATCGCCCGGATTTGGGCTACTACCTGGTCTACACTGTCGCGGAACGTATCAGCGGAAGCCAGGGCAGGCAGGCGGTTGTCATCCCTGATCCGCGCCTGGATAAGACTTTGCGAAGCAGACGAGTAGTTGCCTACCGGGTGTAAATGGATGTAGACGCTGCCATCGTGCTTCATCACGACGGCATGTCCCATCATCCCCATGTAAGGCTCTAATCGGGCAGGTTCTCCATCCGGATCCAGCATGTTAAAGGTCATAGGATAAAGCTTGTTGGCAACCAATGTTCCTGTTTCCTGCTCCCAGACAGCCGTAGAGCCGTCCGGAAGGGGCGTACTTACGCCCGGTTTGCCGCAGACCACGATATTATTGCCGGCTAAAGTTGGCTGTTCAGGTAGGGCAGGGTTGGAAAGAATATAAGTATCGTCCGGGTCGGAGGGAAGCCAGCCGGGCTGCCGGGTATCGGCCAAAATACTGCCCGGCGCGCGGTCTCCTTTGATCTCCATCGTATCGGCGATGGTTTCCTGAAAGCCATTGCCGCGCACAATGTCAGCAAAGACAAAATAGCGTCCCCCGGGCAAAGGCGGCAGGTCTACCTCGAAGGTAAGGGAATCTTTGCGTTGAGGATGCAGATGGGCAAAAGCATCCAGGCTGCCTTCGCGCACCAGAAACATATGCACCAGTTTGCCATGATCGGGGATCAGGTAGCTCAGCGGCAGATTGTTCTTACGGTATGCCAGGTAGGAAGTATCTATGCTAAAGGTCATTTTCATGCCATCATCCGTATCGCTTACCGTAGAAGTGGCCTGATAAGGCTTATACATGAACTGCCGGTAATCTTCTGCCCAGTTATTCCACCAACTCATGCCCCCATACAAAAGGAGGCTTAGCAAAGCAGCGGCTACCACCATACCTTTGGTCTTGCGGCGGCTTCGCCCGGCCTGGGTTTCTCCCGGCACGATCAGAGCATCACTCACGCTGGCGCCAAGGATAGTTACCATCAAAATAACCAGAAACAAAGCCAGCCCGGCCAGTATCCAGCCCAGGGAAGGTTCCATCTCTTTTTGTGCCGTAGAAGAAGCCATCACGGGCACCAGCACACGGCTCTTGCCCAGCGGTCCTTCTATGGTGATCTCTATGCTGGCAGCACCGGGTTCCATCAGCCAGGTGAGTCCCTCGTATTGACCTTCTACACCTTCTACCGGCAGGGCTTCGTCGGCCCGGGGTGAGCCCTGGTCACCAGCGTACCAGTAGATAGGTTTTGCCCAGACCTTGTTAACGGCACTGTTCGTTACATACACCTGTATCTGTGCCGTACCCGGAATAACGTCAGGTGGGTTCACATTGACCATGACTTTGTACGGGCCGACTTCTCCTTCAAAGATCACCCCCGGACTTCCCACATGCGCCTGTACCGGATAGATCACCAAAGCAGTGAACCATATCAAAGTAAAGAAAACAACATTTTTTTTCATCGTATGGAGGTTTAAAAGACTCGATGTTAAAAGTATGAAGAAATTTTATGCCCGGTGTTTGGTTGCCAGTCTATATGCCACTTACCGCCTCACCTTTTTCATCCAACATCCCCATTGCCAGCCTAACCTGGACGACAATACTGCGGTGCCTGACGCCATGCCTATTGCTTTTACCAGCGCCCAGCCGGTGGTTTCTAACCGGGGAATGAATTTGAAGCGAAATTCCCAATCCGGATCATTACCAAAATACCAGCTTTCCTGTGCGAAAAACCAATTTCGGGCGTAAGGCGACATCAAAAAATCGCCGAAAGGCCATTGCACTGCTAACAATAGCAAAACAAAAATTGGCCCGATCATCAGTGCCACGAGCCACGGGTTAAGGGTTTCCGAACGCTGCATAATAAGGTCAATGGCAACAGCAGGTATGATCAATAGCAGGGGGAATTGAAACGCCTGGTAATGCGTAATATCGTTCAGTATGGGACCCAACAAGGGTTCAGCAGGAAACAAAGGAAGTAGCCAGGCCATCAGCATAAGCATGAGGGAATAAACGGCTGAGGTAGCCGTAGCCGGCCACTTCAAAGAAGATGATTTGGCAACTGCCACTAATAGAACGGGGTATACTGCTCCGGCGACCATATAAAATTTGCCATAGTGCATACTTAGCCGTCCCTGGTATTCAGACACTATAGTAAAGAGCATGGTTAGAAAAAATCCGGAGGTGATCACAAAAATACTTTGTAATATTTTTTGTCTTTTCAGTGATTGTTTTCCAGTCAAGCTCATCACATGCGGTTGATTCTGTAGGGCCAACACACTGATCATGGCACCAAATTGCACCATGATCATCCCTAAAAGAAGTACCGTGTGGGGCGGAGAAAGGATGGTCACATCCAGCCCGTAGGTGTTGTGCCACCAGTCGTCGAAAGGAGCAGAGGTGAGCATGGCAAAGCATCCCCAGATACAAAACAGAGCGCCCAGCGAACCGTAGAAAATGCCCCAGAACTTGACCGAACGTTGCTTTTCGGCGGTTCTACCCCAAAAGCTGGTTTTCAGCACCTGGTAGCCGGAGAAAAAGCCTGACACGACCGCGCCCAGGTACATACCCAGGTGGGGCGGGGAAAACAGCCCATCCCGTCCGATGCTGGTATGCCAGGAGATGTCCCAGATCAGTCCAATCATAATACTCAGGGAGGCAAGTGCGGTAGCAAAAACAAACAGTGGGATCGATAGTAGGTGTCCGGCAGTGTTGGCGGAAGCAGGTTTGACAGGGGCAGGTTGTGCCTTGATAGATATATCCATAGAGAGGAGAAATTGGTGAGTAAGGATGAAGGTAGTTATTTCTTGCTTAAATAAGGTGAGTTCGACTTAAAATATGGTCGAAACATTTGCTAAAGGAAAGTTTGCTGTTTGAGCGCAGCGAGTTTCAAACTTTCCAAGATTTTTTGTCTACTTTTTTATCGAATGAAAAAAGTAGAAGCCCATCCGGCTTGAGGACAATGACTTGACAAGCAATGAGTTACACTTTTTGCAAACGACAAACTTTCACCGAATTCACATCGAATGCTGCTCTAACTGCCAAATTTTGTTGAGCAGGAGGGATGTTTTGTAATCACTTCGGTTTATTGATAGGTCAACACTCAGGAGAAAAAGGTAACCATTTAGTGCAAATCCGGATTCAGCAGCGTAAGCAATCGACGCCCGCACCCGGAAATTACAACAGCCTCATTGATCAAAACTTGTTGCAAACTATCTTTTAATAGCATCTATTCCCTGCCAACGGGACGATATTTCAAGTCTTTTTAACCCTTTTTTGTAGCAGAACATGTAAAAACATTAAAAATTAATAGAATCAACAACAATGTTGTATTAACATTATTAATATTGTTATATTGAGGTCAGCTAACTGTTTGATAGTCAGAGGTTTAACCCTTCTGAATGCAACAAAAGTCCACGTTGCTGCAACAAAAGTCCACGCCTGATAAAAAGCCCTATACATACCAGTTTGCCCTGTTTGAGGGCTAAATTTGACGTAGAAGCCTGTTTTGCCTGCAACAAAAGTCCACCTTGCTGCAACAAAAGTCCCTGTTGTTGCAACAAAAGTCCACGTGAAGATGTGCTTCCTGCAACAAAAGTCCACCAGCCAAAAGACAGGATAAAATCGCCCTTTGCAAGCTCAACAGGGCCTTTTTCCTAGCACGTCAGGGGCCAAGTGCAACAAAAGTCCACCAACTATAAAACCGACTGCAACAAAAGTCCACGATCCAAGGCTGATTGTAAAGTCCCGCACAGGTCTATGAGACCGGCAGCGGACCCCGCCGGGTTCGCCACTGCGGGCCACGGCGGCACCTA
>JBBSNI010000417.1:0-5113 GCA_038232695.1 Cytophagales bacterium
AAGGAAAGCTAACGGTAAGATTTGCCTTTGATGAATGGGAAAAAAAGCATTAACTGCTCACATACGGCAGGATAGACTCTATAGGCGTTTCCCCGTTGAATGTCTTGACCAGCCGCTTTTGGCTTGAATAGAGATATAAAGAAGGCGTAGGCACGGCTCCGAAAATAGTGAGTATGTTTTGCAAATCTGTATAGGCAAAAAAGACGTTTTCCTTGTCTTTCAAACCATATTCACTGGCAAACTGCTCTATCTCTGCAAGCGGTACCGAAGTCACAAAGTAGATCGTATGGTCTTTAAACGCTTCCAGATGCTCGCGTATCTGTACGGCTTCCCGCTGGCAATGGTCGCAGTCGGGCTGGAAAAGAACCAAGGCTACTTTACCTTCCAGGTCTTGTGCGTTGCGTTGGGTGCCATCGGTGCGGACCAGCAGCATATCAGGAAGGCGCTGGTAGGCTACCTGTAATGGCTTATCTTTGGCAAAAACAGCGTAGCTGCCTGGCAAACCAGGAAGTATCAATCCAAAACAAATAAAAGCGAGGGTGTATAGATTCTTTTTCATAACCGAAGATGTTATATATCTGGCAAGATAGCAATTGTCTTTATGGCAGATCATATCCGATCATGCGTTTTTTGTGTTAAGACTCTAACATGCTCTTAACAGCATCGGAGTAATCGGGGATAGCACCCCTAGAGCCTGCTACAAAAGCGCCAAGCGCATTAGCCGTGGCTGCTGCTTTGATAGCATCTTTGTCGTGCATATACTTCCAGAGAAAAGCCGCACTGAAGGCATCACCGGCGCCCACCGCATCTACCACTTTTACTTTTTTTCCTTCCATATGGTGTAGCTGGTCATGGGTAAATACATAACAGCCTTTTTCAGAAGCCGTAATGATCATGGTATCTACCTTGTATTGCTCCCGGATCAGACGGGCAAAGGCTTCTATGCTCAATGATTTTTGAAACAACAGTTCGGCAATGATGTTAACTTCATCCTCGTTGAGCTTGAAAACGTGGCAACAGGATAGAGAAGCACTGATCAGTTCCCGGGAATGAATCCCTTTTCTCAGGTTGACATCATAGAATATGGTATCAAAATGAAGATGATCCAGTATCCACTGTAAAGCCTTCCGGGATGGTTCATTTCTTTGGGCCAGCGTACCAAAGTAAAAAGCAGAAAAATGAGTGGCTTTTAGCAGCGTCTGATCGGCCTGTATATAATCCCAGGCTACGCCTTCATGAATGGTATAATCCGGCTGGCCTTCTTCCAGGTACACATCCACGGTGCCCGTTGGATGTTGTGCATCCTGTTGGATCAGGCTGGTATCAACACCCAGTTGGCTTGCCTGTGCAAAAGCTTTTTGGCCTAATGCATCCTGCCCTATACGGGTGAGGATGTAAGACCTTGCTCCGCAACGTGCCATGTGCGCTGCCACATTAAAAGGGGCTCCTCCCAGGTAAGGCTGCCCCTCGATGATGTCCCACAGTATTTCTCCGAAAGATAAAAAGTTAAAAGAGGTATCTTCCGGCTGTTTTGTGCTGTTATCTACTTCCTGCTCCTTCATTTCTTTACCGAATTCTGATCATCATTCCAGATAGAAGCTAAATGGTAAAATATCATAACGAGAACTCATTTTTGCTGAATGTGTTACATTTAGATGAAAGTATAAGGTTCTGCAATAGAGCTAAAGTAAAGAAAAATAACATCAAAGGAAATGGGTGTCAAGATTCCCCTTACCTTAAAAATCTCTATTACCATCTGATGCCCGTCACCACCCTACGCCAGCAGTCCAAGATCAAAGCAACCCGGTATTGTGCTTACCAGGAAAGAACCCAGCAGGAAGTCCGCAACAAGCTCTATAGCTACGGCCTGGCAGGCGATGTAGTGGCAGACCTGCTGGCTGAGCTGATCACAGAAGGTTTTGTCAACGAAGAGCGGTATACCAAAGCCTTTTGCCGGGGCAAATTTATCAATAACAAGTGGGGCAGGATCAAAATAACGCTGGAACTACGGCAGAAAAAGATCTCTGAATACTGTATCCGTACCGGCTTGCAGGAAATTGAGGAGGAAGATTATCTCAAATTACTTAAAAATCTGACAGACCAAAAGTGGAAGTCTCTGGAAGGCGAAGATGCCTATGTCCGCAAGCATAAGACCGCCCGCTACGCCATCGGCAAAGGCTTCGAGCCGGAACTGGTCTGGCAGGCAATAGGGGAATAAAACGCACAAAAACATTAAACTCAGAACCTTGAACTGAGAACTTCCAAAACCATCTAACTTAACCTAACCAACCGTCCCTCCTGCCATACCGGAATTACCTCAAACTGATCGGGCGTCAGGCAAAAGGCTATGTCTTTTTGAATACCCAGCCCGGCGAGGCGTTGTACGTGGGAGGAATGCGCCAGGAAATCCATCAGGTTATTTTTAGCCATGTGGTAAAGAGAGACCGCTGCCAATGTAGAATCGCAGGCAGCGGTAAACCGGGCCGTCAGCCGGTCGGCCACAGCGCCTGCAAAGAGCGTGTCTTCCAGGTTGAATTTTCCTTTCCAACCGGCGCAGACCAGCAGGATGTCTTCCTCCTGCCCGCGCAGAAAGGCTACCACGGCTGACAGATTCAGGAAAGAGCCAATGATCAGTTTTTTAGCCTGCTGCGAGCGGCTAATGGCCAGCGTACCGTTGGTGGTAGTCATGGCGACTGACCTTCCCCGAAGCGAAGCGTCCATATAGTCGTAAGGCGAGTTGCCCAGGTCAAAGCCTGCTACTTTCTCACCGTTTCGCTCGGCGGCAGCCAGCATCCCCTGCTGCTGCCAGGCTTTGCATTCTTCCAAAGTAGCAACAGGAGTGATACTTTCTACGCCGTAAGCCAGCGCCGTTGTCATACAGGAAGTAGCCCGGAGTATATCGACGACGACGACGACCTTGTCTTCAACGTTGTATAGATGCAGTAGCTCCGGGGTAAGGCAGACGTCAATGGTTTTCATCTTCTTCCTGAACCTCCAAACATAGTGATATAGCTTCCTGGATGCGTTTCATAAGTACATCAAGCGATTTGGCTTGGGTATGGCAACCTGGCAAACTGGGTACGGATGCGACATAATATCCTTCACTGTCGCGTTCAATCACAACGTTAAAATCTCTGTGCATAAAGTCAATCAGTTATTGGCTTCCTCTGCTTCTTCTTTCGCCAGCATCTCCCTTTTTTGCCTGAGTACCATCCTGGAGATATAAATGCTAAGCTGGTAGAGCAACATTAGTGGGAAAGTGACCAGTAATTGTGTGATAGGATCGGGCGGGGTGATCAGCGCGGAGATGATCAGGATCACGACAATGGCATGGCGGCGGTATTTGATCAGCGCGGCAGGCGTAATGACCCCGGCTTTGCTGAAGAAATAAACAAAGATAGGCAACTGAAACAGCAGCCCGCAACCCAACACCAGCGTCATGACAATGCCTACGTACGACGTAATATCAAACTCATTGAGAATACTGGGGTCTACCTGGTAGTTTCCTAAAAAATTAACAGAAATAGGCGTAACAATAAAGTAGCCGAACAAGACGCCCAGCATAAATAACAAACTCACAAAGAACACCGCGCCCCGGCTCAGTCTGCGCTCATTTTCATACAGCCCCGGGCTAATGAACCGCCATATTTCCCAAAACACATACGGAAAAGCAGCGATCAGTCCGATCACTATCGAGGAGGTGATGTGCATGGTAAACTGCCCGGTCATCTTGCGGCTCTGGATGATAAAAGGCATGGTGTCGAAGCAAAAGGCGTCGAAGCCTGCCGCGCTACCGATCTTGCAGAACATGCGGAAAGTCCAGAAATCGGGGCGGGTAGGGCTTAAAATAAGGTAGTGCCAGACCAGCGTTTTGGCAGCAAAAGCGGCCATAGCAAATATCAAGATTGCCAGCACTGCCCGGACGATATGCCAGCGCAACTCTTCCAGGTGATCCAGAAAGGACATCTGTTTTTCTTCGACGGGCGCATAAGTCTGCATGTCGGTCTCTGTTTTTGAGACGCCGTTGTGCCTTTGCTCCAGTTTGTCTTCGGTATTATCTTCTGAATTATCCACTTACTTTCTCCAGGCTATATAAAGGAAAATTGACGGTCATTTGATTCACTTCTTCTTTTACCTGCGCCAGGCGGGCATCTTCTCCGGGATGCGTCAGCACAGTATCTATCAGCGTCACAATGCGCTCCATCTCCGCCTCTTTCATGCCCCGTGTGGTGACGGCTGCCGATCCTACCCGGATGCCGGAAGTCACGAAGGGAGATTTATCATCAAAAGGCACCATATTTTTATTTATCGTAATGTCGGCTTTTCCCAAAGCAGCTTCCGCTTCCTTGCCGGTAATGTTTTTGGAGCGCAGGTCGATGAGCATCTCGTGGTTATCCGTACCTCCGGACACAACGTGATAGCCTTTTTCTATAAAAGCTTTGGCAATGACCTGTGCATTTTTGATCACCTGTTCGGCATACCCGGTAAACTCGTCAGTCAAAGCTTCCTGGAAAGCAACCGCTTTAGCAGCGATCACATGCTCCAGCGGCCCGCCCTGTGTGCCGGGGAACACCGCCATGTCCAATAACGCAGACATCGGCCGTATCGTGCCTTTGGGCGTGGTCACACCAAACGGATTGTCAAAGTCCTGCCCCATCATGATCATGCCGCCCCGGGGACCGCGCAGCGTTTTGTGCGTAGTAGTGGTCACAAAATGGCAGTGGGGCAGCGGGTTATTCATCAAGCCTTTGGCAATGAGAGCAGACGGGTGCGAAATATCTGCCAGCAGGAAAGCTTCTATTTTGTCGGCAATCTGGCGCAGCCGCGCATAGTCCCAGTCGCGGCTGTAGGCAGAAGCGCCGCAGATGATCAGCTTGGGTTTTTCGCGCAGCGCAATCTCTTCTACCACGTCCCAGTCGATGAGTTCGGAGCCTTTTTCTACGCCATAAAAGGAAGGCTGATAAAGCTTCCCTGAAAAATTAACAGCAGAACCATGCGTGAGGTGCCCGCCATGCGAGAGGTCAAAGCCTAAGATCTTATCGCCCGGCTGGAGTACGGCCAGCATGACGGCGGCATTGGCTTGTGCGCCGGAGTGCGGCTGCACATTGACCCA
>JBBSNI010000418.1:0-5113 GCA_038232695.1 Cytophagales bacterium
AAAACCTTTGTATGTCATTTGAGAAGGCCAATGAAGCGTACCAAAATCAACGCGGGTTTGTACAAATCCCGCCTGCAACCCAAAGGCCAGGGTGCTGACCCGGTATTCGTCAAAGGCCAGCAGGTAAGCCCCGGTCAGGTGTGCTTCTGCTGTTCTGACCTCTCCGAAAGTGCCTGCCTGGTCGTTTCCGGCAGACAAACCCAACCCTCCTGCCTGGATGGCTTCCTGCCCCTGCTGGTAGAGCGGCAACACTGAAGAAAAGTAGGTGGTCTGGTAACGCACACTTCCAAAACGCTGCTGCCGGTGGCAAGCCTGAAAAGTAATATCCGATGCGGTAGCTGCCAGCGCGGGATTTACCAACAGGGGAACCGCCTCAAACTGTGAAAAGTAAGGACTTTGTGCCTGGCAAGTACCGAAAGCCAACAGTAGCAGCATACTGACTGCCAGTAGTTTCTTAGTATGTTGTCGCTTTACGCTTGCTATGGGCATTTTATCTGAATAAAGTGATGCTTCCGGTTTTTTCTATACGCTGCCGGTTGTCCAACTGCCCTTTCAGGTAGTAAGTATACACCCCAAAGTCAGCCAATTGATGAGTCTCCCGGCTGATGCCGTCCCAACCTTGCTGGCGCGCTTCCTCTACTGAGGTGGTTTCATAGACCAGGTTGTCCCAGCGGTCGAATATTCTGAATACAAATCCTTCCCCTGTCAGGTTAGCGGCAAAAATCCTCAATGTTCTGTTCTGCATGTCCGGCGCCTCCGGGGCAAAAGCCGAAGGTACGAGCACCAGGTTTTTTACTGAGAACGCTGTCGTAACAGCCAAGGCCAGGTAAGCCTGCGTAGCGATCTTTGCACTAACGATGGTTCCGCTGTTAGCATCTCCATCGACCTCAGACTGCCCCAGGCGGGTGAAAACGGCGTCCAGCTGGCTGGCTTCTGCTACTACTACGCCTGCCAGGTCGCTGAAGCCTTCATCGCTGTTGACTGCCAGCGCAACTTTTGAACCTACGTAGCTGCCTTCCAGCGTCAACACTTCCCAGTAGCGTACCTGCGATACACTTTCCAGACTAGCATCCGGCTGCGCTCCTGCATTGGGTTGCTTTACCGTGACCTGAAGTATGGGTGCTGTGCCTTGCACATCCAGCAGTTCCAGCGGGCAGAAGCTGCCGGATGTACCTACCGGAAAGTAGCGGTAGCCGTTTCCCTGACTGACCAAAGGTCCATTGACATAAGCGGCCGGACTGCCCCCCTGGATCGTTGCCGCTTCTTCCAGCACCAGCGGCGCTTCGGGTGTAGTGGTGAGTATGCCTTCCGAAAGTGTCAGTTCTTGAAGGACGACCGCCCCGGAGTTCAGTCGCTTTTCACCGGAACCTTGCACCCATAGCGAGGCGATCTTCTGCCCCCGATGGTCGATGTACTGTGCGCGGGTTCCACTGAAAATGAGGCTGCCGGAAGCTTCCTCATACATGCCTTCATTTGTCCAGTCGCCGGACAGATACAGGTTGCCCTGATTGCTTATCGTTCCCTGGTTGAGTACGTCGCCGCGCACACTGACCAGCGCGCCTGCACTGATCCAAAAGGATGCGTCCCGGGTGTTTGTCAGCGTTTGGGCGTACCCATTCCCTAATGGCATAAATAAGCATACAAATAAAATGGAAACCGGCTTTTGCATAGGATGGGTCCAGGTAACTTTGGGCTGAAATTTATCTGAATAGTTTTGTAAAAAACAGGAAAGTTTGCCCTAAAACCTACACTGAAATCTTAGTAGCAAATGCTTGCATAAGGGCAAAACCCGCATTTGCTTTCATCATCAGTTTGATCAAAGGGGACTGTTTCGTCGAAGAGCTCCTGCAAAAGACCGGTCAGGTGTTGGATAAAATCACTTTCATAAATACTAAAATCATTCACCGTATTTTTTTGCAGCATAAAGCGGGGATCAAAAGGGTCTTCGAAGATGTTTCTGGCGTTGATCAGTCCCGGCACAACTTGTTCCTGTTTGTTCTGGTTTTCGTAGTAAAGCAGGGCGTAAAACATGGCCTGCATGGCCGCTTTGTTGCGTTGCGGTTCGTCGCGGTTAAACAGGGAAGGGATGTCTTTGATCTGTTTTTCGTCGCGCCCGGTCTTATAATCGAGTACCCGGATGGTTTGTCCTTTGCGGTCGATGCGGTCTACAATACCACGAAGCGGGACAGTCCTTGGTTTGCCCTGTATATCGGGTACGGGCAAGTCCAGGTAGTATTCTTTTTCTTCCAGCCCCAGGATCTCAAAGGGCGCATAGGCAGCGTCCAGATCCAGGATGCGGTTGGCCATTTTGGTAATGATCTCCCGGGCGATCAGGTTTTTGCCTTCAAAGGTAAAGCCCTGGTCTTCTTCTATCTGAAAATGATCACGAAAGGCAAAAGAGATGGCTTTCTCCAGCGGGCGTCCTTTCAAAGACAGACAAACCTGCGGCTCCACAACTGCCGTCTGGTGTTCCTGCATGTAATTAGCGTACACCACTTCCATCGCTTTGTGCAGGATACTGCCAAAAGTAGCAGGGTCAATGTCCGCCTGCAAGGTTTCTACCTCTTTCATCTCGGCTACATACTTGAAATAAAATTTTAGCCGGCAATCCAGGTAGGTATTCAGCGCCGAGGGCGTCAGGCGGATGTAGTCGTTGTCTGCCCTTTTGAGATACTGGAACAACTTTCTTTTGACCGCTTCGCTTTTCAGCACGTGCAACGGGGGGGCAGGTATTGCCTGCACGGGCAGTGCCAGGGTTTGCTGTGTGATGATCATATTGCCCTGCCGCTCGGGATAACGCAACACCCCACCGGGCAGCCGCTCCGACTCGTACATCAACTGGTACAGAAAGCGGCTGGGCTCGCCGCTCAACTGCGGCTGAGCTTCCGTATTATAAAAGCAGTACACGTGCCGTGCTTTCTGCAACAGGCGGAAAAACGTATAGGCATACACGGCATCCTGCCGGTCTTGCGTAGGCAGCCCAAAGCCTTTGCGCAGGCTGCCGGGGATGAAAGAACTGGTAGACTCAGCAGGCGGGTAAATGCCTTCGTTCATAGAGAGAATAAAGACATGCTCAAAGTCCAGGTTGCGGGTTTCCAATACGCCCATGACCTGCAAACCGCGCAAAGGCTCCCCCGTAAAAGGCACCCGCACCTGCGGCAACACCTGCCGGAATAGCTTCATAAACACCGGCGTGGTCAATACCAACTGATGCTCCTCGGCTATGGACTTCAGGCGGTTGAGCTGGATATAAAAGTGATAGATCAGTTCCTGTTCCAGGTTAGGCAAAATGATCTCCTCGCCGGATGTCTCATCTGTCGCTTTCTCTTCTTCATGCACCAGGTCATGGATTTGGGTAAGGATGTTGCGCAGATAGTCGAACATGCCATCTACCTCGGTAACCGGACGGAAGATGAGTGGGTAGAGGGCGTGGTCGCCGTGCAGCCGGTCTTTGCGGATGTACACCTGGTTTTCGCGGGAGAGACGCTGTACATTCTCAAACGACAGTTCAGGTTGGTACTGCACTAAATAAGGATGTTTGAGGATAGACAACACGGAGGTATGATGGTATTCGTATTGCTGGCTGGCTGGGTTGTACCGTTTGTCTTCCTGCAAGGTAAGCAAATCTTCCATCAGGCTGTAGAGCGGCGTCTTACGCAAAGGGTAGCCCATTGTCACGTTGATGCGCCGGATGGTGTCGGGCAGCGAATGCAGCACAGGGAAGAGCAGGTGCTCATCGGGCAGCACGACCACTGTTTTTTCCGGGTTAAAAGCTTTGTCCTGCGAGAGCGTCTCGAGCAGTTCGCCCAGCTTTTTGGCTTGCCCTACTTCCAGCGTCGTAGCGATTAGGTGCATCTTTTTGGCTACTTCTGTCGTGAAATGGCTGGGCAAAGGCTGCTCAAAGGTGCTGCCAAAGACTTTATGGTTACTGTATTTTCTAAAAAATGTGCCTGCCTCCTGCTGTTTGTCAGCTACGTAGAGTGCGTCCACATCCCAGAAGATATCTGCCTGTTCTCCGACAAACCAACTGACGATGGTTTCTTCTGCGGGGGTGAAGGCGTTGAACCCGGCAAAGACCAACTGCCCGAAGTGATGCGTAAGCTGGTGCTGGCTGGCTGCCTGAGCGACCTCACGGGCGATCATGCCTTCATAGGCCAGTCCCTGCTGCCGGAGCTTTTCCCCGAAGGCTGTGTACACTTCGTGGAGCCTGGACCAAAGGTTGATGAACTGCGCTTTGGCGCCGGAAAACGCAGCCGAAGGAGCAAAGTTTTTCCAGAAGCGTGTGATGGCTTCCAACTGCTCCTCGGTCAGGTAGTCAAAGTGTGCTTCCAGTTCTTTGATGTCGCGGATGTTGGAAAACAGGTCGCGGTCGTTGACCAGTGCATGGTCTATCTCGCTAAAGTCGTGCAGCAGCATCGTACCCCAGTGGTAAAACTGGTCAAGCGACTCGCCACGGCGCGTGATATGCTGAAACACATCGTAGAGCGTATAGACCAGCGTGAGTTGGTCGGCGCATTGCAGGGGAGAAAGCTCGCGGATAAAATCCTCAAAAGCCAGGATGCGGGGCGACCATAGCACACCCTGCGCCTGCCGCGCCAGGGCTTCGCGGAAGAACACGCCGGCGCGCCTGTTAGGAAACACCACCGTGAGTTCGCCGGTCTGGCTGCCGTATTTAAGAAGCACATTATCTGCTACTTTTTCTACAAAAGTCTGCATCACACTAAAAAATTAGCTGCTGTGTGAGAAACAGCCATGATTGATAAGTAGTGCTATTTAAAGAATAATTCTGAAGTTGGCTAATGAATAAGTGTTTTACAGATCAATAGCGAAATTGGTAATTTGCTGGAAAATTTATAACACAGAGTTTTACAGAGTACCCTCCGTGTTTCTCTGCGCAAAACCTCTGTGTAACTCTGTGGTTAACATTTGGGCACACAGACAATCCATGAAAACTTTATTGCATATTGCGACTAAACAGTATTGTGTTAAGGGAGCGCAGAAAAATAAACCTACCCAAAGATAGTGGAAAACATGTAATTTAGCGAGATGGAAACACTATCACCTAATGTTATTGAAAGTTTTAATCTGGCCCTACAGAAACTGACTGGCTACG
>JBBSNI010000419.1:0-5110 GCA_038232695.1 Cytophagales bacterium
TAAGAAGATTTTTTGCTTTGTTTGCCTAATGGCTGCCGCTATGGTTTCTTATGCCAGCGGGGGTGTTTTGCAAGTATCCATAAAGGGTGCTGACGGAAAGAAAGGTGTATGGCAAGTGGCACTGTACAGCGCAGATGATGCGTTTCTTGAAAAGCCTTTCAAGACGAAAAAAGTCGCTGCGACGGGAGGCGAAACAGACGTGGTATTTGAAGACTTACCGGAAGGCTGTTATGCCGTTGCTATATATTTAGACGAAAACGGCAATGAGAAGCTGGACACCAATTTTATAGGATTTCCTCAAGAGCCTTATGGCTTTTCCAACAATGCCAAAGGCGGCATCCTGGGCCCGCCTTCCTTTGATAAAGCCAAGTTTGCGCTTTCCGGCAATGATCTGAGCATCCGCATCGTGTTGACATAATACGCCTTCGTTTAAAAAATCGTTGAGCGGTTGGCATCGTTACTAAAAAAATAATAACTTTAAGGCTTGCCCTTGGGGATACTTTTATAAACGCATCAATAGTAATGAAAATCAATGTTATGCCGGTTCAGGCATTTTTCAGACTACTGCACACCGGCTTTGCCCAATTTTTTTCAAAAATTAACTTTTTTAATAAGTTACTAACCCTGGTTTGTATCCTGGGCCTGTCGCTGCAAAGCTACATACCTGAGTATCATACAATGCCTGCCCCTGACCGTTTTGAAGCGTACACCCGCAAGATTCCGGGTACTTCCATCGCTTTTGACATGGTGCCTGTCCCCGGTGGCAAGTTTATGATGGGAAGCCCGGCAGGTGAGGAGTTTCACCAGGAAGACGAAGGGCCACAGGTGGAAGTAACGGTAGATTCTTTCTGGATGGGTAAGTACGAAATTACCTGGGATATGTATGAAGTTTTCGTTTTCCAGGAACTGGAAAAAAGGCTGGCGCAGGAATCCGGTGGGCTGCAAGCCGCCAATATCCCTAATGTAGATGCTGTCTCCCGCCCTACACCGCCCTACCTGGACATGAGCTTCAATATGGGCAAATACGGATTCCCTGCCATCTGTATGACGCAGTATGCAGCTATTTCTTTCTGCAAATGGCTCAGCGCCAAGACGGGTGACTTCTACCGCCTGCCTACCGAAGCCGAATGGGAATATGCCTGCCGCGCCGGTACCACGACTGCTTATTCTTTCGGCGACGATCCAGCCAAGTTAGACGAGTATGCCTGGTATTATGAAAATACGGACGGTATGGGTTATAGTAAAGTCGGCACCAAAAAGCCCAACCCCTGGGGGCTGTATGATATGCACGGCAACGTAGCCGAGTGGACGATGGACCAGTACAATCCCGCTTTCTATGCCGGGCTGAGCGGTGAGAGCGCCATCAACCCCTGGAACAAACCTACCGTGCTGTATCCGCGCACCGCGCGGGGTGGTTCTTATAACGACGACCCGGAGACTTTGCGCTCGGCAGCGCGTATGCCTTCGCAGCCCCGGTGGAAGCAGCAGGACCCGCAGATCCCCAAGAGCCGCTGGTGGCATACCGACGCCCGCTGGGTAGGCATCCGGCTGGTGCGCCCCAAAACGAAGCCTTCGGCCAAAGAAATGGAAAAATACTGGCTTGAGCCTATTGAAGATTTATAGATGTTTTACTAAACAACCCTTTTTGAATATGAAAAATTATCCAGAATCCATGCGAATAGACCGTCGGAAATTTGTAAAAAACTCGGCGGCTGCCACCGCAGGCGGGCTTATTTTAAGCCACCTGCCTGTCGGCGCCAGCGCGTATGTCGCTGGTAAAGAAACCTTAAAGATCGCTGTCATCGGCTGTGGCGGCAGGGGCACAGGCGCAGCCGACCAGGCACTTAGCGTCAAGCAGGACGTAAAACTAGTGGCTATGGCTGACGCTTTCCGCGACCGCCTGGACGAAAGCTATGAAAACCTGATGAAGAAGCATGGCACTACCAAACGGATCGAGGTGCCAGAAGAGCATAAGTTCGTAGGGTTCGACGGCTACAAAGAAGCCATTGCCCTGGCGGACGTCGTGATCCTGACAACGCCTC
Organism: Cytophagales bacterium; assembly: GCA_038232695.1. GTDB lineage: Bacteria > Bacteroidota > Bacteroidia > Cytophagales > Cyclobacteriaceae > JAJNNC01. Next base: position 2,043 of record JBBSNI010000419.1, read on the forward strand.
CCGGCTTCCGTCCTATTCATTTTGAAGAAGCCGTCAACGCCGGTAAGCATATCTTTATGGAAAAGCCAGTGGCGACTGATGCGCCCGGTATCCGCAAAGTGCTGGAAGTAGCCGAAAAAGCCAAGCAGAAAAAGCTGAATGTGGTCGTCGGCTTGCAAAGACATTACCAGCCCAGCTACATTGAGATGATGAAGCGCATTCATGATGGCGAGATCGGCGACATCGTGAGCGGACAGGTATACTGGAACAGTAGCGGCGTATGGGTCAGACCGCGCCAGCCCGACCAGACGGAGATGGAATATCAGATGCGCAACTGGTACTACTTCACCTGGCTCTGCGGCGACCATATTGTAGAGCAGCACATCCACAACATTGACGTAGCCAACTGGGTAAAAAAAGGCTACCCCGTAAAAGCCCAGGGCATGGGCGGCCGGGACGTGCGCACCGGACCGGAGTTTGGACAAATCTTCGACCACCACTTTGTAGAATTTCATTACGAAGACGGAACGGTCATCAACAGCCAGTGCCGCCATATAGAAGGCTGTATGAATAAGGTAGCCGAGACCTTTGCCGGTACCAAAGGACACGCTACGACCGATGGTGTCACCCAGTTGACAGACCTGAAAGGAAAAGCGATCTGGAAGCACCGCGACAAGAACGATCCCAACCCTTACCAGGTAGAACACGACCGTTTGTTTGCCTCTATCGTCAACGGCGAAGTGATCAACGATGCAGAATTAGGTGCCAAAACTACCATGTCGGCGATCCTGGGGCGGATGGCTACCTACAGCGGCAAAGAAATAAGCTGGGACGAAGCCATGAACTCCGAGATCAGCCTGATGCCGCAGACCTACGCCTTTGATGCCGAGCCGCCGGTCGTGCCGGTAGAAGGTCATTACCCCGTGCCTGTTCCGGGGAAGACGAAGGTGATATGACAGTAAAATAAAAAGCCGGTATGCTATGCACCGGCTTTTTTAGTTTTTCTATCACACGCACTATATCTCTTTACATTAGTTTTGGGGTTACTTTTCTCTGGGTACAATCCTGAATATTTGTGTGGTGATACTTCCGGCAGCAGGAGGGATACTGGCCGTCTGGCTGCCCCTCTGTTTGTTTTTGTTATATTGATAGGTGCTTTTTAAGAGCGTTTCCAAAGGTGTTTCCTGAGTATTATTTCCTTGTTTTGTGCCCCTTGAAGTAACCAACCTGCTCAGATCAATGGGTTCTTCGGTGGCGATCAGCTTCAGACTTTCCAATCCATAGGGTTTGCCTACGACAAAAATATCGTCCAGTTCTACAGCAGCCTGTGCAGGGACAAAATATTCTTCCGGTGTTCGGTTTCCATAAGGGATCATCGCGTTGATGATATTGTCCGGTTGGATGTCGAGCATACAGACATAAGCTTTTCGTCGGCTGTGATTGATCATCCGGAGTTTAAAATAATCTCCTTCCCGAAACTCCATCAGATGGTCTGATGCCAGTTGGTTTTGAACAGGAATCCTTTCTTTTTCAACAACCCCTTGTCCCCTATGCTCTACCTGGATAGGAATGAACTCAAAAGACACATCGATGCCGGGGTGTTTGAAATCCAGTTTTCTCAGGAACTTGGCCTGGGCAAAAGCGATGGCTTGCTCGGTTACCTCGTCTGCTAACTGATCTATATCTTTATCAGGAACCTGGTTTTCATAAATCAGATAGTCATGAGATGTTATCATTTGAAGCACATTGGTTTTGGTAAGCGTAATGAGTATCTCCGGATTTTTTTCTGTTATTTTGATCAGGGTCACCCTTTGTAAGCCACCTGTGCCGTATCTTTTACGTCAATATCATAAAAGGCGACGACCGACTGGTTGTACAAGCCTGACAGCGCTCCTGCGTTGATGGAAAGATCTTTACTGCCAAACCATGATTTAACAGTATAATAGATGGGTTTTTGTACAGCATTTCCTCCTAAGATTTCCTGGTCTGTATCACCTTCTATCCGGGGGGTCTGGGTAGGAGCCAGGGCGCTCATAGCTACCCTGATTTTGTCGAACAGCCCTAAGTAAGTGCTATTGGCATCTGCCGCCACCAGGTTTCTGCTCAACGCATAAGAAAGAGGGCCTACCTTGTTGCCCTGTTCGTCTTGGGTTTCATAATTGAGTTCGTTGGCACTGCTGCCGCTGATCACCACCATAGAGGCTAAGCGTTGAGAAGCCATTTGGTCAGACCAGCCATCCTCTGCGGTAGCGGTCACTTGTTTCGGAGAATAACCTTCAGGCGCTATCTTAAATTGTGTGCCTCTTGCTGTGCCTATCTGCCTGGTAGCTGTGCCGGAGTGGCAGGCGTCCAGTACCACCAGCACGCTGCCTTCCGGCCCTATTTTTTGCCTCACTTCGGTCAACAAAGCACCTAATTCATCATCCCGCAGATGCTTTTCTCCCCGGTATGCGGTAAACGCCCCCTTGGTTTGCTTGGGTGCATCGTAAGGGACCAGGGCTTCGTCCAGCCCATCTATTTCGTCGCCATTCGTATCGGCTACCTGCTGCCCGTGCCCTGAGAAGTGGAATACGACTGTACTTCCCTGCCGTGCTTTGCTAATTAGGTGTTGGCGAATGGCTTCTGTAATGCCTTGTTTGGTAGCCTGTGCATCACGTAGAACGGTCACCTGCTGCATCGTATCAAATCCTTGTGCGGCCAAAGCGGCTTTGATGAGCAACGCATCCTGAGCCGCAGCGGTAACAGACCAGCCTGTTTCAGGGGCATACCGGCTGATAGCGACGATCAAAGCTATTTTATCAGGTGAGGCTACGATGGTTTCTTGTTTTGTCAAAGCTTGACAGACATCGGTGGTGTATATTTGTTGCAACGGTTTGAAACTGATCAGTAGCAGCCAGATACTGTAGAGGAATAATAGCAGCGGAAATTTGTTTTTTGAAAAAACCATCACTTAGCTCGACTTTAGCCTTACGCGGCCCTGGTCATCATAGCGCATAAATGCTGTATCAAGGGTTGGTTTAAATAATCAACCTCTGCTTCGGGCAGGGAGGTTAAAAATTGTTGTTTACCCCAAAGCCGCTCTCTGACCA
>JBBSNI010000420.1:0-5096 GCA_038232695.1 Cytophagales bacterium
AGGGGAAATCCGAATACACGGAGTTGCACAAGAATCAGCTACGTTTGTTTTGATACCCCGACGGCTCTGCCTCGGGGTAGTTCATTTCTAGCGCGTTATCTGGCCCTGGCGCTAGAGTGTCAGCTGGGAGCCGACATTTTATCGACCGCCATTGCGCCCTCGTGGGACCAAATCGGTAAGCTAGCCGCGATTGCCGTGATCCGAACCGGACTCAATTACTTTCTGTCGCAGGAAATGGAAAAAGAGCGAAGTAGCCTGAAAAATCAGTAGTTTGAGCCGCTGATTGCCGGGTCGCTGGGGTCGTTGCTGTACCCGGTGTTCAGCCCGGTGTCTCATCGCGGGAAAACCGCGAGGTCTCCCACTCTTCAGTGAGGCTACGTTTACCTCTCAACACCTGCCCGCGCGGCTGAATGCTTATTCGTTCCGGGCAAAGTACGATTTCAGCAGTTCCCACCGAGGCGCATTCGCTCGACGCACGCTATCGCCCCGATTGGTGATCGACATCTCGGGATCCCAGACGTGGCTCTCGCGGTAGGCATGATAAGCCCACGACCAGCCGTGCTGCTCGGCCAGCTCAATCACGTCGGTGAGGTAGTGCAACCCATCTTGCCCCGTCCAGCGCGGACTACTAAACTCGCCGATCAGAATGGGAACGTCGGGATGCTTTTTAGAGAAGTCAATCAAATCGGACTGCACTTGTTCCAAATGCGCCGCATTCCAGGTGACGCCCTCCACCGTGGTTGGGTAGGCCACGTAGGCGCCTTCCTCCCAGATGTTCTGGTGCGAGAAGGCCATCGGCATGTAGGTATGCGATTCTAGACAAATGTTATCGTCAGCGGGAATGTCCAGCTCGGTGATGCCCTGATGATAGCTGTACAGCGTGTCTTGCTCGGCGTCGTACACGCGCGGCAGGGCGTACACAATGGTGTGCAGCGCATCCTTTTGGCGGATGGCCGTGGTCAGTTTCGCATACAGCAGGTTGATGTCTTCGGGAGTGTCTTTCTGCATCTTCAGGTTCACCTGCGGTTCGTTAAGCAGATCGTAGCCCGCCACCACTTGGCCCCGGGACGCACAGTGGCTCGCCAGGCTGTCCCAGAAGTTAATGACTAGTTCGTGCCATTTGAAGTCCTGCCAAAACGGATCGGAACCCAGCATGGTCCACGGATGCTCGGTGCCGGGGTAGCGATGCGGATCGATGAGCACGTTCACCCCGTAGCGTTCGCCCCAGTTGAGCACCGAGTCCAGCGTAGCGAAGGCTTCGGGTCGGTAGGCGTAGGGCGAATCCAGCTCCATAAAGGCACACACCGGCATACTGAGTCGCATCAGGTTGGCTCCGCTTTGCGCCAACTCTTCTACGTCTTGCTCACCAATGTCGCAACCCACGTTCACACCCCGGTACTGCTGCCAGTAGTAGGGTTGAGAACGCGGTTCTTCGGGCGGAGCCGAACGACAGCCTACCAGTCCGATTAAACAACCATACCAAGCGATTCTTGCAATCCAACCTACGTTCATTTGTTGTGAATTACACTATAAAATAGGAACTAACAAAATAAAATAGGAATTAATAAGGTAAAATGGGAATGTGGAAAAAATACCTTACAAAGCAGTACCTATTGAAAATTTAAAAAACCTTGATTTGTAAAACAGGGAATGATATTTTTGGAAAGCAGTCCATTCAGTTGTTTGAAGAAGAAGGGATCAACACCGACTATCTTGTATCGGATAGTAACAATGCTTCGGGCGTTGCACTCATCACGGTAGATAGTAAAGCAGAAAATTGTATTGCCGTTGCGTCTGGCGCGAATGGTACTTTAAGCCCGGCCGATCTTAAGCCTGCGGAAGAAGTAATTCAACAGTCGACAACTGTATTGATGCAGTTGGAAATTCCTGTTGAGACTGTTGCTTATGTGGCAGCGGTGGCATTTAAAAATAATGTGAAGGTAGTGCTGAACCCAGCACCGGTATGCGCCCTTCCCGATGATCTCTTAGGCCTCATCAATATTATTACACCCAATGAAATGGAAGCCGAAATGCTTACAGGTATAAAGGTGAATGATATGGAGAGTGTAAAGAAAGCAGCACATAAAATACAAGCTCGCGGTGTAGAAACGGTGATCATTACATTAGGAAACAAAGGTGCGGCCGTCCTTCACAACGCTACCTTTAAGCATGTGCAAGCCATCGCCGTTGAGGCGGTAGATACCACGGCAGCGGGTGATGTATTCAATGGTGCTTTAGTGATAGCGCTTTCAGAAGGGAAAGATATTTTTGAAGCGGCGGAGTTTGCGTGCAGGGCATCTGCTATTTCGGTAACGAAGCTTGGGGCGCAATCATCAATCCCATATCGCAGTGAGGTCGATTCATTTATCGAACAAGAAAATGCTGATAAATGAAGATGGCTCTCACCATTTTACCTACTTTATCAATCGATTTAAGTTCGGGTTTTTTTACTAAGCATTAGATCATGAAGAGAATATTTTTTAGCGTATTGGCCTGCCTGTTTTTTGTTGGCGTGAAGGCGCAGGTAGAGAAGCGGTTATCAGCCACAGCAAAATCTGTTTCAATATCTCCCGAGCAACTTCAGGATAAAATAAAAGGTGGATGGGCCGGGCAGACCATCGGGGTAACGTTCGGAGGGCCATACGAGTTTAAGTTTAACGGTACCATCATTGGCGATTACCAACCCTTGAAATGGTATGACGGATATTTAAAAGAGACCATGCTGGGTAATCCGTATTTGTATGATGACCTGTATATGGACCTTACCTTTGTTGATGTATTTGAAAAGTATGGGCTCGATGCACCGGTAGATTCATTTGCCAATGCATTTGCGCATGCGGGTTATAGTTTGTGGCATGCCAATGAAGCCGCGCGTTACAACATACTCAATGGTATTAAAGCACCCCTGTCCGGGTCATGGAAACACAATCCACATGCTGACTGTATAGACTATCAGATAGAAGCGGACTTTGCCGGGTAGATGAGTCCCGGCATGCCCAACACAGCCTCTGTAATTTCAGATAAGATTGGCCACATCATGAACTATGGTGATGGATGGTATGGGGGCGTGTATGTTGGTGCTATGTATTCGCTTGCCTTTGTTTCGGATGATATGGTATACATTGTTGAGGAGGGATTGAAAACCATTCCGAAGCAAAGTGAATTTTATCAATGCATTGCCGATGTAATAGCGTGGCACAAGCAATATCCTGACGATTGGAAGCAGACGTGGTTTGAAGTGCAGAAGAAGTGGGCAGATGAAGTAGGTTGTCCGGAGGGTGTATTTGCCCCTTTTGATATTGATGCAAAAGTGAACGCAGCATACATTGTAATCGGCTTGCTGTATGGCAATAAAGATTTAACAAAGACCTTGGAGATCAGCACCCGATGTGGACAAGATGCGGATTGTAACCCTTCATCAGCGGGTGGTATTTTGTGCACAGTGTTGGGCTATAAAAATATTCCTGCCTATTGGAAGATGGGGTTGAAAGAGGCGGAAGATATCCATTTTAAATACACTACCATGTCGTTGAATGCCGTGTACAGAACCGGTTTCAAACATGCACTTGAAAACATCAAACGCAATGGTGGCACCGTGACGAAAGACAACATTACCATAAAACCTCAAGCGCCAACGGCTGTGCGTTTTGAAAAAAGTTTTGAGGGCCTGTATCCGAAAACAAAATTCCCGATAAGTCTTTCTGAAGATAAAAAGTTTGTGTCGTTTGATTTTGAGGGAACGGGTTTTGTGATCCGCGGCGAGACAGCACGATGGGGAAGCACGTCTGATTTTGTTTTTCAAACTGAATTATATGTCGATGGAAAACTGGTAGAGAAACCACTTCTTCCTGCCAGCTACATTACACGTCGGTATGAACTTGCCTGGAAGTATGACCTTCCTTTCGGAAAACATAAAGTAGAATTGAAAATCTTAAACCATTCTGATAAGGAACAAATCAACGTGTGGGAAGCTCTCATCTACACCAACAAACCAATCGAAGGCGTATTGGCAAATGAGAAGGCAGAAAAGTCAATGAAGTAAAATAATAGTAGAAATGAAAATAAATCTTTTAACAATACTGACCATTTGCCTTGTCACAAATTTACAAGCGCAGCAAACAACTGCTTCGTTAGAAAAGAAATTGGCATCATACGCAGCACAACTGACGGGGCTTCGCAAAGAACATGTGAACCATCGCACCATGCCCAACATTCCGTTTTACTTGTTTGGAATGGGCGACCGTACAAAGATGATTTATAAAAACGGGAACTTGCTCAACGCCGTCACAGGCGACACCTTATATCAATGGAAAGTAAAAAAGGAACTGATTGTCCCCTCTGAATATTATGTTTACCTGCTCACTGTATCGGGAGATAAAATACATATTTATGAAAATGAAAAAGGTGTCTTTGTAAAAGAAGGAAAAAAATAATGCCGCTTTCGCTAAGCACACTTCACTTACCTGATTTTAAAACTAACAAGTACAGCGAGGTGCTGAAAGTATTGCACCATGAGATACTCATCAACGTGATCAACGGAAAGCCGGTTCCGAATTTTTTTGTGTATGAAAAGCCTTGGTACCGCGATGCTGCCTTGATGGGTATGGTGTTGAAAGCTACCGGCAATTTGCATTTGATAAAAGATTGGGTCATGAGCATCCGCGATCCATTCGATCGTAATAACCACGGCATGAGCGAAGCGGACAATCCCGGCGAAGTACTCTTTCTGGTTTCATTGGTGAGTGATAAAACACATCCGGTTGTAAAAACCATTCAAGACTCCACCTTACAATTTATCAAACATGATAAGGGCATAACATATTTAGATGGCCCAACTGATTATTCAAAGCATCCGGTGTTTCAAACCAAGTGGATAAAGTATGGACTGAAGTCGCTGCACATGGCCGACACGTTTAACATACCGAAAATGTATGACAGTTATTCATCACTCTTCTGGTGGGATTATAAAGACATGCATGTAGAGGGTGATCATTTTGATGCAGGCAGCAGCGAGAACTGGCCTTATTTAGTATGGGCTGAAGACCATTTCTATGGCGAGCACAAAGGGATTGTGACAAAAAATATTTCATATCCAC
>JBBSNI010000421.1:0-5075 GCA_038232695.1 Cytophagales bacterium
GGAAGAGAAAACCTTTTAGCCGGACACTTCTTCCACTTGCTGAAAGATCAGCGTCTTTCCTTTTTGGCTAATTTTTATGTTGTAGAGTTTGGAAAAAGCTTTCAGCAGCATGTCCAGGTTGCCGGCCGGCACAAAACCTTTGAACCGTTTGTCTGCCAGTCCGGCATTCTCAAAAACGACCTGTACGCCATAGGTATCTTCCAGCCGGCCGGCAATTTCCCGGAGCGTGAGGTGATCAAAGACCAGTAAGCCCTCTTTCCAGGCTGTCCGGGTTGCCGGGTCTACGCTTGTCTTCTCCATCAACTGGCTCTGCCGGGCGAATTTTACCAACTCGCCGGGTTGCATCTCTATCTCCTGTTTAGATTGTCCGTTTTGTACCGCCAGCTTTACCTTACCGGATTTTAAGGTGACTTCCGTCTGATCTTCCCGGTGGTTGACGTTAAACTCAGTGCCTAACACTTCTACGGTCAGGGCTTCGGCATACACGATAAACTTGGCAAAGCCAGGCGCATCAGCCGATTCGTCATTTTCATGCCTTTGCTTTCTGACATGGAAAAAAGCTTCGCCTTCCAGCCATACTTTTCTTGTGCCTGTCTCTTCCCATTTTTTTAGATATTTCAGTGTTGAGTTGGCGTTCAGCACCACCAGGGAGCTGTCGGGCAGGTAAAATTCTTTGATCTCTCCATAGCCGGTAGCCCGGGTTGCGTATGACTGATCCTTGAGCAGCATCCAGGCAATGAGGCTCAGCAGCAATAGACCGGTCAGGGAAGCAGCGATGCGGTACCCTGTTGGATAAAGGGAGCGAACCGTTGGTGAAGCGGGTGTAACCTCCTTGTCAAGGTTTCCCATCACATGGGCTTTGATCTTCCTGATCTCTGCTGTATAGAGGGGGTGCTCTCTGTAGCCCAGGCTAAGCACGGTTTGCCTGGCTTCTTCTATGGCTGCGCTTTTTTCGGGATTTGCTGTCACCCAATCTTGCCAGAAATGGTCATTGGCTTCGCCGGGTAGCAGTACCCATTGCTGAAAGTACTCATCGGCTGCAAAAGCTGCGGCATCAAAATGTTGATAGTCCATAAGGTGTGCCCTGGTTTTGCCTTTACAGAAGAGCCTTTCTTCAAAAGTTCACGGGTTTTTTCTAAAATGTTTTTTAGATTTATGTTTCGTATAAAATCCTGTATTGTTTGTTAAAAAGGTTTCAACTGAGTAGGCTCATTGGTACGAAATTTACAAGGTAGGAGAGAGGATTTTTGCTATCTGAGCAAGGGATTATTGAACATGGCAGCAGCAGGTCACTGCGGTTGGGGCAATCAGAACAGAAACATGCAGAGCAGGGCAGCGATGACCAGTGTCACTTCATGCTGCGGACTTTTGAACGTTTTCTGAAGCGTGTGGATAGCGGCTGAGACGATATTGTAAACGGTTCGTTTGTTTAAAGACAGCAGGGCAGCTATTTCGTCGTAGGATAGCTTTTCGTAGTATTTCAGGTACACCACCTTTTTCTGCTGTGCTGTCAGGTGCGCCAAAGCGGCTTCTAACTTTCTTTTTTGCTCTTGTGAAGTTTGCAGTTCAATGAGTTGCGCCTCGTAGGAAGCTTCGGCATATTCCCTTTGCTCGGTATAATTTTCTCTCAATCCCGTCCACTGCTTTTTCTTATACAAAATACTCCTTTTCAGCGACTTGAACAGGTAATGCCTGACAGAATGCACCGGGCTGAGCCTTTCTCTCCGGCACCAGAGTTCCAGGAAAAGGTCTTGTATGCAATCCTCTACCAGCGTTGTATCTTCGGTGATCTTTCTTCCGTAGTGGTAAAGCGATGGGGCGTGCTGGTCAAAGATCTGCTCAAAAGCCACACGGTCACCCTGCAGGAATCTGCTCCATATCTTATCAGGTTGACAAAGGTTGTCGTGCGGCTGTGTCATAAAGGATGGCTATCAAAAAAACAACATCCCTTCAATATATTAAGATTTGTGTAAACAAAGCAATTAATGAATGATTAATTTTAGCATTATGAGAAAGTGGACTGCCCCGTGATCAGACTATTTGTTTTATTTGAAATTATCTAAGATACGCTGTCTGTCTTCATTCTCTTTATCGTTCTTATGATAAACCTCTATGAAAATTATTTTTTCTTCTGCTTGAAAGTAAGCGTAAATCAATCGCAAACCTGAATTCACACCACGACCTTTTAATGCTTTGCAAGCCATCTTTTTTACTTTGATCACACAGGTTCCTAAACCCAAATTAGCAATACGAAAACTAAAAGGTGGTCTTTCATCCGGTATGACTTCTAAAACTTTTTTCACCACGTCCAAATCATCATTTAATGTTCTATACTTTTTTAGAAGTTTTTTCAAGTCCTTTTTGAATTCAGTAAGTTCCTCAAAAGTCATTGTTCTTCAATTTCGTCCCCATAGTTTCTTACTGAAAAGGGAATTTCTCTATAAAAAGCTAATTCATAGTTTATTTCTTCTCCTTCTTTTGAAGCCAGCCAGGGCATGTCTTTATGAGAATAATTGCTTATATCAGTCGCAGACCAGTCGCTCATTTGCTCAATGACCCTATCAATGGTTTCTTTTTCACTTGCTTTTAATTTTGTCAAATCTGCTTTTTTCAAAGGTAGATAACGAGTTTGCGAATAGCCATGATAACCTGCCTGTCCGGTAGGCAGGTTTGTTTTCACCCTTTGCAGTTGACATTGATCAATCATCTGGTTGATAATATTATCTAATTGATATGGTACGGGTCCGTAAGGCAATTTGCGATATTGAGCGCCCGTTAAGTGTTCCTCGTATAATTCATAATAATTAAAGTCAGAAAAATAAAGCAGCTTGTAAAGGACAGTTTCACCTACATTTGGTTTACCGGCGCATCTTTCAAGAATATACAGCAATACGTTTTTAAACTTTTCAACTTGCAGCGTTGGTACAGAGATACGTTCCTCGGAGTGAATACTCTCTGACTTTTTCAATTGAGCGGCCTGACTTTCCGGCCTGCCTGCCGGTAGGCAAGGTAGGCAGTCATCACCGCCCATTAAAAAATTTTCAGACACAAAATCATCCAAAGAAAAGCTTAAGATCATGGACAATCTTTGCAATTCAAGAATATTCACGCTTCTGTTGCCTAACTCTATCTGAGCCAAAGACGGTCGGGATATTTTGACACTTTTCGCCAAATCTTCCTGAGAGAACCCTTTCCTTTTTCGGAGTTCGGTAATTCTCTGACCGATCTGCTTCTGTGTTAGTTTGATATTCATATCAGTTAGTGTTTTACTATTCAACGCGGAGTGCCGCCCAGCGAAACGGTTCGCCGTGCGGTGCCGCTCAGCGGAATGCCGCCCAGAAGCAAAAATAACTAATGTGCCAATACAAAACAATAATTTGTTCTTAATTAGAACAATGACTCATCTGAGTGGATTGTTGTATTACATTCTCTCGAAGGGGATGCATAGAAACAAATTTCGTTTGCCAAACAGACGGCTGAGGGAGCAACAGGCATCTAATTTCCTTTCACATAAACGGCATTGCCAGGCTTGGGAAAATTCTTAGCCTTATTGTCTAACAGCAGCACCCAATCTTCGGCAGCGCTGCCGCCCGGCGGCTGAAATTCCCGGTATTGCCCACCGGCCGGGCGGGCAAAGGCAGCAAAAGGCGTATCGGTCTCTGTGCCTTCGGCGTCATAGGTTTTCCCGTCGCGGGGGTTGTACCACCAGGCGTTCAGGTATTCCCCGGAGAGTTTGCTGGTCTTTGCCTGAACAGACTGAATGCCCGTTGGCACATAGATGAAGGCATAATCTCCATTAGCGTCATGGGTGGCTTGCACATGCCTGGCGCCCGGACCGGCGTCTTGTACCATACTTCGATCAGCCACCCGGGAGAGGTAAGGGCGCGAGAGCATCAGATTTTTCAGATGCGCCATGTCGAAGGCGCCGGGCAGGTCTTTGGCAGGTGGCAGCCCGTCTTTTTCTTCGTTCCACCAACCGCGGGTACTGCTCCTGAACTTGGGGAAAACCCTTTCCCGCGAAGCAAACTGCCAGACGGTATGCGCCCCGTACACATGCCCGCAAGCGCCCGCAAACACTGACCAGTAAGCCGCTTTCCGGACGTCGTGGTCTGTGAAGTAGCCGTTGGCTGCCAGGTCCCACCCTACCCCGTGGTCTTCATAAGGCGGCTCGGCTTCCAGGATGGGCTTGACAGGGCGTAGGCGGTAGGCTGCTTCTATATCGGTATATGAACGCTCATTGTTGCGGCGGTGGTGAGCGGTCTGTATCATGTTAAAGTCCAGCCATTCGTCATGATGAAAATAGTTGGCAGAGCCGCCGCCATGCGAATGCGGTTGCGGATGGAAGGTCATCATGGTAGTGCTGAAATCTGCCCCGCTATCTTCTTTTTTGACGTTGTTAACCCCATCGGCGATGCCTTCTGCCAGCGTCCGGTATACCTGTGAATGCTCCTCACGCAAAGGATTTTTATCGCCGCCCAGCACCCAGATGAGATGCGAATTCTGCGCCCGGTAGCGATTGCCCAGAAACCATCCGTAGGCATAGGCATTGCGCATATTGACCTGCTCCGAACCTGCTACTTTATCTCCCCAGAAAGGCAGCAGACCTATATACAAGTCCATCTCCACGGCTTTGTTGATCACCTCGTCTACGTTCTTGTAATACGCTTCATTGGGCTTGAGGGGGTTGTCGTTGGTCCAGGCTTTTTGTCCGTAAAAGTTAGGCTCGTTGCCAAAGTGAAAGACCATACTTCCCAGGAAACCGTTGAAGCCTTTGGCTTTTCTGTCTTCCAGATACCGTTGCGCATCTTCTTTGGAAATAAACTGAAAGATGCCCCAGCCCGTATCGCAGTTCCAGTAAAAAGGCGACCCGTCCTGTTGCACCAGAAACCGGCCGTTTTCCGAAACTTTCAGGTTGGAAGCTGCCCCGTAGGCGGTATGAATACTTATTAGGGCGTGTTGACATTCAGTTATAGAGTTAATATGACGCAGCAGGCTACTTGCCAAAAGGCCAAGTAGTTGCGTGCTGTTTTTTCATAGCGAGTGGCAAGGCGTCGGTACTGCTTGGCTTTACTGTA
>JBBSNI010000422.1:0-5075 GCA_038232695.1 Cytophagales bacterium
AAAGCCGTTTCTGACCGCCCCCGTAGCGACGGTCGCCGGGACGCCGGTCGCCGGGACGCCGGTCGCCGGGACGCCGGTCGCCCCGGTTCTTCATCCATGTGATGTATCTGGCTACGGTTTTACCGGAAAAGCCATAGCCGGCATGGCTGCCACCCTGTTGATCCAAAAAAAAGAAAAAGTCGTTGAGGCTTTTCAGATACGTAGCCTTGCTGTCCTCATCCAGATTCTTAGCATCATCCAAAAAAGCAAGCACTAATTCGTTGGCTGCCGGAGGCAACGTTGGCTTGACAGGATCGGCGACTACCTGCACAATGCGATGCGCCTGGGCAAACTTCAAAAACTTCCGCACCGGGCTCATTTGGCTGGGCCACTGTCCACCGTGGCCAGGGTCGGAAGTATAAAGCTGGAAGCTGATCTCATCAATGAGGTAGTCATGCTTGAGGCAATAGCGCAGATACTTTTTTACAACCCGCAGGTAGTTGTTTTTTTTCTTGAGGCTTTTCTCAAAGTAAGCGAGCGCCTGGCTGACGGTGAGCAGACGGCTGGCAGCAGGCGCAGCCTGGGTGGAGTGCGTAAGTTCCATAGGCAACGGAAAGGTTTGTTTATACCATAATATATACAAGGCTCAAAAGTATGCATTAAAAGTAATAATTTCAACACTTCGGAAATGAATATTTCCGAAGTTTGTTGAAAAATTGGTCTTAAGTAAGCCCCGGCAAGGAAAGAGGTATACATCGCTATTTCTTCTTTAGATACTGACTGAGATCTTTGTCTATTTTGGAGAACCGGTAATCGATTGGGTAGGAATAGCTCTTGACGATGCTAACTTTCTTAAACAAGGGGTGGGTGGTATTGATCAGATAGTTGATGCCAGTAGGAGCCGGAGCAGAAGGTACTTGCAGCAGCAAGGACTCCCTAGTGTGGTACCAGGCCGAACCCAAGGCATTCGTGTGACTGTACGGAGAAGCACTACCCCACTCGGTCGGCAAGGCTGATTTCTGAATCACTTGCAGGGAAGTATCAGGAACGTCTATTTCCATGCAAGAAAATTCATTTCGCATGAATCCCCCTTGTCCCATGCGGTGCGCCATGTTTTCTATCAAGGCAATTTCGGCAGAAGCAGCCGTATAGATTACCAGTTCACCCCGCTTGTTCCATCGTCCCGGCAGGCCGGAAGCGTACAGGCTTTCGGAGTATTTATTCAACACGATCCGGTAGAGCAGCATGGGATTGTCAGGCAGCGTACCCCTGCTCAATTCTTTCCAGGCACTCTTCTACCAATCGGATGCCAGTTATGCTGAATAGATATTTGTTGGGAGGCTCCATCTCCAGGGCGGGCTGTGGAAAGCCCAGCCAATCTTTGAACTCGTTAATGCTGCCGAAAAGTTGTTCACCCCGAGAAAAAAGCCTAATGAGGCTAAGCAGAGCTTCCGCCTGCGCTCCCGCCATTTTTTTACGCCGGGTTCTCATGTTATCGATGGTTTTAGGGGTGATGTGTAGCAAGCCCGCTATCACTTCTTTGCTATATTGGGCCCGATGACGGAAGGACGCGATGGTCTGCGCATCTAGCCCTTGCTGAGCCTGCGCTACCAGAGAAAGGTCATCTATCAGTGTCGGCTCTATTGTCGGTCCGTGTGCCATAGTAATAGTGGGGTTGCTTATTTATAGGAAATATAATAAACGGTAAAGAATCACCTATAGATAACTTTACGTTTGCAATATGTAAATATACGAAAAGATAGTGAGAATGTTGTGGGTGGCTGGAAAGTTAATTAACAAATAGTTGTATATGCGACGCCGTGTAATTAACATAACAAAACTTATTGGACAAAGTGAATACACCTAAAATAGGTTGACAGAAAGGGAGGTTTTAAAGATAGTATATTTTTGTACATTTCCCATAACGCTATATTTGGCTAGTTATAATGATTCAAAGAAAGCGGGTTATTTGCTCATTTTTCCCTGTCCCGGCACCCCTTTTTTTGTGAGCGGACGCCGCCTTTAGGTTTGTAGGGTAGTAAAATTCTAAGAAAGCAATTGTTATTACTATGGTGTGAATATGTGGGTCGCCGTGACGCGGTAACTCGATAGAGTTATCCATATATTCACACCTTAACCACCAGCCTAGGTGAACTACGGACGCCGCCAAGTTGAGACCGGGGCCCGCGATCGCCCGGCGACCCGGTCAGACTTAGGCTGGTTCTTCAAGACAAGCTTCTAATAGAAATTCAGGCGTAAAGGCCTATTATTAAGGTTTTGAAAGTGCCGCCGTGGCCCGGTCTTGATTATTATTAACCACTAAACTCAGAAGTATGCATTATTCTTTTTTCATCGGTATCGACATTAGCGGCCGCCGCCCGGTAAAAAGACGTTGGACTTTGCGGTCAGAGATCGGAAAAAGCTTCTTTTTCACCTCAAGGTAGCTAATTCATTAGCAGGCTTAAAACAGTTCCAGAAAGAGTGTTTAGCCAGAAACATTGATCTTTCCCAATGCCTGATCTGTTGTGAGCACACGGGCATCTACAGCGGCAGCCGCGCTGTCAGAATATCCTATCATTGGCCACAGAGCATAATTTATCTCTTTGGCTAGACCGGGTCGCCGGAGCGATCTTCTCTAAGAATCAAGCGATCTTTAGGGCTACAACGGGGTAAAAGCGACAAAGTAGACGCTATTAGAATTAGCGAGTATGCTTTCCGCTACGCCGATCAAGCTACCGTTTGGCAGCCCGAAAGGCAGATTATCCTCAAACTGCGCCAACTGGTTGCATTGCGCAAAAGCGGTTCCCCGCCGGGACTACTCAATGCTAAGAATAGTCTATGGGTCCCTCTGGAGGAAGTGGCTACCTTCCAGGACAAAAAACTCCAGAAAGAGATGGAAAAGCTCAACAGAAAGCCCATTGAAGCACTGGAAAAGCAAATTACTGACGTAGAGAAGAAAATTAAAATGCTCATCAAAGAGGACGTCTCGCTCAAGCATCTCTTTGAGTTAGTGACCTCAGTGGATGGAGTTGGTGAGGTAGTCTTCTGTGAAATGGTGATCGCTACTAACGAATTCAAGCTTTTTAGCTGCCCTAGAAAGTTTGCTTGCTACTCAGGGGTAGCCCCTTTTGAGCATACCTCAGGCACGAGCATCCGAGGTGGTACCAGGATAAGTCATCTCGCCAACAAACAGATGAAAAAACTCTTGCACATGGCAGCGCTGTCTGTAGTCTCTGGGAAGGGTGAAATGGCTGATTACTACCACCGAAAAGTAGAGCAGGGAAAGAACAAGATGCTTGTTTTAAACGCCGTGCGTAATAAGATTATTCACCGAGTTTTTGCTTGTATCCGAGAAAATAGAAAATATGAAAAAACTTATACTAATGCGCTTGCTTAAACCATAGAAATCGCGGGGCACTGGGTCAGGGAAAAATGTATTTTCTTTTTTATATTTTTAGCTCACCATTTCTTCAATTTTAGCGGGATCAACCTTTTTTCTATACTTTTTCCACTGCGTCGGCAGTCCGATTCTTTTCGCCAGGTTTCTTTCCATTATGCACTTGGTTAGGTGTGAGGTAGCCTAAGCTGCCGTGTGGGTACTTTTTATTGTAAATACTAATAATCTTATCTACGGCTTGTTGCGCCAATTCAAAAGTTGGAAAACCACGTTCCAGCTTGAACTCCTCTTTTAGTGTTCTATTCATACGCTCAGCTAGTGCATTTTCTAAAGGATCAGGCATGTTGGTCACGCTCCACGTCGGATAGATATTGAGATGTTATTCTTTTTGAGCAATCTGACATAATCATTACAACAATACTGTACACCTCTATCAGACCGGGTCGCCGGAGCGATGGTGTATAAGGGGGTTCCGATAGTATTTGGACGAAATGTATCGTTAAGCACGGCTTTTTCATAAAAGGTCATTGTGTTTAAAGAGCGATCTTGCCAGGAAAGGATTACAGGCTATATCCTCTTGCATGGCTTTGAGAAAGCCCTTTTTCTGTTGGCGTAACAGGTTTCCAGCTACCGATACGATACTAGCCAGGGATTTACTGCGGTTGGGCTCTTTACAGCGAATGCGATCTTCTCGGAAGGTCATGTCTCTGACCCAGTTGTCTGTCTCAATGCTCCAGTGTTGGCGAATAGCTTTGAAAAGTTCTTGGGGCGGCACCCGTTCCATAGTAGCATTAGAAAGGTAGTAGCTGGTTTCCTGGCTCACCTTACCAGTTTTACATTGAGTGCTTTCTAGTTCCATGACCACCAGGGTGGCAAAGCCTGAATTGTCCCATTTACTCTCAAAGCAGACTGCTTCCACTGGATAAAAAGAGGCTTTCCGCTCTTCTATGCGACCGTGTCCTTTTTCTAAGGTTGCTTGTTCAGCAAGCGGGGCTGTCCACTGGGTGTGATCCTTTAAGTCGTCTAGTAGCATCCCCTGATTGGTTTTCACTTGTGCAACATAAGTACCCCCGGCATCCTCTACCATCTCTAAAGTTTGGCTTTGAGCGTGCAAGGCATCAAATGTAAGGCGTTGATTGGCCAAATGCCCTTCTTGTAAAAGTTCTCTTACGCAAGTAATCTCACTCTCTTTAGCCCCATGATAAAACAGACCGGGCAGACTAAGGCTACTTTGCTGTAGCAGAGGACGTACTATACAGAGCCCTCTTTTCTGTCCGGCTACCCCGTCAATGGTTCCCCGCAACTCTTTGCCATCAAAGCTGATCCAGCTTCCCTGAGGCACTAAACAGGCTTGCCAACCAAAATAGCAGGCATGAAAGTGCTGGTAGGCTTGCACATCCACTAAAGCTAACAAGCGCCGCAGTTGAACGTCCGAGACCGGGCTAACCTGCTCTACTTCCAGCAGAGTACATAGACAAGCATGATAACGAACCAAGAAGCGGTGAATCTCAGAGATGAGTGCTTTGCCTGCCATAGCGGCTAACAAGACCCCGAAAAGCACAAAATGTAAACGGTTCGCCGCGCGATCGTGCCGTTTGCCCCGCTTATCGCGTGGATCAATCACATTTGCTTGCAGATATTCGTAGTAAGTCTTACATTCGTTATTCAGAGAGCTTAGCATAGTTTTTTATTTTGATGG
>JBBSNI010000423.1:0-5068 GCA_038232695.1 Cytophagales bacterium
CAGGCTCCTGGATGATCGGCGACAAAGAAAGAGATTTAATACCAGCCGCCAAACTAGGCATCAAGTCTATTCTAATTGATAAAGGCACCCCCCCTACCCTGGCGATTCATACGGTAAAAAACCTGCCGGAAGCGGTGGATGTGATATTGTTAGATACCGGAGAGTAGAAGCGGTACGCAGTTAAACTTTGCGCATGTTACAGACCAGAGGTCTGTTAATAATACACACGATTGTTCCACAACGGGCACAGGAGGCTCGTGTGTATTACTCAGCGGCTTCCAGCCGCTTACTGTGCATTGGTGTTTTGAGCCAAGCATACTCGGTCTGCTCTCTGGTTTCTCTTTCTCTACATAAAACATTATATTTGACAACAACACTATCACCACAACCTGAATCTTATGAAAAAGATAACCTTACCGGCTGCCCTGCTGTGGCTTTTAGCCTGCAACGCCCCGCAGGAACAGGCAGCTACTGCTGACGATACGCCTGCTACTGTTGAACAGATACCTGCCCAACTGGTACATGCAGAAGATGTACAAACCCTAACTATTGGCAGCAAAGCCCCTGACTTTTCTTTGCCAGGGGTAGATGGCAAGACCTACAGCCTAAAGGACTTCAGCAATGCCAAAGTGATGGCTATTGTCTTTACCTGCAACCACTGCCCTACCGCACAGGCTTACGAAGACCGCCTGATCCAACTTGCCAAAGACTACCAGGATAAGGGCGTGGCGGTAGTAGCCGTGTCGCCCAACGACCCGCAGGCTATACGGCTTGATGAGTTGGGATACACTGATATGAACGATACCTTTGAGGAGATGAAAGTGCGGGCAAAGCAAATGCAGTATCCTTTCCCCTACCTCTACGATGGAGAAACTCAGGCGATGTCGGCAGCCTATGGACCTGTGGCGACACCTCATGCCTTTGTCTTCGGACAAGACCGTACCCTGCGCTATGTAGGGCGATTAGATGCTTCTGAAAAGCCGGGCACGGCACAGGCGGAAGACATACGCGCCGCTATTGATGCGTTGCTGGCAGGCAAAGCCGTGGCTGAACCAACCACCAAGACGTTTGGTTGCTCTGTGAAGTGGTCGGGCAAACGGGAAGACGCCGCCAAGACCAGGAAACGGTGGGCAGCCGAAGAAGCCAACGTAGACAAGATCGACACAAAAGGCATCCAAAAGCTGATCGCCAACAACTCAGACAAGCTGCGCCTGGTCAACGTATGGGCGACCTGGTGCGGTCCTTGCGTGACGGAGTTTCCCGATTTTATAGACATGAGCCGTATGTATGGCAACCGCGAGTTTGAGCTTATTACCATCAGCGCCGACAAACCTGAGAAGCAGGACAAGGTGTTATCTTTTCTCAACAAAGTAAACGCTGCCGCCTCTACCAACTATCTGTTTGCCCAAGACAATAAATATGCATTGATCGAAGCCATCGATCCCGAATGGCAAGGCGCCCTGCCTTACACCCTCCTGATTGCTCCCGGCGGCAAAAAGCTCTACAGCCAGCAAGGCACTATAGACCCGCAAGCCATGAAAGGCAGGATCGTGGAGCAGTTGGGGAGGTATTATTAGTGTTCAGGTGTTCAGGTGTTCAGGTGTTCAGGTGTTCAGGTGTTCAGGTGTTTAAGTATAACGAAATACATAAGCACTTGAACAGCTAAACAAACAACCTGGCGCGCATTTAACGCAGCCTCCGTGGCTCGGTGTAACGGGTGCCCCATTACTACGAAGCACGCGTTTCCGTTTCACTCAAACGCCCACCGGTGTTACATGCGAAAGCCCCACCCGGAAAGATTCTTCCCCGCCCCGCTTGCAAGTAAAAGCCCCACTACGTACCTTCCATGCTGCAACCCAACCGACCCTGCCATGAACCCACCTACCGCCCAGGAACTGTTAGACCAGTGCCCGCAATATTTAAAGGAAGGAAATACGGAAGAAGCTATAAAGCTACTGCAAGAAATACAGTCCTTACCCTTAACAACCAGGCAACAAGCTATATTTTGGTTCTGTTATGGCATTGCTTACCGTGACAAAAAAGACTACGATAAAGCCATAGAAGCTTACCAAGAGGCGATCAGACTGCAACCTGACTATGCCGCAGCCTACTATAACCTGGGCGTTGCTTATTATAATAAAGAAACAGCTTATATTCAGTCAGCTAGTTTGACAGAGGCTAAAAAGAACGCTCGCCAGGCAGCACGTCGTGATCCAGACTTTCCCAAACCTTGAGCGTTATTGGCACACATCAGTATACACCCCAGTGAAGGGAAATACCAGCAGGCGCAGGGGCAGTGGTACCGCTATGAATACTTGTCCCGTCAGGCAAACCAGAGTATTGCCGAAGAGCTCAACAGGATACTCAAGTTCTTTCGGGAAGCAGATGCGCCTTTCTTTCTGTACCGTATCATCACCCAATACCCAGTCATCGGGGAGCTGCATAGCTGGCAAAACTTAGTGCACGACACACTGGCACAGGCACAGCCGCTGCAACGGTGGCTGTCGGCCTGGTGCCCAACATCAGGCTGCATCGCCCTTGCTGGCTGCCAAAGTGCAGGCGGTCGTGCATTTCTACGCCGGTGACCCGTCTATGGCTTACCAGTTATTAGATGGTCACGAAGAAAAGGCTGATGCTGAACAAGACTTGCAGTACCAGTATTACTTCCAACTATCTGCCGATGCCTTTCTGCACACCGACGAACGGAAGTTTATTCTGAGAGATGGCGTGGGGCTGGCGCAAGCACTCCTTGCCGAAGACCCGTCGCCCGGCGATGAAGCAGACGTAAGGCAGTGGTACTATGCCGGGCATTTCCTGTGGTTGCAGGAGGCGTACCCGGAAGCCTTGCAATGCTGGGAGCGGGTCAGCCACTTTCCACCGGCGCTCTACTGGCTCATGTACGGCTACCACCGGCAGGAGCAGATGGCAGCGCGCAACGATGCGGTCAGCCGGATTATCGCACTGGAAAAGCAAGGCGTGGGGCTGCTTCCCTACACCTTGCCCGTGCTGCTGGGCTTGCCGCAAGACGCTGCCGAGACCGAAGATGCTGTCTTCCGCTACGTATACGCCCGCGAGGTGGCAGAGACGCTGGAGGTGTTGTCTGCCTGTGTATCACAACAGCATACCTTTCTGTCCGACTTTCGCGCGTTCCTGTCTGCCAGGTCGCCCGACATCTGGCAAATTCCTCCTGCTACCCTGGCGCAGGTTGCCCACTACGAGACCGAAGCTTTGCAGCAGGTACTTGGGCAACTAAAAGCCAGCGTTCAAAACCATTCCGAAGAGGTAGCTGAATGGCTGCAAGGTCAGTATCCGCCTAACGTAGCCCTTGCTACAGGCAAACTCATCACTACCTCCTACGACGATAACCTGATCCAGCAGCAGCACAACAGTACCTTGCTTACCTACCTGTTCCTGTCAGACAAGATCAGCCAGTACGACCGCCTGTGGCTGGAAGTGTGGAACCGGGTGGTTGCCCTGAAAAAGCAAAAGTTCAAGCCCGTCACCGAAGAAACCCTCAGAAGTGCCATCACCAATGCGCTCACCGTGGTGACCAACCAGTGGCTGGCAGGCACAGGGATGGAGCACATCGCTTTTATCAAAGACATCGCGCTCATCCCCGTCGCTTCCGCGCTGGCTGCCCTGACCGCCCGCTTCGTAGATCATGCCTTAGGACAGGACAAAGTTCGCGGTCTGCCTAACAACTACCCCCAGTTCCGTGCAGACTTCGTCGCCTACGTAAAGGACTTAAAAGAAGAACTAGGCGAAACAACCTTCAACGAACGCTATCCTTTGGCTGGTTTTGATGCCTGGGCAACGCAGTCATCGCTATCCACAGACGCTGCGCTATAGCCTGTATAGCATATAATAAAGCTTTGTAACATTACAAAAGACCAGAGGTCTGCTAATAGTACACACGATTGTTCCACAACGGGCACAGGAGGCTCGCGCGAACCACCTATATAAATAAGTGTTCGCGCGAGCGTCTACGCTCGTGTATTTTATTCACAGGCTTCCAGCCGAACACATGCTGGTGCGCGGTTTAGTGAAGCCTTATAACATTCTGCTCATTTCCTTACATGCGTAAGGTTTCCCCATCTTACCTACGCTTTACCGCCGAAAGCGGCTTATTCCTTGTAGGTCACACGCATGTAAACAAATCATCATAAACCCTTTAAATCAACAAAGAAATGGCACAAGTAAAAAAGAACATCGTCACCGAAGGATTGAGCGGAAAATTAGGCGGACGCATTGTATTCAGCAACCGGGGCGGCAAAACCATCGTATCCGTCATGCCGGAGAAAAGCGACCAACCCCGGAGTGACGCGCAAAAGGCGCAGCAACGGAAATTTGTAGCAGGCGTGACCTACGCTAAAAAAGCCGTACAAGACCCTACGCTGAAAGAAGCCTACCAGATGAAAGCCAAAGAAGGGCAAGGCGCCTACCACGTAGCCGTCAACGACTACCTCAACGCCCCCGATATTGAGTCCGTTGACCTGACTGCCTACACCGGCAAGCGCGGCGAGGCGTTGCTCATCACCGCCGTAGACGATTACAGCGTAGCCAGCGTAGAAGTCCTGATTCACCAGGCAGACGGAACTTTGTTTGAGCAGGGCGCCGCCGTGCCTCAGGAAAACGGCAGCCAGTGGGCATACACCACCCAAAAAGCCGATACCAGCATCAAGGGAAAAAGCATCACCGTCCGCGTCAAAGACCTGCCCGGCAACACCGCCGAAGCCGTCTTTACCTTGGGCTGATTCTACAAAAAATACTATTAGGCAAAAACACCCCTATCAGGAAGCGATCAGGGAGCCAGCAGGGAACTGACAGGGAACCAGACAATAGGGCAAATCTGAGAAAAGTGCAAGTATAAAAGCCCCGGTAATGCCGGGGCTTTTTCTGTTCTGCAACACTGGCGCGCGTTTAATACAGCCTGCGCAGTGCAGTGTAACGCGCACCTAAACTGATATTTCCTGCTTATTCATCTAAAGACGTTGCTAATACAATAGTCCGGTAAGTTTTTGAAAAGGTTTGGAAAATAAAAGAGGAAGCACCTTTTTGCGAAGATGCG
>JBBSNI010000424.1:0-5060 GCA_038232695.1 Cytophagales bacterium
ATCATCAGGCTTAGTACAAAAAAGAAACCTTCCACCGGGCTGACTAACTGATCTCTACAGAGCAGAAAAAGCACAAGCGCGCTACCCATAGCCACCGGCCAGTCGATGCGGATGCTATCGCTCTGTACCTTGACTGGAAAGATAAGGGAGGTAACACCCAGCACCAACGCCAGGTTACAGATGTTGGAACCTACCACATTGCCCATCGCCAGATCAGGACTGCCACTCAAGGCTGCCTGCATGCTGACCAGCAGTTCGGGCGCGGAGGTGCCAAAAGCCACCACGGTAAGCCCGACCACCAGGGGCGAAATCTGGATACGCAGCGCAATGCTGGAGGCACCGCGTACCAGCAACTCGCCGCCTGCCACTAAGATGCTCAGGCCAACCAATAAGATAAAAACGTTGTAGAGCATGAAAGAGGGTTAAAATTTGAGCCCAAAGGCCAGATCACCGGCATCGCCCAGCCCGGGAACAATGTAGGCTTTGTTGTTCAGTTTGTCGTCGAGCGCACCTACCCACATGGCAAAGGGGCAGGGGCAATGCCGGCGCAGGTACTGTATGCCTTCGGGCGCGGCAATGGCGGCAGCGATATGGAGCATGGCAGGCTGCCCTTTTTGGATGATATTTTCGGCGGCTGTTACCAGCGTCTGCCCCGTAGCCAGCATCGGGTCAATAAGAATGACCTGCCGGTCTTGCAAGATAGGATAGGTAAAGTAGTCTAAGGCAATGTCAAAATGCGTATCATCCTGATGGCGGCGGAAAGCACCGATAAAGCCGCTGTCGGCCTGGTCGAAGAAATGAAGGAAACCCTGGTGCAGCGGCAGCCCTGCCCGGAGCACGGAGATCAGCACCGGCGGCTGGGCGATGAGCGGCACCGGCAGCTTGTCCAGCGGCGTGGTGATAGTTTGCGGCTCATAGGTCAGCGTTTTGGAAAGCTCATAGGCCAGCAGCGAACCGATGCGCTCCATATTTTTTCTGAATCGCATCCGGTCGTTTTGCAAACCTGTCTGCCTGATCTCTGCCAGAAAATGATTGGCCAGCGTGTTCTCCTGATTTAAAACAAAAAGCGGCGCTTCCTGCATACCGTTGGTGATAGGTTGAAAGTAAGGGGCAAATATAAACCGTATTTTGTAAAAAGCCTGACGCAAAAAATAAAGAGCCGCTTGTTTGTTTTACCTATTGATAGGGTTACCTTTGATGCATGAAGCTGTTCATGCTCCCCATAGTGCCCATTCTGAATGCCTGATCCAGGCATCACCTCCTCTGTTTATTCCTATTTCCTGGCTTTTCTTTTACCCATCCTATGGCACGGCATAGCACTTTCCATCGTTTTTATCAGCACCTGAAAGCAGCCATTCGCGGCTCAGAAACCAACTTTACGTCAGGAAGCATCCGCAAAGCGATCTTTCTGTTGTCAGTACCCATGATCCTGGAAATGGTCATGGAATCCTTGTTTGCTGTCGTCGATATTTTCTTCGTAGGCAAAATAGGCACCGATGCAGTAGCTACCGTCGGGCTGACCGAGTCGGTTCTTACGATCATCTATTCGGTAGCCATCGGGCTGAGCATGGCCACCACGGCATTGGTAGCCCGCCGGGTCGGCGAGAAGCGTTACCACAAGGCTGCCGATGCCGCATTCCAGGCGATCCTGGTCGCCGCCATCCTCTCTTTGCTGATCGCCCTGACCGGGAGTTTCTTCCCGCGTGAGATACTGCGGCTGATGGGGGGTGAAGAAGTCCTGGTGCAGCAGGGCTACGGCTATACCCGGATCATGTTTGCAGGCAATATCAGCATCATGTTGCTTTTTCTGATCAACGGCATCTTCCGGGGGGCGGGCAACGCTTCCCTGGCCATGCAGTCGCTCTGGCTGGCCAACGGGCTGAACATCATCCTGGACCCGCTTTTTATTTTTGGCTGGGGACCTATCCCTGCTTTTGGTGTGGCCGGAGCAGCGATTGCCACCACCATCGGGCGGAGTACGGGCGTGTTGTTTCAGGTGTTTCACCTGTTGAATGGTAAGGGAGTGATCAAAATTGGTTACCATAATATGGTGGTCAGGGCGAAGACGCTTCTCAACATCCTGAAAATCTCTTCGGGCACCATGGGGCAGTTCCTGGTAGAGTCTGCCAGTTGGATTTTCCTGGTGCGTATCATTTCCCTGTTTGGCAGCGAGGCGCTGGCAGGCTATACTATTGCTATTCGCATCATTATTTTCTCTATCCTGCCCTCCTGGGGGCTGGGCAATGCCGCCGCTACGCTGGTGGGTCAGAACCTGGGTGCCAACCAGCCCGAGCGCGCCGAGGAGTCGGTCTGGAAAACGGCTTTTTACAACCTGCTGTTTTTGGTGCTGTTGTCTGTCGTTTTCTATGTAGGCGCTGAGGTGTTTGTCGGGTTTTTCAGCCAGGAGCCTGCCGTCGTAGCACATGGCGTACAGTCGCTGCGGGTGATCTGCCTGGGCTACGCTTTTATCTCTTATGGGATGGTCATAGAGCAGTCGTTCAACGGGGCGGGCGATACCCGCACGCCTCTGCTCATCAACTTAGGCTGCTACTGGCTGCTGCAAATCCCACTGGCTTATGTGCTGGCGGTGTCTTTACAGTGGGGGCCTTACGGCGTTTACATCGCTATCGCGGTGTCTTTTTCGGTAGCCGCGCTGGTGAGTGTGTTGCTTTTCCGCCGGGGGCGATGGAAGATGGTGAAGGTTTGAAGTTCTGAGTTCTGAGTTCTGAGTTTGAAGTTCTGAGTTCTGAGTTGGGTTTCCTTTTTCAAGCTTTCTGTTTCTGAAAGGTTGTGCGTCCGAAACCGGACAAAGGTGACCGATAGTGAACAGGTACAGGACAAGAAAAACTTCATAAAAGTATCACTATCAGCTATTTACAGAAGTGGCATGTTAATAGTGAAGCTTTTTTGCTGACTACCTATCGAGCTTAAAACAACTTCCTGAAAAATCATAGCCCATCAAATAATCATTAAAATCAAAGTCCAGACACTATGCTACGTAACTACCTCACCATCGCCCTGCGTCACTTGTGGAAGTATAAGCAGATCACCCTGATCAATGTATTTGGCTTAGCCGTCGGGATGGCAGCCTGTATCCTGATGCTGCTCTTTGTGCAAGACGAACTGAGCTACGACCGCTTCCACGAAAATGCCGACCGTATCTACCGTGTCTCCCGCGAGTGGCAAAATCAGGACGGAGAAACCAGCCTGCACCTGGGACACGTAGCACCGCCGTTTGCGCCTTTGCTGGAAAATGACTTTCCGGGAACGGTCTTGCAGGCTGTCCGGCTGCTTAGCGATAATCCTTTGATCACTTACGAGGCAGCCGATAAGCAGATCGTAGAAGAACGCTTCTTTTTTGCCGACCCGGATCTTTTTAAGGTGTTTAGTTTTCCGATGTTGCAAGGCGATCCGAAAACAGCCTTGCAAGAACCTAATGCATTAGTATTGACAGAAAGCACCGCTAAAAAATATTTTGGCGAGGAAGACCCTATCGGCAAGACGCTGAATTACAACAAAACGCTGGACCTGAAAGTAACGGGCGTCGTCAAAGATGTACCCTCTAATGCCCATTTTCATTTCGATATGCTGGGCTCTTTTCTTGCGGTAGAAAACTTCTTCGGCACAGACAACCTGATGTCCAACTGGGGCAGTAACAATTATGCAACTTACCTGCTGCTGCCCGAAGGGTACAACCCGGCAAAGTTGCAGGCGCAACTACCCGCCTTTATTGATAAGCATATGGAACCCTACCAAGGCATTCCCGCCTCAAAGGGAACCTTCCTGCACCTCTGGCCGCTCACGGATATTCACCTGCATTCGCACTTAGACTCTGAGATAGAAGCCAACGGTGACATTGCCTACGTGTACATTTATACCCTCATTGCCCTGTTCATCCTGGGCATTGCCTGTATCAACTTTATGAACCTGTCAACGGCGCGGGCAGGCAGGCGTGCCAAAGAAGTAGGCATCCGCAAGGTGATGGGCGCTGTCCGTACGATGCTGGTCAAGCAGTTTGTGGCGGAGTCTATGCTGGTAGCGGTGTTTTCTCTACTGCTGGCGTTGGTGCTGACGACTTTGCTGCTGCCTTATTTCAACGACTTTGTAGGAAAAACGCTTTCGCTTTCTATCGGCGACAACTTGTTTGTGCTGTTGTTACTGGCAGGTATTGTTCTGCTGGTAGGCGTAGTGGCGGGCAGTTACCCGGCTTTCTTTTTGTCAGCCTTTCAGCCTGCTAAAATCCTGCGGGGCGGCGGTCAGCCCAAAGGCAGACATACCCGCCTGCGGTCAGGGCTGGTTGTGTTGCAGTTTACCATTGCCATCGCGCTGGTTGTCGGCGTGATCACCATAACCAATCAACTCGCTTATGTAAAGAGCAAACCGCTGGGTTTTAACAAAGACAACCTGGTAGTCTTGCCAGCCGGTGAAGACATTTATACACAGTTCGAAAGCATCAAAGCGCAACTGCTGGAGCAACCCGGCATCTCGGACGTGACGCTCTCCAGCCGGGTGCCTTCCGGCAGGCTGCTGGACTCTCAGGACGGCCAAGCCGAGGTGAACGGCGGCATGGAAGACATCAACGTGAGGGTAGCCGATGTACATGTAGATCATGACTTTCTGAACACCTTCCAGATCGATCTGGTGGCAGGCAGAAACTTTGACTTTGACCGGGTCAGCGACTCTACTGAGGCTTTTGTGATCAATGAAGCCACCGTGAAAGCCATTGGCTGGCCTTCTGCCGAAGAAGCGGTTGGCAAAGAGTTTCACTACGGCGGACGGCAAGGGTATATCATCGGCGTGGTCAAAGATTTTCACTTTGAGTCGCTGCATCAGTCTATTGCGCCTATTGTGTTTATGGTCACGGATGGGCGTGCCAACAGCGTCATTGTGCGCGTCAATGAAGGTGCGATGGCGCAGACGCTGGAGTATCTGAAAGAGCGATGGTCCTATCTGCTGCCGGGCTATCCTTTCACCTACGACACAGTCGGCAGCCGGTTTGATGAGCAGTATACTTCTGAAGACAAGCTCAGCCGTGTGGTGCAGTATTTTTCGCTGCTGGC
>JBBSNI010000425.1:0-5049 GCA_038232695.1 Cytophagales bacterium
AAAATGATACTTTGCCTGTTTTTCAGGCTATTGGTGCGCGCCAGGTTAAACATCAGTGCGATCAGCAGAAAGCCACCAAAGGCACCCGGTTCCCAGAACGGTCCACAATTTCTGTACAATCCACCGGGACGTATCAGGTTCATGTGATAAAAAATAAGAGAACCTCTTCCTCCACCATCTTGAGGAGCAGGCAGTGCTATGCTGCTAAAAAAGTCGCCAAAGCTGGGACTTAGAAAAATAGGAATAAAAAAGAAGAAACTTGCAATAGACAACACACAAATAATATCTACATAATAGCCTGTGAACTTCTCTTTAAGAATGGTAACCACAAAATAACCCAACGATATTTTAACCAGCAGTCCGATATAAGTATTCAGGGGAAGATGATCAAAACGCAGGGAATGCAACAGGATCAGGGTCAGGAAGGCAAACAGTATAAAAAAATAAAAACGGTGTAAGCCTTCACGCCTCCATACAAAAGTGAGCATAACCAATCCGAAAACCCCCACCATCACCACATCGCCATAGAAAAAGGGCATACCTGAGATAGCCAGCAGCAAGTACAGTAGCCCGTAGTCTACAAACTTTGTCTTTGAGAACTGAAGTGTCATAGCAAACCCTTTATTTATAAAAACTCAATATTCTGCTGAACGTGTTGCGCATATGCCCGGCCAGGCTGGCAGGATGTGCTACGTAATGCCTGAAATGCTTGAAAAACACATGGGTACTTACCTGTAGAGTTTTCATGGTTCCCACTTTTCTGTTGGTTGTCATCCGGGTCTCTGTATGTACATGATAGGCTACGGTAATATCCGGCATAAAGTGAACGTCATACTGATAGGTAACGACAACTTCCCGGAAAAATTCAAAATCTACCCCCCGCAGCATTTTGGTATCAAAGCCTCCTACTTCCTCCATAATGCTCTTTTTGGTTAACACAGTGGAATTATGAATAATGCCGTTCCTTTTCAGCAAATGAACGCCCAGATTGTCCGGTTTCGTCTCAATGCTGAGCTCTTCTTTTCCGTCGTGGTACACTTTTTTGATACCGGTACAGATCATCCCCAGGTTTTCATTCTTGCTGTTTTCAAAGAAATTTACCTGCTTTTTTAGCTTGTCCGCATCAATCCATTCATCATCATCGTCCAGAAAGGCAACGTAATATCCCTGGCAGTGTTGTAAGGCGGTGTTTCTGGCACTGGCATTCCCACGGTTTACTTCATGCCTGAAATATTTAATCCTTTTATCCCTTGCGGTATATTCCTCCATCACTTCCTGAGTATTGTCAGGCGAGCAGTCGTCCACCACGATGATCTCTATGTTTTGATATTTTTGCTCAAGGACGGAGTCTATACAGCGCCTTAGAAAATGCACACGGTTATAGGTAGTGATGTTTACACTGACCAGTTTTTCTTCTAATAGGGAATCATGTTGTTCCATCAAGACTTGCTATTTGCTGTGAATGTTATAAGCTGTCTGGTGTTGGTATGTGTAGGCATCTAAAGTATATACACAGGTTCTATGAGAGTAGCTATTCATCCCCCTACCCCCTTTAAAGGGGGACACTGCATGGCTACTGTCCCCCTTTGAAGGGGGTAGGGGTCACCGTGACGCGGGATGAATTTCACGTGTAGAAGGTACATAAGATTTACTATTTGTGTCTTTATTTTAGGTGTTGGCATCCTACCTTAAACTTCCAGTACCCGCTGCGGTTTGGCTATGGCAGGTGTTTTTTTTAGTTCTGCAAAAGAATGGTAGGTGATAGGAATATGATAAAAGCAAAGCGCCAGCACTTCCCATAGCTTCAGGAGTACTTGTCTTTTTTTTGCACTTTTGTATACTTTCCAGGGGTTTTTGGGCAGATATTTCTTCTTGTTAAAATATTTACCTTCTCTTCCCTCGAAATCTTCGGGGTAAAACGCATGTAACTGCATCAGTCCGCGGGCAACCCGCTGGTACTTCTTTACCAGGGAAGAATATTTCCAGCGTGCCGGGTGTTGTACCACAATATGACCGGCAAACTGCTGCTTTAGCCCTGCTTTGAATACTCTTCTTCCAAACTCATAATCGCCGCCTGATTCCAGGCGGTGGTCAAAGTTACCTACGATCCCAAATACTGATCTGCTAACGCTCAAACAGCAGGTAGGTACAAAGTGGTCAACCTTCAGATAATGTGCTATATGGAACCCATGCAACTGGTTGTACTTGGCGGCCAGTGTATTTTTATCAGTATACACATTCACTTCGCAACCTATATAGTCGGGCTGGTCTGTTTCAAATACTTTCACGACCCGAGAGAGATAGTCCGGAGCTACCGTCATATCAGCATCTATAAAGCAGATCAAATCGCCGGAGGCTACTTCCAGCCCTTTGTTGCGGGCGGCATACGAACCCTGTATGCTGGCTTCCTGCAAGGCTTTTATTAGATGAGGGTACTGTTGCTCATATTTTTTTGCCTCTTCGAAGGTATTATCTTTTGACCCATTGTCTACGATGATAATTTCGTAGGCTTCTGATGGGAAATTCTGATGCAAAAAGGAGTCTACCGTATGTTGTAGCCCAACAGGCTCATTGTATACCGGAATGATCACTGATACCATAAAAAGCTGAAGTTTAAAGATTCCTTACAAAGATAAGAAAAATTAAAATAAAACTATAATTTTTCTATGTTTATGTTAGACAAAACTTCTTTACTTAGGCGTGTTACTTCGTATAGTCTGGCTGTGAGCGTCAGGGGATCCTGGTTATTTTTGTCAAAAAGATGCGTATTAGCATTATAAGTTATGCTTATCTGCCGGTTGATCCATTCCCGGGCATAAACAATAACAGACGAAAAATCATCAGGTGATAATGCATAAAGGGAAAAAGGAACCTCAAAACCCGGAGGGTTATAGGCAAAACTATATTTATTCTGCTCGATACCTTCCCTGTATTCTTCTGTAGACAAATAATTCACAATACTTTTCATATCGCTATGGCTCCATAGTGCATGTTCAGGATAGCTTTGTTTGAGCAGTGCAAAGGCATACGTATTAAAAGCATGGTAGCCAATGGATTTATGCTTCATAATACTCCATAGTTTCTCCTTTTTCTCTGCAGGAGTCAAACCGTAAGCCTGTTCCTGGGGCTTGTTTGCCAGCATTTTCATCAGCTGCTTCCTCAGCCTGGTTTTTACACCTTCCTGACGTGCCTTCGCATAACTGTCTGTTAGTTCAACGTCAAACTCATGGTAGATCAGTCCGTTTTCCATCAAGGTCGCATTGTCCATCAACTTATCTAAAAAAAGTGCGATGCGTTCCTGTATGATAGGCTGGCTACTTTTGACCAGCGACATGGTGGCTGCAAACCATAGCTGATGATTAAAAGCGTAATCTATGGGTAAATGCTTCCCGTTGATCTCCAGAATGTTCCAGAGGGCGTGTTTCTCGTTAAAATGATGTTGTAGAAAGACCTCTTCGGCCAACTGGCCAAAGCTTGCTTCCTGAAAAGTTTCGGCAGCCTGCGCCAGCGCCTCAAACGTCCAGGCCTGTCCGATCAAACCATTGCAACGATCTTTCCGGGCGACATTTCTGTGGTAGAAAGAATAGCCAAAAGGTCTTGCTTTCTGGCCCATCAGGTAGTCAGCAAGTTCCGCCGCTTTTTGTTTGTAGATGTTGTTGCCTGTCCATTCGTATAGTTTACAGAAAATGATCAGCCAGTGTCCTTTATTTCTCAGGACTGTTTCAGGGTGATAATAAGGACCGTTGTGCCCCGGTTTGATATAGACATCGGGGTAACGTATTGCTTTCTGGGCAATATGCTCTATAAAATCTATGCATGTCATAGACGCTGCTGAATCAATTGATCTGTTCAGATCAGGCATTTTGTTATACTGCATCAGGTGGAAGTACTTTTTTAGTTAACAAAGCCATTACCAGTAAAGCTTTAAATTCGGTAAAATGTTCTGTGGCGGACAATTTACTTCTTTTGCTGCCCAGCACAGAGGTCATCAGGCTCAACAAGAGGGCCAATAACGCACCGACCAGGTTGCCTGCCCTGAGCCTGAGCCAGGCGTTGAATCCAAAGTGTTTATAAAAAAAATAATAAACGCTCTGCATCTGGACTTTTTTCATCAGCGTTGCCTCCTTGGATACGCTGGCATGGTTCTCATGATACACTTCGGCAAATGGCACCATATACCTTTTCCAACCAGCCTGTTTCGCTCTCCAGGCCCAATCTACTTCATCAGCAAAAATAAACAAATTACTATCCATAGGACCAATCTCTTTCACACACGCCATACGGATCATAAAACAAACCCCGCGAGGACGCTGCACCTGGATAGGCTCGTCAGGAACTGTTGCTGTTTCTTCTTCTGATAACCTGTTTTCTATCTTACGCAGCCCCAAAATAGTTTTTATCTCCCTGATCCTCGGCGCTACTTCCCGCATCGCCCTTTTTTCGGGATAGCGAAAGGGGTAATGAGAAGTTTGCACCCTGCCGTCAGGATAGTATAGCTGAGGAGAGGCAATACCCGTATCAGGATGCTCGTCCAGGAAGGCAACCAGCATAGATAGCGCATCATTTTTTAAGGCAGTATCGGCGCCCAACAACAGGAAATAGCGTCCGGCAGCCTGCCTCAGTGCCAGGTTGGTAGCCGATGAGAAGCCCCTATTTTTTCCGCTTCTGATGAGTGTTACCTCCGGAAATTCAGCTTCTATCATCTCAGGGGTGCCATCTTTAGACTCATTATCTACTACGATCACCTGGTAACGGATGTCCTGGGTCTTATCCCGGACGGCCTGCAGGCAGCGCCTGGTCAGCTCTTTGGTATTGTAGCTTACCACCGAAATGGTCAGATCATAGGAAGAAACAGGTGCTTGAGTGTTCATAGCCGGTGATTCAAGATTAAAAGTAGCCGTACGCTTTCATTTTTGTTTCTAAATTCAGGGCAGAAGCCAGTTGCTTATTGCTCTGCTTATATTGCTGCTGAATATCCTGGCGGCTCTGGTCAGACATGAGTTTAATGCCGGGGGTCAGGTTGAGCGCCGTAAAGAGCCTGTCCATTTT
>JBBSNI010000426.1:0-5041 GCA_038232695.1 Cytophagales bacterium
AAACACTATCCTGCACTTGCCAACTTCCCACATCACAAACATACGGCTGAGGATGTAGAAGGTGTTGAAGAGCCTGCCATCCATGATGTCTTGTCAGAGATAGCTCACATCATAGTAAAAAATACAACGTAGCCTATCAAGCACAAAAAAATCTGACCTGTGGTGGGTTGCATATACTTTTGGCTGCTCATGCAGTATTTATGAGCGAAGTTAAATCAAGAAAATTCATTAGATTTGAATAAAAAGCTTTGTGAAACAGCCGAAGTCAAATATTAGCGAGTATTCTAATTTTTTACAGCCAAAAAAAAGTTTTTTGATTAAAAAGCGAAACGTATGGAAACATCAGCCTTAGTCAAGATAGAGCTAACCGTGCCAAAATCAAAAATCCGTAAATTAAAAACACTCCTTAAAAAGGAAGGTATTTCGGTTCAGACGACAACAGCCAAAGAACCCAAGCAGCTTGCTACCCCAAAAAAGCTGCCTTACGGTATGCGAAAAGGAAAGTATAAAAAGGGAGAAAAACCTTCAGACGCTATCAAAGCCATAGCAGACCGGGAACCGGAAGATTTTACTGAACTTAGAAGAAAAGCCTGGGGTGGACGGGGCGTCCACTGATGGAAAGCGCGATAGCAAAGAAAAGAGCCAAGAAGACGATCCTTTGTGATACAAATGTAGTATTTGGTTATTATCACAAAAAAGAGGAAATGATTATGGAACTGGATGGTCTTGGATTTGAAAGGCTTGCTATTTCTTCTGTGTCAGTGGCAGAAATGTATTTCTACATGCGGAAGCGTGAGAGGAGAAAAACCAAGCAACTATTGAACAAATTTCAAGTGCAGCCGCTCACTACTGAAATTTCAAATCTCTTTGAGCAATTGATGTACGAACACCATACAAAGCATCCTAGCATACCAGATTGCCTGATTGCAGCCACAGCACTTGTAATCAATGCCGAGCTATTCACTTTTAACAAAAAACATTTTACCTACTACGAGGGAATCAAAATTTATAAACCTAAATATAAACACCAAGCTTGAAAAATAAGACGTTGCCAGACCAGAAGAAGTCGATAGTATCGTCATACAGGCAAAATAAAAAATCCGCCCGGCGTCCCGGCGACCTGTGGCGGGTCGGATTCTGTTTTTAAGAAAGATCAACAGGCTTAGGCAATCACCTCTTCTCTTTCTGCCTTGTTGCCAGGTAAGTCGCCGGAACGCCGGTCGCCAGCGCTGTCAGAAAATCCGTCGGGGCAACGTGAGCATCACCTTTCTGTTGCCCTTCCGGTACGAGGCTAAACACAACAGGTTGGCTATCGTTACTATCAGTGAATATGAACACAACTGTAAAAGATAACCCGCAGCTTCTCCGGCTGGCTTTCAGGCTAAGCATGATCACCATCTTTTATAACCTGATAGAAGGCGTGGTCTCCACCTACTTTGGGCTGGCAGATGATACGCTGGTGCTGTTTGGGTTTGGTATCGATAGCTTCGTAGAGGTGCTTTCCGGCATTGGCATCGCCCATATGATCTACCGGATGCAGCGCAGTGCGGTGCAGGAAAGAGACGTTTTTGAGCGGCAGGCGCTGCAACTGACCGGCTTTAGCTTTTATTTTCTGGCGGTCAGCATGGTCGTTACTTCGTTTCTGAACATTTATATGGGTACAGAACCGCACACGACCCTGGCGGGCATCATTGTTTCCCTGGTGTCTATCCTGACCATGTATTTTCTGCTTCGCAAAAAGCTGGAAGTGGGCAAAGCCCTGGATTCTGCGCCTATCATTGCCGACGCGCACTGTACCAAAGCCTGTCTGTATCTGTCGCTGGTGGTGCTGCTCTCCAGTTTTCTTTATGAAGTTTTTCGTTTGCCGTATGTAGATGCGGCTGGGGCGTTGGGCATCGCCTGGTTTGCCTTCCGTGAGGGCAGAGAAGCTTTTGAGAAAGCCCGAAAAGGACACTTCACCTGCGACAATTGTGCATGATCCATCCGAACAAAACAGCATCAGAATTCTTTACTATACAATCTATATTTCACAAAACAGCATACAATGAAATCAAAGCAATATGATCCGCTTCATTTGAAAAAACAGGTAGTCGTCGTCACGGGTGCCTCCGCCGGGCTGGGCAGAGCCATTGCCCGTGAGTTTGCCCGCAGCGGTGCCCGCATCGGGCTGCTGGCGCGTGGCAAAGACGGGCTGGAAGGCGCCCGGCGCGACGTAGAATCCCTGGGAGGCGAAGCCCTGGCGATAGAAGTGGACGTCAGCGATGCCGACAAAGTGGCAGCGGCGGCCCAGCAGGTAGAAGACCACTTCGGACCGATAGACGTCTGGGTCAATAATGCCATGAACAGCGTTTTTTCGCCTTTCAAAGAGATGACACCCGAAGAATACCGGCTCGTGACGGAAGTCACTTACCTGGGGCAAGTATACGGCACAATGGCAGCCCTGAAAAAAATGCTGCCCCGCAACCATGGCGCTATCGTGCTGGTCGGGTCGGCGCTGGCGTACCGGGGCATTCCCCTGCAAGCGGCCTACTGCGGTGCCAAACACGGCATCCAGGGATTCTTTGAGTCGCTACGCACCGAACTGATCCACGACAAGAGCAAGGTCAGTTTGAGCATGGTGCAGTTGCCTGCTATGAACACTACCCAGTTTGGGTTTGTCAAAAGCCGCCTGCCTAAAAAGCCCCGCCCGATGGGCACGATCTACGAGCCGGAGATAGCCGCCAAAGCGGTGGTGTACGCCGCCAAGCATGGCAAAAGGGAAGTCTACGTAGGCTATCCGACCTGGCAGACCATCGTCGGCAATAAGTTTATTCCCGACGGACTGGATCATTACCTGGCCAAGATCGGCTACAAAGGCCAGCAAACCGACCAGCCTGAAGACCCTAACAGACAAAACAATCTTTGGGAACCCATTCCGGGCGATCATGGCGCGCATGGAAATTTTGCGGCGCAGTCGTGGGACTTTAGCCCGCAATTCTGGGCCGCTACCCACCAATGGATTACCATCGCAGGCATCACCGCTATTACTGTTGGCTTAGGCGTAGGGCTGGTGAGGAAGATGTTGGGTTAAGTCTGATATAAATTTATGCCATTGCTGTTATAATACTTGAACATTGAGTGTTGAATATTGAGTGTTGAGCGTTTAAAAAATATTCAATACTCAATATTCAATGCTCAAGTTTTTTCATTTACTGTCAAAACAGAAACCAGTACCTAAAACCTAATCTCTAACAACCATGAGTGTATCCAGAATCAAGCTTTCCCCGGAAGGACCGGAATTTTCCAGGCTCGTGCTGGGCATGTGGCGGCTGGCAGACCCACCTGTGCCGGATGCACAGCAAACCTTGTCTTTGATAGAAAGCAGCCTGGAAGCAGGCGTTACTACGTTTGACGAAGCGGATATTTACGGAGACTACAGCAGCGAAGAGCTATTTGGCAAATCCTTGCGGCTGCAACCTGCGCTGCGGGAAAAGATGGAGATCGTCACCAAATGCGGTATCAAACTCATTTCCGGCAAAAGACCGGATCACGGTTTCAAGCATTATGACACCAGCCGGGCGCACATCACCCGTTCTGCCGAGCATTCGCTCAAGGTGATGCATACCGACCGCATAGACCTGCTGCTCATCCACCGCCCCGATCCTTTGATGGACCCCGACGAGATCGCTGCTGCCTTTACTGCTTTGAAAGAACAGGGAAAAGTATTGCACTTTGGGGTTTCCAATTTTACCGTCCGGCAATGGGAACTGTTGCAGTCCCGCTTGTCTTTCCCGCTGGTCACCAACCAGATTGAGATTTCCCTGCTTCACCAAACCCCTTTTATGGATGGCAGTATTGATTACTGCTTGCAACACCGTATCGCGCCTATGGCCTGGTCGCCCTATGCCGGGGGACGGTTGTTCGATAGCAAAGATATTGAGCAGCAGGTGCGTTTGCACAAAGCGTTGCATAAGATAAGCCAACGGCATGAGGATGCTTCTATAGACCAGATCGCCTTAGCCTGGCTTTACAGACATCCTGCGCGTATCGTTCCTATCATCGGCACGGGCAAGCCCGAGAGGGTACAATCAGCCGCACAGGCTGAAAAGATCAAGCTTTCCCGGGAAGACTGGTTTGAACTATGGACTGCTGCAAGGGGAGAGGAAGTGCCCTAAAGACTGGTATTTTTGAAGCTTCAGGCAAACATCAGCCGCCGGCCCTTGGGCTCCGGGATAGGGTCGCCAAACTCTTTGGCTGTATCAATCCACAATTGCACAGCCTCCTGGGCAGAGGCCAATGCGGCTTCCTGGGTAGCCCCATGCGCCATACATCCCGGCAGTTCTGGTACTTCCGACACAAAAAGCTTATCCTCTGCACTCCAATAAATAATTACCTCATATTTGTGCATTACTATCTGTCCTTCCAAATTTTTGGATTTCTGTAGGTACTGAATACTGCCCTGATCGTGACCCATTTGTATTGTTCATCGACCGTAAAGTGTATCATGTAGGGAAACTTTTTGAGAGGTAGGCAATGTACATCGTCATATCGTACCTGAAAGAAAAGAATGGATTGGTTTTCAGCTTTTTGAAAGAAGTTTTCAGTTCAGCATGAAATTTACGCCCAAGTCCAGGCTGTTGTCTATTGTACCAGTCAATACCCTCCTGAATGTCCTGGTACGCTTCTGGTTCAATCTTGATCTTAAAAGCCATCAATCAAATCTAAAGTTGTCCTGTACCTGATCCCAGTCCAAGAGCCTATCCGGGTTTTGATCAGACTTTTTGATCCTCTCTCTAACGATAGCCTTATGTTCTTCGGGTATCTCCACTTTCTCTGCTACCTCAAAGCCTAATTGTTTAATAAGCTCCATAAAGAAGCCCAGCTTTTTATCCGGTATCTTTAATGTTACTTCTTTCATATGAAATAGGGTTTCCGCACCAAAATAAGAGATTTGCCTTTTCTGGCTCATAAAGGAAGATTTTAATTTTTGTCACTGTTAAAGATCAAATTCAAAAACTGCGTTTATCGCTTGTATAGCTAATCTGCGAAATTTGGTGCGGAA
>JBBSNI010000427.1:0-5012 GCA_038232695.1 Cytophagales bacterium
AGACCTGGGGAAAAATAGAAAATCCTGGAATTCCCAGGTCTGTGCCGCCGAGGCCCGGTCCAATTCCCAGGTCTGTGCCGCCGGGGCCCGGTCTCACAGACCTGTGCAAAACTGCCTGTTTAAGATGTGTGTGAGCAACGCATCGGCAGATCGCTTTAACACCTTAACGCCCTTTCTTAAAAATTAAAATATGCCTACTTTTAAAAATTGCTGAGAATAATACTGATCATGCCTGATTCCCCGATTTCTCCATCCTCTAACCATCCATACCAACCTGACAAAAGCAAACTGCTGGCTTTTAAGATCATCGCGGTATTGCTTCCGGTGGTGTTTTTGGTGTTGCTGGAACTGTTGCTCCGGCTTTTTGGCTACGGGCAGAACTACCGCCTTTTCGTAGAAGATGAAAAGCATTCCGGTTATTGGGTGATGAATCCGCATGTGTCTGAAAAGTATTTTACTACAGCAGAGAATGCGACGATCGGCAACCAGGAACGTTTCAAAAAACAAAAAGACCCGCAGACCTTCCGTATTTTCGTCTTAGGCGCTTCTACCGCCATAGGCTACCCTTACCTGCACAACGGTGCTTTTCCTCGCTGGCTGCAATACCGCCTGATGCATACCTTTCCTGATAAAGACTTTGAAGTGATCAACCTTTCGCTCACGGCTATCAATACGTATACCCTGCTGGATTTTGCCCGGCAGGTCGTGGATTATGCGCCGGATGCTGTGCTCGTCTATGCGGGGCATAATGAATACTACGGTGCGCTGGGGGTAGGCGCTACCAACGCTATTGGCCAGAACCCGCACTTAGTGCGCATGGTCGTCGGGCTGCGCGATTTCCGGCTGATGCAGTTGGTTACGCATACGGTTCGTGGCTTACAGCAATGGTTGTCAGATGATCCGGTAGATTTGCGCGAAAACCTGATGAAACGTATGGCTGCCCGGCAGCAGATCTCTTACGGCTCGGAAGACTACCAAAGCGGCATCCACCAGTTTGAAGTCAACCTGAACGATATGCTTAACACTTTTCAGCAGCATCAAATCCCGGTGCTGATCAGCAACCTGGTGAGCAACGAGAAAGACATCAAACCCTTTATCAGCGATACCACCGGACAGGAAAAATCAGCGTTGCACTATTACCAGTTGGGCCACGAAGCGTATGGGCAGGGAGATTTTACCAAAGCCAAACAGGCGTATGTCCGCGCCAAAGAATTGGACATGCTGCGTTTCCGCGCGCCGGAGGCTATGAATGAGATCATCGAAAACCTGGCAACGCATTACGGGCAGGTGCACCTAATAGACGCCAGAAGCCTCTTTGAAGCGCATTCGCCGCAGGGTATCATCGGTAAGGAAACGCTGTTAGAGCATGTGCATCCTAACCTGTACGGCTACGCCCTGCTGTCGGAAGCTTTTTACCAGGCGATGAAGCAGCAACACATGCTGCCGCCCGGAGGAAATGAGATCAGCCTGGAAGCTTTGCGCAGTCAGATGCCCATCACGGCGGTAGACTCGCTCAAAGGCGCCTATGAGATCATGATCCTCAAAGAAGGCTGGCCCTTCAACGAACCTATGCCGCCGGAAGAAAAAAGAGAAAAAACGCTGGAAGAAAAGCTGGCAGGGGGCTTGGTGGTCAGGCAACTTTCCTGGTCAGCCGCGATCAACCAGTTACTGAGCTATCATTTGAAAACGAAGGACTACGCGCAAGCGCTACAAGCGACCGAAGCGCTGCTGCTGGAATATCCTGATGACCCGGCTTTTTACCGGCAGGCGGGTAAGCTGGCTTTGCAAATAGATGAAAATGCTCAGGCTATTTTTTACCTGAAAAAAGCCTTTGCCCTGCAGGAAGACTTCGATACGGCTAAAAATCTTTTTGTCACGCTGCTCAAACTGGACCGCCCTGATGAAGCTTTGCCCTATCTGAATGATGTAGCCAGGGTGCAGCCCAGGTTCGGTGAGTTGCAGTATTTAGTCAACAACCTCATTGCCCTGAAGGCTACGTATGCTAAAGATACCGGCAATAGTAAGTTGGTCAACCAGATAGCGGCTGCTTACCTGAAATTTGCCAACACAGCGGCCGCCGCTAAGTACGTAAACAAATCGTTGCAGATCGAAGAAGATAACCCGGAAGCGTTGGAGATGAAAAAGCAGATAGAAGCCGTGAAGCCGTAGATATAAAGGCTGGGTCCAGGCACTCGAAACACCAAAGGTCTTATTGGTCAGTGATCCTCTTACTGACTTACCTGGTCGGAGCGTCCGCTCAGACCTCTCGCTTATGGTATATATAAGAGTATTTGTATGGTTTCAGGGTAAGATGGGTTTCCGGGGAATTTTTACTTTCTTGTCATCAACGTTAATCCTTCTACCCTGTCGAAATGCTTTGCATTCAATGTAGCTATTGGCAAACCATGAGCCTTGGCAGTAGCCGCAATCAACAAATCAGCAAAATCAAGTTGCTTATTTTTCTTTTTCAGTTCTTCATCAATAGCAAGGGCTGTTCTGATGCAATCATGGTCCAAAGGCAACATCATGAAAGAATCAAAAAGTTTATCCCAAAATGGATAATGTTCTTTTCTGCTGCCTACGTACACTTCAAATTGTGTAATGACCGATGCAGCA
Source organism: Cytophagales bacterium (assembly GCA_038232695.1). GTDB lineage: Bacteria > Bacteroidota > Bacteroidia > Cytophagales > Cyclobacteriaceae > JAJNNC01. The sequence goes on from JBBSNI010000427.1 coordinate 2,617, forward strand.
AATAATACCTCTGTATTTGAAAGCTCTACAAAAAACGTCTTCTCTTTATTTGTTTTGCGGAAGTAATCAATCAATACCGATGTATCTAACACTATCACTGGGTTCTCCATTGATTCATCCATTTCCTATTTTGTTGATAATTTTCATATTCTTCATCTGTCATGATGGGCCCGTTGAGTAAAAGGTGCCGTAACTGGCTTTTTTCTATTTTAGCTTTTTCTTCTATGAGATGATCTGTTAGCTCTGCTTTCAATTGTGCTATTTGGCTGGCAGGAAGTTGTCTGATCAACCGTATCAGTTCCTGGTAGCCAATCTGTAGTTTGAGTTCCATATGCTTATGTTTTAGACTTTGCTACTGATGAACGTTTAGTATACGCCTATGCTGGTGCGCCTTATGCTTCGCTACATGCGCACACTTTTATTTATTTCTTTTTTTGCAGTAATATACAAAACTTTCATCTTATACATAGTATAGTTTCAAGCAGTAAGAAAGAGACACCCTACCTGGTCGGAGCGTCCGCTCTGACCTCTCGCAGTATATGTGAGAGTCGCTGCATGGTTTCACTCTTTAGGGAATGACCGACTGTTTTAGAATCATGGTTTCAGAGTAAGATGAGCCACCTTTTCCATGGCAGGCACTTCTTACCAATGGCATGACCGGGCGGACGCCCTGTGCTGTTTTAGGTAGAATCATGATCAAGCACTTTGCAGTGTATCTTCACTTTCTATCACTGATACGGCGTAACTTACTGAAGCCATAATGTCTTCTTTAGTAACATGAGGATACATTTCTATAATTTCGTCAAATGAGTATCCACCTGCTATCTTTCGTAAGATTAATTCAACCGTAATGCGGGTCCCTTTGATGACAGGCTTTCCAAGCATCACCTTGGGGTTTGCTGTTATTCTATCTTGATAATTCATAATCTTTTTTTGTTCAAGTTCTCTCTTTTTTATTTAAATGGCAAGTAGCATGCACATATCACCCATTGCGTATCTATCCCTTATACTTACCGGATTGCTTTTACCCTGAAATTCAAGATTTTACCGCAAGACAGGCAAGTCCAAAAGTTCATATCCAACGAAAGAATTTACTGCCCTACGAGGTTGGCCTGGGCTTTATGGCACCAGCAGTTTGTCGCGGTAGCGCAGGGTCTTGGATTTGATTTCTATGATGTAGGTGCCGGTGGATATACGACTCAGGTCCAGTGCCACTTGACTGGCTCGCCCAAAGCGTACTGATTTCACAAGTTGTCCGGTCAGGGTTAATACGAGTATTTCTATAGCTTCCTGGGGCACTTCGCCAAAGTCGATATACACTTTACCATCCTGAACAGGTATAGGGTAGACCCTAATCGCCCGGCTCCTGTTATCTCCTATTGCGGTGACTGTTTCTATGGCAAAGTTGATGTTTATAATCGCTGTATTGCTTGCGGTATCTACAGCAGTAATTTGCACAGCTACCTGACCGGTATCTGTCTCGGCAGGCGTGCCGCTCAACGTCCTGTTGCCTGCATCAAACGTAAGCCAGGCAGGCAAAGGTGCGCCGTTGGCAAGGCTGGCCTGGTAGGCTGTGCCCGCTCCGGCTACTGCTGCCACCGTACTGTCGGGTACTATGTAGCTGAATGGTGTGCCGGGCTGTACCTCCGGCAGCGTGATCGTACTGACGGAAAGCGTATCTTCCGGCAGGTCGCTGATGTCTACCGTAAAAGCTTTTTCCAGTACGCCTCCGTTGTTGTCATCGGTTTGTATGAGAAGCTGGTAGGCCGGTTTTTGTTCAAAGTCAAAAACCGCTGCCGTTTTGAGCGAATCACCGGCGATGGTAAACGAGGCGTTATCGGCGCCGCCGCCGTATGCCAGACGATAGGTGAAAGTATCTCCAACATCGGCATCGGTGGTAGACAGCCGCCCTACTAAGGTACCTTCGGGTGCATTTTCTTTGACAGTGGAAGCACTCAGGGTTATATCTGTCGGCGTACTATTGGTTTCTTCCGCTTTGGCTTTGATGGTGATCTTAAATGCTTTGGCAAAGACACCTCCTTTGCCATCGTTGGTTTGTACCCTGATACTATACGCCGGTTTTTGTTCAAAGTCAAAGACAGCCTGGCTTAGCAACTGGTTTTTTTGGATAGAAAACTGGGCATTGTCCGTGGTACCTTCGCCCATTACCAAAGTATAGGTATGTACATCATCTGCATCGGCGTCTATCGTGGTAAAGGTGCCGACCACGGTATTTTCCGGCTGGTTTTCCTCCAGGGTGTCATTGTCCAGGGCAATATCCGTAGGGGCATTGTTATTATCCTCTGCTATATCTTTGACAAAGACCGTAAAGGGTTTCTCAAACCCGCCGCCCTTGCCATCGTCGGTTCGGATGCGCAGGGCATAGGCTGGCTTTA
>JBBSNI010000428.1:0-5009 GCA_038232695.1 Cytophagales bacterium
GTCAACGTGCTGGTGAAAGGCACCTCCCAGGGAACCGTTACCGGGGTAGACGGCAAGTACAGTATCAGCGTACCCAATGAAAATGATACGCTGTTGTTTTCTTCCATTGGGTATCTCACCCAGCAAGTGCCCGTGCGCGGCAGAAGCACCATTGACATTACCATGTCTGAAGATATACAAAGCCTGCAGGAAGTAGTGGTGGTAGGCTTCGGCACCCAGGAAAAAGTGAACCTGACAGGCGCCGTAGGCACTGCCGACGGGGAAGTGCTGGAGAAACGACCTATTGCCAACGCAGGCGAAGGCCTGCAGGGCGTCATTCCTAACCTCAACATTGCCCCCCGCAATGGTGACCCCTCGGAGCCTATCAGCTTCAACATCCGGGGGTATGAGTCTATCAACGGCGGCCAGCCGCTCATCCTGGTAGACAATATTCCTATGGACCTGAACAGAATCAACCCGAACGACATCAAAAGCATTACGGTGCTGAAAGATGCCGCCTCAGCCGCTATCTACGGTGCGCGGGCTGCCTTCGGGGTGATCCTGGTAGAAACCAAAAGCGGAAGTGATGGCAAGGTCAGGGTCAATCTGAACACCCAGTGGTCGCTGGCCAAACCTATTTTTAACCTGGACCCGGTGACTGATCCTTACCAGTTTGTGCTGGCCAGAAACATGGCCAACGAAAGAACCAACGGACAGCCTACCTACGATGCCGATATGGTGGCAGGCACGAAAGCCTGGTCTGAAAACCCCGGCACAGCACCCGCCTGGGGCGTGGTAGATGGCACACTTCGGTACTACGGATACAATGACTACCAGAACCAGATCATGACCGACTTTGCCCCTACCCAGCAACACGATATGTCCATTTCGGGTGGTACCGACAGCGTATCGTATTATGTCTCTCTGGGGTACTTCAACAAGGATGGATACCTGAGATATAATAATGAGAACTTTAAGCGGTACAACATCTTTATGAAGGCTGACTTTAAAGTCAAAAAATGGCTGACCCTGGAGGAAAGGGTTGCTTTCAACTCTCAGAACAGCGACAAGCCTCACTTCTACAACTGGGACGTCAACATCAACTCCCTGGCAAGGGTCCCCCCCATCATGCCTATTCAGTTTCCCGATCTGCCCTATTATATAGAGCAAGGAGACCGTGAAAAATATGCACCTTACATCGGTAAGTACTTTGGAGGGACCAATTTCTTCCCCTACCTCATAGACGGCGGCCGCGACACGTATACCGTCAACGATACCTGGCTGACGCAGGGTGTTAAGCTGACACCTATAGAGGGGCTGAAGATACAGTCTAACTTCTCTTACAACATCGTAAACCGGAGCGATCAGGATGTGCAAAGCAAGGTGGAAATTCTTTCTACCGACCTGACGGAAGAAAACCTGATCAGCAATGGCTTTAGTGGCGACGACCTGATCAGAAACTCAAGCAGCAACAATACTTACTACGTACTCAATGCCTTTGCAGAGTACAAAATGAAGCAGTTTGATCGTCATGAACTGACCGCCCTGGTAGGATACAACCAGGAAAGGGGTCGCTATAAATTTATCGGTGCGCAAGCCAGGTCATTGATCACGCCCCTGATCACAGACCTGAACGCTACGGTAGGCGTACAGGAGACTAGCGGGGGCAGTTCAGACATTGCTTTAAGGGGCGTTTTTTATCGTCTCAAATACGTTTACGACGAAAGGTACCTGTTGGAAGCTAATGGACGCTATGATGGCACCTCCCGGTTCCCGACCGATTCCCGTTTCGGCTTCTTTCCTTCCCTGTCGGTAGGCTGGAGAATTTCCAACGAAAACTTCATGATAGGCACCCGCTCCTGGCTGGACAACCTCAAACTCCGGGCTTCCTATGGACAACTAGGCAACCAATCAGTAGGAGGGTTTTATCCTTACATTGCCACAATGGGTATCGGGCAGGCTCCCTTTATTTTGAGCAACGGGCGGATCCCTGCGGTGTATTCACCTGGGTTGGTAAGTCCAACGCTCACCTGGGAAACGGTAGCGACCAAAAACGTCGGCTTGGACCTGCTCATGTTCAACGGAAGGCTCGACGCTTCCTTTGATGTGTACACCCGCGCCACCAAAGATATGCTCACCGACGTAGAGTATCCTGATATTCTGGGTACTAACGCACCCCGGGCTAATTCGGCAGACTTAAAGACCACCGGCTGGGAAGCCGCCGTGACCTGGCGTACCAAAACCCAGCGGAACCTGGGCTATAACGTGACCCTGGCTTTGTCTGACTGGACAGCCGAGATCACCAAATACGACAACCCTACCGGTGCCCTATCTGAGTATTACGTAGGGCAAAAATTAGGGGAGATTTGGGGATACGAGACGGTAGGCATCTTCCAGTCGGACAATGAAGTGGCCGAATCTGCCGACCAATCCCAGATAGGCTCCAACTGGCGGGCAGGCGATATACGGTATGCCGATCTGAATGGCGACAATGTGATCAACCAGGGTTCCAATACGCTGGAAGATCATGGCGACAAAAAAATCATCGGTAACAGTACGCCCAGGCTTACGTTTGGGGTCTTTGGCGGGGTTAGCTACAAAGGCTTCCGCTTGTCTGCCTTCTTCCAGGGCATCGGAAAAAGAGACTACTCGCCCTCTGCAGGCAACTGGACCTGGTTCTTCCCCTTCAATGCCGGGCATGTAGAAAACTATTACATCACCGACACCTGGAGCGAAGAAAACCGGAATGCTTATTTTCCCGCGCCGCACATTTCTACCAACGACAAGAAGAACCTGGAAGTGCAGTCCCGTTATCTACAAAACGCCGGCTACGTCCGTTTGAAAAACCTTACCTTCAGTTATGACATACCGGAGAGCCTTGTCAGCAAAATAGGGATGACCGGAGCGCAAGTCTACTTTAGCGGCATGAACCTATGGGAATACTCTCCCATCCGCAAACCGCTGGACCCTGAGACCCTTCGCGGCGGACAAGGCGGTTATGGAGGAAATGGCGCTATTGAATATCCTATGCAACGCATCTTTAGCCTGGGCGCCAGTGTATCATTTTAACAACTAATTAGAAACAATGATGAAAAACTTTAATATAAAATGCAGTGTACTCTTTGTGGCAGCCCTGCTGCTGAATGCCTGCAACGATGATTTCTTAGAGACAAGGCCTCTGGACGAGATCAGCAGCGAAACCTTCTGGAATACCGAGAACGACCTGATCGTGTATAACAATGGCTTGTACGATATTGCCAGAAATGATGATGTCATTCCGATCATGATGGGCCACGACGAAGGCTTTAACAGTCACAAGTACAGCATCTGGTACTTAGATGAGTTTACCGACAACATCGCCCCGATTCATGGCAGGCATACCTTTTTCCAGCAGGTGCGCGCCGGCAAGCACAACGTTCCTGAAACCCCGGAATGGTTTGGCTACAGGGGCTGGAACTTTGTCCGTTCCATCAACATCGGGCTTGAGAACTACGATAAAGCTGACATCCCACAGGAGACCAGAGACAAATATGCGGCAGAAGCCAGGCTTTTCAGAGGCTGGTTTTATGGAGAGAAAGCACAAAAATTTGGCGACGTGTCCTTTGTTAAAAAATCGCTGACGACAGAATCGGAAGAATTGAATGCTGCCCGCACACCTCACGCTGATGTCATGACCCGTGTGCTGGAGGATTTGAACTTTGCGGTTGAAAAACTCCCTGCCGACTGGGAAGATGGTAATGCGCCGGGCAGGCTGAACCGCTGGTGCGCCTTGCTGGTCAAGTCCAGGATTTGCCTGATCGAGGGAACGTGGCAGAAATATCACGGAGGCGCCAATGCGGAAATGTGGCTACAGGAAGCCGCCAACGCCGCCCAGGAGATCATGACCAGCGGACCTTACTCTTTGTACAATACCGGCGATCCTCTGAACGACTACAACGCTTACCACCGTGTGCTCGACCTGACGGGCAACCCGGAAGTGATGTACTGGCGTAAATACCAGTTGGGTACCGTGACCAACCACGTGCAAAGCTACTGGAGCGATTATTCAGGCGGCGCCACCAAAAACATGGTGGAAGACTATCTGTGTACCGACGGTTTGCCCATCAGCCTGTCTCCCCTCTACCAGGGCGACGCCCAGATAGAAGATGTGTTCGTCAATAGGGACCCGCGCCTCAGACAAACCGTACTGCACCCGGAAGATGCCCCCAAATACAAGTATCACAATGCCGACGGGCGTGATTATCCACGTGTTATTGGCATGGAAGGCGGCCGTATATCCACTACGGGTTATCATATCATCAAGGTGTATAATGCCGATGATATGATCGGCAAGGCTTATAATACGGCCGAGTCGCCTGCGATCACGTTGCGGTTTGGCGAGGCACTGCTCAACTATGCCGAAGCCAAAGCCGAGTTGGGGCAACTCACCCAGGCCGACCTGGACATGAGCATCAACCTGCTGCGCGACCGGGTCGCCATGCCGCATATGGATATAGGCAATATCCCGGTAGACCCGCGCTATGTCGCCGATGGGGTTTCCCCCTTGCTTGTAGAGATCAGGCGCGAGCGCCGCATAGAGCTGTTTATGGAAGGGCACCGCTACAACGACCTGAGACGCTGGAAGCAAGGCAAAAAGCTCGAGCAACCCGACTTGGGTATGCGCTGGGATGAGAATGCTATCGAGCGTTATCCTAAAGCTACTGTGAAGACCACCGTAGACCCGGCAAGCGGCAACACCTACATCGATGTATACGCCGGTACGGACTGGGCAAACCCTGTCTTTGATGAAAGCAAGCACTACCTGTGGCCGATTCCGCTGAGCACGATCTCTCAGAATCCTAACATACAGCAGAACCCCGGCTGGGGCGGACCCAGTGCCGGTGAATAGCTGTTACCAGTCTAAATAATTGGTAGATTTAACTTATCGTAAAAACAAAGCCCGTCATCTATACGGGCTTTGTTTTTATGATTTAATATTTCATTTCTTTATTACCCCTAAGGTCTGTTAGTCCCAAGGTCTGTGTCTCACA
>JBBSNI010000429.1:0-4992 GCA_038232695.1 Cytophagales bacterium
CGCCCGGCGTCCCGGCGAGTTACCCACATTTCCACAGGGCAACAACAACAGTTTGGAAAAGTAAATCAATAAATTATATCTTTGAACTAAGCAAGTCTACTGTCCGGCAAAACTGTAACACCTCAGGTTCAAGACTGCTAATATAGTACTGCACTTGCCTGCTCGTGCCTTTAGCCTTATGACGTATCCTTTCTATCATCGCCAAACTGTGCAGGTCTCTCCACTGTTCAGCTTCATCCACAAGAGCTATATTTTGGGCTATGTATACCCTGCGTTCTTCACCTCGTCCATGGTCTTTGTTGATGGACTTATGAACAGGCAATTGTGCGCACTGCTTTTCCATAAAGTCAGCTACTTGCTCGTATAATCCCCCTTGATTGGCTTTCAAGGCAATTACGTAATCCGCCTGCTTGTCTCTGATCTTTTCAACAATCTCTTTTTGAGCACCGATTGCATCAACGGTGACTACACTACCCTTGCAGTCTACGGCATCCAATAATTTAGGAATAGCTTTAATTTCATTGCTTTTGGTCTCTACCTGATACTGTCCAAAACTTAGGCTTAACTCATTGACCCGCGCCCTTTAGATTTGCAATGTAGAATTAGTACTGGAAAAGTACTAATTCTGAAAAGAGCTGGGGTGAACCGGGTCACGGCGACTACCGCCGCGCCAGGGTTATCAGACCCGCACCGTGAATTAGTCCGCGTCACGGTGACCTTGGCTCTTATTTTTGACGGTTCGCCGCGCGATTGAACGCGCCAATTAGAATATTAAGCGTTAGGGCTTACGAAAGGGATTAGCTGTTTCAATCACTTTTTTCACTTCACTATACTATTATGAACTACACTTATTTTATTGTCTGAGATGTGTTAATAAATCAGGACACGAAACTATCTTAATTTTGTGTACCTATGAAAAGAGAAAACAAGAGTAAAAAGCGTCGTAGCTACGATCGCGCGGCGAACCGTGCTGAATTCAAGTCTAACATTCTGAGAATGAATGAAGAGGGACGTAGTGTCAGTTCGCTGGCTGATTCGTTTGGCATCAAGGAGAAGCTGATCTATCGCTGGAAAAGCTCGGCAAGAGTTTCTTCTAAGCGAACAGATAGCATAGCAGAAGAAGAAGTGAAGCAACTGCGTAGTGAGCTGAAAGAGACTCAGCAAGAGCGAGATATTTTAAAAAAAGCTTTAGCTATTTTCAGCCGTCTCTGAGGGAGGTCTATCAGATGATTGAGGGGTTGTCTGCGGAGTTTGAGACGGTGGCTTTGTGCCGGGTTTTGGAGGTAAGCCGCAGCGCCTATTATGCCTATATGGCAGGAAAGAGTTACGTATTGAAAGAAGAAAAAACCATGATTTCAGAAGAAATAAAGACCATTTTCACCTTTCATAAGCGGCGTTACGGCTGGCGCAGGATACAGGCAGAGTTGCGCGATAAGGGTCTGGCAGTGGGCCGACACCAGATCCGTAGTCGGATGCAAGAGCAGGGCCTGGTGGCTATCCAGCCTAAGAGCTTTGTGCCTAAGACCACGCAGAGCCATCCGCATCTAAGACGCAGTCCGAACCTGCTGTTAGAAGCTAAGAACCTGCCCTCTGCTCCTAATCAGGTCATCGTCGGGGACATCACGTATTTACCCAATCAGGAAACTGGCTACGACAAATGGCTTTATTTAGCTACCTGGCTAGACTTGAAGAGTCATCGCATCGTAGGCTGGCACATAGACCGCCATATGGAGGAGAGCTTGGTGATTACCGCTTTGCAAAAGATGATAAGCCTGCGAGAACCTGAAAAAGGCTTCATCCTTCATTCGGATGGTGGTCGGACGGCCGATGCCGGGGCAATATGCTTCAACTGCTTTTAGAGCCTTATTGCATTTGCATAAGTATCGCCAGAGTATGATCGGACCGCCGACGCGGCCGTAGAGACAATCATTACGACAATGCTCAGGCAGAGTCTTTGTTCAGCAGGTTTAAGGCCGAGCTTTTAGACGGTGAGGTTTTCTATGGTCTCAAAGATGCTTACTATCGCAGCTTTGAATTCATTGAAGGCTATTATAACCTGATCCGTAAGCATTCTTCTATTGGTTATATGAGTCCGATGCAATATGAAGAGCAGTTTGACAAAAACAACAAAACCTGAGGGGCATATTTTTTTAGCCAAAAGCCCCTGTTTTTTTGAGGGCTTTTAGCTAAAAAAATATTAGAATGACTACTGATGTGTATAGGCAAAACAATTTTCTATCTTAATTATTTGTCCTGATTAATTGAACCACCTCAGTCCTCCGTGGAGCGGTATTGACATCTCGAAAGAGAGTTTTGACGTGTGCTTGTCTTCTGAGGAACAGCCAGACAAATTCGTTCACGGAAAGTTTGCTAATTCAGCCGCTGGTTGTAGACAACTACTCGCTTGCGGTTCCCCGCCGGGACTCAAAAAGCATAGTATAATGCTAGATCAAAGCTTCTTTGCTATGGAACACACGGGTTGGTATACGTTGGAACTCTGTTGCTTTCTACAAGATAAGCAGCCGCCGTGGCCCGGTTAGCTTTTACACTCTATTCCCCTCTACACTTAAAGCGTTCGTTAGGACTAGTCAGGGGCAAGAATGACCGGATAGATGCCCAACGGATAGCTCACTATGCTTACCTACACCGGCACGAATTATCGCCTACTCAATTACCCTCTGCCAGCCTGTTAAAGCCGCTCCACGGGGGATGTAAGAATCTTTTTGCTTTCCGAGAGCGGCTCGCCGGGACGCCGGTCGTTAAGAACCAAACCAGTCTCAAGCAAACGATCAAAGACCTGAAAGATACCGCTCATCTGGTGGATAACAAATTCATTATCAAACAATCTGAAAAACAACTCAAGCTTGTCAAGCAGCAGGTCGAACAAACCGCGCGGCGTCCGCTGAAAAGCAGATTGAGGCTGCCATCAAAGAAGCCGACGCGGCGCGGACGATCAGTTGCAAACCACTCTGAGGCTTTTGACTTCTATTCCCGGCATTGGATTAGTAACCGCTGTGGCTCTGATCTTAGCTACTAATAACTTTACCGCCTTTAGTGACAGCCGCAAGTTTGTCCCGGTGGGGAACCACTCTTACTGTGGGGTAGCTCCTTTTGATCGGACCGCCGACGCGGCATACATCCGGGGCGGCAGCCGCGCTGTAGAACGAAGACCAGCCATCTGGCTAACAAACGTATCGCGCGGCGAACCGTCAAAACTTTGCTCAGCAATGGGGCAGCCTCAGCCATTCAATCCGACGAAGAACTGAAAGCATATTTCTACCGAAAAATTGATGAGGGGAAACCGAAAATGGTAGTGATCAACGCCGTCAGGGCTAAGCTCATTAACCGCGTCTTTGCCACGATTAACCGGGGGACTGAGTATGTGGTCTTAAGACAGTATGGACAAGCAGCTTGAAATTATTATCAAAGGTTCGTTGCTACTACTAAGCTGTTGGAATGTGGGTCGCCGTGACGCGGTAACTTGAAAAGTTATCCATATTTCAATAGCCCGAAGTGAAAATCACTTTCCTGGAAAAATTATACAGAGAAAACTTGCTTTAACCTTAGAATTCACAGTGGCATCTGCACCAATGCATGTTTTTTGCCCGACGGAATAGTACCTCTTAACTCTTTGCCGTCAAGGCGTATATGCTGGCCTGCTAAAGCAATATCTTGCAAACAAGTCTTAAAACTATCTTCTAACTCATTACTAGCCAAATAACGCAACACCCGATCCAGCGTGTCTTCTGATGGAACACCATTGATAAAGCCAACCCCAAGCTCTTGCTTAAGAAAATCCAGGTTGTCGTTACCATAATCTTCCATTTCAGAAAAATCGTCGCAATCAGCGAGTGTACCGCATAAAATTAGCCCCAAAATGTCGCCTAACTGGTGATGGCAGCGCCCTTGAACCCGAAAGTCCTGTACTTTTGTGAAATAAGTTGGTATTTGCATCTACAAAATTAACTATCTTGACCATATATCCCTATTTTGGTGCGGAAACCCTATTTAAGTCAAAGTTTAGAGAACTCATAGAGCGATATACAAATGTAGACCTATCAGCTATGGGTTTTCCTGACAATTGGAACAAAAGTCAGCTTTGGAAAACGTAGTTTATATGCATGACATAGATTGAGTTTTGCTATACGTGGCCCACTATTGGATCGATGCTTTTCTGGGCAAAGACTTAGCTAAAGCCATGACCCGGGAAGCCAGCCAGGATCGTTCTTTCGTCTGAGGCAATTTATGATTGCGATGGCTGCGTTGGTCTTACTTCTACCTTGCTGGGAAGCGTGCGGGGATGCATCTGCATGAGGTCTACGACTAATTGCCCCAGGTCTTCTATCTGTATCTTCCAATCATCTTCTTTGCCGGGCTGGTGGTGGTTGAAGTGCGTAGCGACCGAGCCGGGCATGATCGTACTTACTTTGATACCATGCTTGCGCAGGTCGAGCATCACCGACTGGGTAAAGCCTGTCAGACCGAACTTGCTGGCGTTGTAAGCAGAGCCTCCGGCAAAGAAGTTGGTACCTGCCAGGCTGGAGATGGTGATGATGTAGCCTTTGGAAGCCTTTAACCCTTTCAGGCTTGCTTTGATGCTATAGAAAACACCCGTCAGGTTGGTGTCAATAGTTTCCTGCCACTGTTCGGGGGTAAGTTCTTCGATAGAAGCAAAATGCCCCAGGCCGGCGTTGGCAACCAGCAGGTCTAACTGTCCCCACTGCTGTATTAATTTCTCTACAGCTTTTTGCTGGGAAGCCAGGTCGCGCACATCGGCAGCAATACCCATTGCTTCGCCTTTGCCCGACTTGTTGAGATTTTGAGCGGCTTCATCGGCTTTGTCCTGTGAGCGGCTGGTGATGGCTACTTTCATGCCTTGCTCCATCAGGGCGGCAGCAACGCCATAGCCAATGCCTTTGGTGCCCCCGGTGACGAGCGCTGTCTTGTTTTCTAAGTTTTGCATATTAAATAATTTTAAAGGTCTATATATAC
>JBBSNI010000430.1:0-4926 GCA_038232695.1 Cytophagales bacterium
AGTGCAAGGCCGACCCCTGTACCCTCTCCTTTGCGTGATGAAGAACCGTCTACCTGGTAGAAGCGATCGAAAATTTTGGGAATGAATTCCTCTGCAATACCCGCTCCGTTATCTTTCACTTTTAAAAAGAAAAATTCATTTTCCCTTTCCAGCGTTCGGTTGAGATGAACGATTATTTTACCGCCAGCTACAGTAAATTTAATAGCGTTGGAAAGCAGGTTTGAAATAACAGCCGAGAGTTTGTCAGCGTCAAAATCCATGACCAATGTATCAATTTCAGCATAAACCATCAGGTCAATTTGTGATGCTTGCGCCAACGATTGAAAACTTTCACACAGGTATTTTACAAAGGGAACCACATCGCCTTGCACTAATTGCAATTCCATATTTCCGCTGTCCAACCTGGCCAGGTCAAGCATTTCGTTCACCAAATGTAACAGGTTTCTACCATTGCGCTGAATCATCTCAAGGGATGTTTCCGCATTCTCCAAATGCTTATTTTTAATGTTTGCTTGTAAAGCATCTGTCATCCCCAGGATCACTGTGAGGGGGGTACGGAATTCGTGGGTAATATTGGTATACAGATTACTTTTCATCTGATCGATTTCCGTGAGGCGTTTGCTTTCTGCTACGGCGAGTTTGCGGGAAATCTGGAATCGGTAAAACCAATAGCCAATGCCAAGCAGGATCGCTATGAAAAGGGCATAAGCCCACCATCTGGTCCACCAGGGCGGCACAATATAAAAATGAAGGGCGGCACCTTCTTCATTCCAAAGGCCGTCGCTGCTACGGGCAATCACCTGAAAGGTGTATTCCCCCGGATCGAGGTTGGTGTAGCGGGCCGTTCGCTGGGTGCCTGCATCTATCCATTTGGCATCGTAGGGTTGCATCCGGTATTTATAGATATTTTTCGAAGGGTTAGTAAAATGGAGTCCTACGTAATCAAAGGTCAGATCATTTTGCAAGTGAGAAAGTGTTATGCGTGAGGATGGACTATTCTTATAACTTTGAAGATCAAAGGCTTTCCCTGCTATCTGCAAACCACTCAGTACTACATCCGGCGGATAAGGATTTCCCTTTATTTCATCGGGGTAAAAGGCAACCAAGCCACCAGCGCCGCCAAAAAATAGTTGCCCATCTAAGCTTTTAAATGCACTGGTGTGATTGAAACTCGTAAAGGATAAGCCATCGGAAGCATCATACGATGTAAAGCGATTGGAGGCTGGTTCAAACCTGGCAATACCATTTCCAGTAGAAAGCCATATAGCTCCCTCATCACTGATAAGAACGCCATTTACTACATCACTCGGCAGTCCGTCTACCGCAGTATACTGCTTATACGTACCATCTGCCACATTATAATGTAGTAACCCATTGTCTATAGTTCCAACCCAAAATTTGCCGGTACTATCTTCCTGAAGGCTGGTTATCCCGTACCCTTCGAGATGAGGTATGAAGGTGTCATTTTGTGCATCGTACTCAAATAACCCATTTTGAAATATTCCTGCCCAGATTGTCCCTTTTGCATCTTCGTAGATTGCGTAAACACTGTTATAAAATGTTTGTGGGCTAAAGTTGGAAAATTGATACTGCGTAACGGTCTTTTTATCCTTGCTCAAACGGATCATTCCGCCGATCCAGGTACCGAGCCACAAAAAACCTTCCCGATCTTCGTGCATACGAATGACTGGATAGGGAATGGTCGTATAGGTATTATTTTCCCAAATTTTGTACGGTGTAAACTCCCCTGTCTGCCGGTCTAAAGTATCCAGCCCGGCCTCTGTTCCTACCCAAAATGTCCCGTTCCGGTCTTCATAAGTCCTCCATACAATATCGCTGCTGATGCTATGCTTCTTCTTCGGTTGGTGACGAAAATGTTGAAATTGTCCCGTCTCTGTATCCAGTCGGTTGAGGCCACCTCCGTGGGTTCCCACCCAGATGATTCCAGGCTCCCGGGGCGCTTCATAAATCCCCATGACATTATCAATGGATAAGCTTGTTGGATTTTCCGCATCATGGGCGAATACCTTGAACTTATGCAAGGAGGGATCCACCTTATGAAACCCTCCCGGAAGATTACCTATCCACAAGCGGCCCTGTCGGTCCTGCAAAAAAGACCAAACCTGGTTAGAGCCTAAACTGCCGGGATCAGCAGGATCATGCTCATAATGGTTTAGTTTTTTACTAACGGGATCGAAGTGATGTAACCCTCCATTATAAGTTCCTACCCAAAATTCACCGTCTTGGTCTTGATGAATAAATCTGACATGCGGACACGAAGACCATAAGCCCATTTCTCCCTGGGGTGCGCACAAGAGATTAGGATTGGCAGGGTCAGGCATCATTCGAATGAACTCCTCCTTTTCGGGCTCATAATAATGGAGGCCACTTTGGCAAGTCCCGACCCATAATTTCCCCTCCTGGTCTTCCATAAGCGCAGAGACGCGGTTATCAATCAGGCTATTGGGATTAGCCGGATCATGCAAAAAGCGTTTAGTACTGCCTGTTTGTAAATCTAACCGAACAAGACCACCGCCCGAAATAGTAGCATCAAATGGCTCTCCGGTACCAATCCAGAGATAATTATTTTTGTCGACTAGAAGCACTCGAACTTCGTCCTCTAAAAGATTATTTGGATTATTGGGTTCATCCAGAAAGCGGGTAAACTGGTCGCTTTCCCGTTCATAGCGAAATAGCCCCCCTGCCTGGGTACCAATCCAAAGATGGTTGTCCCGGTCTTCTGCAAAGGCATTGATTTGTCCTGCTTGTTGATTGCTGGGCGCAGATTCATGGGAGGAATACCGCATAAAGCAGTCGCAATCGGAGCTATAACGATCAAGGCCTGATTTGCTGCCAACCCATATATCCCCTGTAAAATCTACGTACAATTTTTCAACCCGATTTTGGGATAAAGAAGTGGAGTCCCCCGAAATGCTCCGATAGTTTAGAAACTCATACCCATCATAACGCACTAATCCATCTTCTGTGGCCAACCAAATATACCCTTCGTGGTCTTGTACAATGTCCAGGATTGTATTACTCGGGAGCCCATCTTCTGTAGAAAATCGTTCAAAGGTTAACGGATTGGTTTGGGCTTGCAGCAAGCAGGGGAAACTAAGTATAAGCCAAATACTTAGAACAGAAGGAAGAGGTATTAAAACCTTGAAAATGAAGGCAACAAAATCCATGATAGTTTCCTTTCATACTTATTTCTTCAGTAATGGAAATAAGTTACGCAAAAATTATGATTAATTAACAAGTATTCCTCTAAAGTAAGCGGTCATATCCTATCAGGCTCTCCTACCTGGGTTGTCCCGGCGGTGGATAGTTTTTGGCGGCATCGTCCAGTACCAGCACCCAGTCCCTTCCTGGTCCAGTAAAAGGGGGTGTAAACTGACGGGTTCCTTTGTTGTCAAAAGTATCGATCAATGTCGCCTGACCGTCCCTGGGGTCATACCAGTAGGCTTTGAGTTGTTTGCCGCTGACTTTGCCCAGGTTTACGGTAAACGGAAGCCCGGCTGCCGTATAGATCATAGCATAATCATCGCCACGGGTCGCCTGTATACGGTTTCCACCTTCGTGGGCGTTGGAGGCCAGCAGCGAGGTGTCAGAAACCCGCGTCAGCATGGGGCGCGACTCCATCAGGCGGCGCACATAGGTCATATCTACCGCACCGGGCAGGTCGAGCGACTCAAACCAGGGCTTTAGCGGACCGTTGATAGGCTTGCGCCCCGGTTGCCACATCTGCCAGATGTTGTGGCAGCCATAGGTATGCCCCATCGCCCCGGCAAACAGGCTCAGGTAGGCTGCTTTACGCATGTCGGAAGGATAAGAGTAGCCGTTTTCTGCCGCATTAAAGCATACGGGGTGGTCTTCGTAGATAGGCTCCCCATTCATGGTCGGTTTGATGGGCTTGAGCATGTAGTCTTCGTGCATACGGGCATATACTTCCAGGTCGCGGCAGTGGCCGGTCTGGTGCATATTGAAGTCCAGCCATTCGTCCTGGTGAAACCAGTTGGAAGAAGAACCGTGCTCGACGGGTTGCGGGTGGAAGGTCATCAGGGCTTTGTCGTTGCCACCTACGCTCTGCACAATACCGCGTGCCATGGCCCGCCAGACAGCCGTGTCCGGATGGTCAGGGCGAGGGTTGCGGTCGCCGCCGATGATCCAGATCACATTTTTGCCGGCGTAGCGTTTGCCGATAAAAGCGCCGTAGGCTTCGGCATTTTTTTCGTTGAATATCTCCGGTCCTACGCCCCAGTTGTTTTTAAAGACCTTATCGCCCCAGGTAGGCAGCAGCCCGATGTACAATCCCAGTTCGCCCGCTTTGTTGACGATCCAATCTACATGATCCCAATAGTCATACTGTTCCGGGTTGCCGGGGTCGCTGCCGGACGTGGTGTCCGGTTGGGTTGGTTCGTCGTTGCGCAAAGGCACATCGCCGTAAGGGTTTGGGTCGTGTAGCCCGTCGATCTCAGCCAGGGCTACGGCTTGTATGACGGTAAAGCCTTTGGCGGCACGATTGCGCAGGTAGCGCTCGGCTTCCTCCCTGTTGAGGCGATGAAACAGTTCCCAGGCCGTATCACCTAAGTAGAAGAAAGGGGTGCCGTCGGCTTTGACAAGGTAGCGGTGGTTGTCGCTCACGCGCAGCGGACCGGGCGGTTGGGAGGTAGCGGTTTGTGCTTGGGCAGGGAGATAAAACATACTGAGAAGAAGCAGAAAGGCGGTAGTTTTCATAAAAACAGGTTGAGGGACTGAGGGATTGAGGGATTGAGGGATTGATTGTATGGTGAATAATGTGAATTCAATGATAGGTAATTTTGTAGTAAAATGAAATGTGCAGTCCTCCTTTTAGGGGTCTGTACAATACTGTATTTTACGTTAAACATTTCTATTAGCAAAATGAAAGGCAATATGCTCATTGAT
>JBBSNI010000431.1:0-4916 GCA_038232695.1 Cytophagales bacterium
CTCTTAAAAACAGCAAGACTCGCTGCCTTGTGTGCTATACTTTCCTTCGTACTATCTGTAACGCACGCCCAGGTTGCGCCCGACGTTTCATTCGGTGAGCTTTTTAAAGCGGTGCAACTTGCGCCGGTCTTTGAAGATTCCAAAACGTTTCCTGACTGTATCCCTCTGTTTCCGGCAGAAGAAATCCTGCAACGGTACAACGCCCGCAAAGACAAATCTGGCTTTGACCTAAAAACGTTTGTGCTGGAGCATTTCCAGCTTCCGCCTGTCTTTGCCTCCGGCTACCAAAGCGATACGACACAATCCATACAGGCACATATCAACGCGCTGTGGCCCGTGCTGACGCGCCAGCCGGGAGTCTTGACGAAAGGCTCACTGATCCGCCTGCCGCAAGCCTATATCGTGCCGGGCGGGCGCTTTCGGGAGATCTATTACTGGGACAGTTACTTTACCATGCTCGGGCTGCAAGTCTCCGGCAGAGTAGACATGATCGCACACATGGTCAACAACTTTTCTTTTCTGATCGACTCGCTGGGCTTTATCCCCAACGGCAACCGCACCTACTACCTGAGCCGTTCGCAGCCCCCGTTTTATTCCCTGATGGTACGCCTGCTGGCTGACCTGCAGGGCGATGCCGTGCTGATGCGGTTTCTGCCCCAGTTAGAAAAAGAGTACCAGTTTTGGATGGAGGGTGCCGGGCAGCTTTCTACACAAAACCCTGCCTTCCGCCGGGTCGTGATTCTGAAGAAAGGGCTAGTACTGAACCGGTATTGGGATGATCGTCCTTCGCCCCGCGCGGAGGCTTACAAGGAAGATTACACGCTGGCTAAGAAAAGCAACCGCAAGGAAGAGCAGCTTTACCGCAACCTGCGGGCTGCCTGCGAGTCGGGCTGGGACTTCAGCAGCCGCTGGCTACGGGATGCCCAAGACCTGGGTTCTATCCACACGACGGAGATCATTCCTGTAGACCTTAACTGCCTGATGTACCACTTAGAGCAAACCATCGCGCAAGGCTATGCTGCCAGCAAAGATTCTGTCAAACAAAAACTGTTTGCACAGAAAGCCGCCCGGCGGAAAGAAGCCATCCGGCAATACTTCTGGAATGCGAAAGCAAAGTTTTATTTAGACTACGACTTTGTAGTAAAAGCCAACCTGGACCGCCCTTCGCTGGCAGCGGCGTACCCGCTGTTTTTTAACATCAGCAGTGCCCGCGCGTCGCGTATGGTCGCTAAGAGGCTGGAAGAGGACTTTCTGCAACCCGGCGGGCTGCGCACCACCACGCTGTCTACCGGACAGCAATGGGATGCGCCCAACGGCTGGGCGCCCCTGCAATGGATGGCGATCAAAGGCTTGTACAACTATGGACTGGACAAGCTGGCAGATGAGATCAAAAACCGTTGGGTGAAGAATAATATCCGCGTCTATGAAAATACCGGCAAGCTGGTAGAAAAGTACAACGTCGCGGACATTACGCTGGAAGCCGGGGGCGGCGAATATCCCGTGCAGGACGGCTTCGGCTGGTCTAACGGGGTGTTGCTCAAGCTGATGGAAGACAAACGCTGAGCATCCTGTCAAGCGATCCAGTCAATCCAAACAGCCAATAAAAATCTTAATTTGAGTGATTGTAATCACTTAAATTAATATATTTAGGAGATTATAATCACCTAACTTATGATCTTACGTAGTTTATCTCATACTATTCAGGAAAAACTTTTCCAGGGAAAAGCGTTGATTATCTTAGGAGCGCGACAGACCGGAAAGACCACCCTGATCCGGCAATTTTACCAAAAATACCAACCACAAGCGATCTTCCTCAATTGCGACGAACCCCTGGTACGGGAACAACTTACGAATGTTGGCTCTACCCCCTTAAAGCAATGGTTAGGCGATTCTCAGATCATCTTTATTGATGAAGCACAACGGGTCAAAAATATCGGACTTACGCTCAAACTCATCGCTGATCAGATGCCCGAACAGCAGCTCATTGTTACCGGTTCGTCCAGTTTGGATATTGCCAGCGAGATCAATGAGCCGCTTACCGGGCGCAAGTTTGAGTATTTCCTCTACCCCATTGCCTATAGCGAACTGGTCGCTTACCGGGGCAGGCTGGAAGCGCGTAGCGAACTGGAGCGGCGTATCCGCTACGGAATGTACCCTGAAGTGGTGCTTCATGCCGGACAGGAAGAAGAACGGTTGCGGCAACTGGCCAGTAGTTATCTCTACAAAGACCTGTTGGCTTATAAAGATATTCGCAAACCTGCCCTGCTGGAAAAACTGCTGCAAGCCCTGGCATTACAGATCGGTAACGAGGTTTCGTATCCTGAATTAGGCTCGCTGCTTGGCGTAGACAAACTCACCGTAGAGAACTATGTTCAACTGCTGGAACAGGCTTTTATTATTTTCCGGCTTCATCCATTGAGCCGCAACCTGCGCAACGAACTCAATAAAAAGCGTAAAATATATTTTTGGGATACAGGCATCCGCAATGCCCTGATCTCGGACTTTCGCTCACTCAACCTGCGCAATGATACCGGAGCCTTATGGGAAAACTTTCTGATCAGCGAGCGCCTTAAAGCAAATCATTACCGGCAGCACTATGCCAACTACTATTTCTGGCGTACGCACCAGCAGCAGGAAATTGACTTTGTAGAAGAGTACGAAGGTGGGTTCTATGCCTACGAAATCAAGTGGAAGGCTGACAAGCCGGTCCGCTTTCCTAAAACCTTTACCCAAGCCTATCCCGGCAGCAAGACGAAAGGTATTACTCCAAAGAACTTCGAGGAATTTGTGGGCTATACCTGATTATCATTTTTCTATCAGCATCCGTATCAGGCTTTTTTTTCGTTGGTTTGATGAGCAAACATCAGGCTTATTGGCAAATTCTTGTTAGATTGCCAGGAACTTTATCTCATAAAAATAACCTTTTTACAAACAATGGAAAAGACGTATTATAACCCTGCCGACTTATCAAAATTCGGCAACATCAGTGAATTTGAGCCCAACCTTGCCAGTAAATTTTTTGATTACTACGGCGAGGTATTTAAAGAAGGCGAGCTGAGCGAAAGAGAAAAAGCACTGATCGCGCTGGCCGTATCTCACGCCGTGCAGTGCCCTTATTGTATTGATGCTTACACTACCGAATCGCTGCAAAAAGGCTCTACCAAGGGCGAGATGATGGAAGCCATCCATGTGGCTGCGGCCATCCGGGGCGGCGCCTCGCTGGTGCATGGCGTACAGATGATGAACAAGGTGAAGGAAATCTCTATGTAGCCTTTAGACAAATAATTAATAGTTATGGAAGGAATTAGATATTTAGTGAACGAAGAACAGAAACCGGTAGCCGTGCAGATAGATTTAGAGAAATACGGTGAACTTTGGGAAGATTTTTACGACGTACTGATAGCTCAGACCCGCCAAGAAGAAGAAAGCATACCTTTGGAAGACCTCGTTGAAGAACTGAAAGCTTCCGGAAAGCTGGACAAGGATGTATAAAGTGACAGTCAAAAAATCAGCAGCTAAAGCTATTGCAAAATTATCTAAGAACGTATCTAATCGACTGATTCCATCCATCAGACATTTAGGAGAAGATCCGCGTCCGCCAGGTGCTAAAAAGCTACAGGGAGCAGAAGACCTATGGCGTATCCGGGTCGGTGATTATCGGATAGTTTATTTGATAGAAGATACCATTATGATCGTCGATGTATTACAAGTAGCCCATCGCAAAGACATTTACCGTAAAAAATAGCCAATCCCTTTTTTCGTATATAAAACATGCCATCTCTCAAAAAGCAACATCACGAATTATCCGAAAGCTTTATACAGTTAAAAGTACTCAACCGGGCAGACCAGGAAGGAAGGCATATTCCCAAGTTCAAAGACAAATTACAGACCATCGGTCTGCACCCGCTCCGCGCGACCGGTATTGAGATTTTTCAGATCAACGTAGGCAAGATGTGCAACCAAACCTGCAAGCACTGCCACGTGGACGCCGGTCCGGACCGCAAAGAGATCATGACGCGCGAGGTGATGGAGCAATGCCTGCGCCTGATCGCCGAAGGTCCGCACATCACGACGGTAGACCTGACGGGCGGTGCGCCGGAGATGAACCCTCACTTTCGCTGGTTTGTGGAGCAAATCTCTGCGCTGGGCAAGAAAACCATCGTGCGCTGCAACCTGACTATTATCCTGGCCAACCCAAAATATCATGACCTGCCCGAATTTTTCCGACAGCACCAGGTAGAAGTCGTTTCTTCGCTGCCTCACTTTGCCGCAGCCCAGACCGACGCCCAGCGCGGCGATGGGGTGTTTGAAAAGTCGGTGAAGGCTTTGCAGATGCTCAACGCGGTAGGTTATGGCAAAGAAGACACCGGTCTCATGCTGAACCTGGTATACAACCCTGCCGGTGCGTTTTTGCCTGCCTCCCAGACCTCTTTGGAAAAAGAATTTAAACGCAGGCTGAAGAGCAAATATGATATTGATTTTAACAGCTTGTTTACCATCACCAACATGCCAATCAGCCGGTTTCTGGACTATCTGCTTCAGAGCGGCAACTACGAAAGCTATATGGAAAAGCTGGTAGACGCCTTTAATCCGTCTGCCGCCGCCGGCGTGATGTGCCGCAATACGATCTCTGTCGGCTGGGACGGCTACCTCTACGACTGTGACTTTAACCAGATGCTGGATCTGAAAGTCAAAAACCCGCAGAGCCAGCACATCAGCCGGTGTAGTTTTGCTGATTTAGAGGAGCGGGAGATTGTCATCAATCAGCACTGCTACGGATGCACGGCTGGCGCAGGCTCGAGTTGCGGCGGGTCTACAGCCTAAAACCTTTTGTGGTGTTTTCTTGCTAACTATAGCGATTTATTTACTTTATAAACATTACTTTAACATGACTGACAGAGACGAAAGGGTGAAAA
>JBBSNI010000432.1:0-4911 GCA_038232695.1 Cytophagales bacterium
ACGAACTGAAAACTTAGTCACACTGATTAAAATCAATGAAGTACAACAGCCCCAAAAACTTGAAATGTACCCGGCAGCAGGATACTATGCCGTGTCAGCCAGCCTAATAGCTGAATAAACTGACCTTACTAATATACAAAAAAGTTCTTAAAATGCAAAGGAAAACACTATATAATTCCAACGCTCCTCATCTCACGGCTAAAGCCAGTGAGCATTCGCCCATGGCGCGTAAATATCTTACGAGGTTCTTTCCAAAGCAACGGTTCTTTGAACTTTGTCTTACTGCGTTTTACTCTAGTAGGATCAAGCCCATACCATTCTTGATCACGGTACATATAGCAATATTTGCATCCTGGTGAAACCTTCTTGCAACCGTAAAAGGGATTCCAGGTAGCATCTGTCCATTGTATTTTTGTCTTGTCTGCCATAATTTGTCTAAATTTTTGGGGCTAAGTTGCCCGATGAATAATCATACTTCCAGGAGTACACAGGGGTAAATTTGAGCAAAGGCACCCTGTCCGGGGGCACGATGATCCTATACTTTTTGGTCAGCACCAGGTACATGGTATCTGGTTTTTCGCAAACCATCCCTGCCGAGCCGCTTGCCTTTTCAGGCATATGTGTTTCCCTTCGCTGTGCTTTGGGAAAAAGCAGGTGCGGGCAGGCTTGCAAAGAAAATTCAGCGCAGTCTCTGTGCATCCCAGGATCAGAGCTTATCCCGTTAATCAATCCTTTAGGACCGGAGACAAAGTAAATGTTCTCGTGCAGCTTGCCACCGCAGATCATACAGCGTTTCTTTTCCATGCAGTAGTGGCGGCGGCGGCTATCCATCAGGCGAAAGTCCGGCTTGCCGTCAACGGTTGGCACAAAGTAGGGGATAGGATAGCCGCGTTCGTCTCTGGGCAATTTGGCGATCGCAGAGGGCAGGTCAATCGTCTTGCCGTGCAAAGTCAGTTGTTTCATAAATGTACGTAAATTTGATTGTGGTCAATATGTTCCGGGATGGTATCATCGCCTCCGTACGAAAAGTGAATGCCTGTAGAACAGGCGAGGTCTTTTAAGGTAACTACTCCCCAGGTCCAGTATTCCGGGTTATCTACTGTTTGCATATCAAGCAAAAAATGTTTGATGAAAAGTTTGAGGTGAGTAATGGTGCTGGCACCAAGATGAACAGGCAGTCCATCAAAAACAGTGTCAATCGCAGGGCTGGTTATTTTATGATTTGTATCCATATTGTGTAATGCTTTTTAAGGTTTGTGCCTGGCGAAAAGCCTGTAAAAATCTTTTTTCCGTTTCCTCATGGTTTGTATAAGGGCGAAGGCGGTCCGCCGCGCGGATGTCTTTCAAAACTAAATTTTCCCATTCAAAGACCAGCGCCTGGTTGTCTATGTCCTTGATTATAGCAGGCATAGGATAGACAAGACTCAACGCCTGGGCAATGACGCCCATGAGCCTTTCCTCGGCTTCTTTATAGCCTGGCAATCTGTTTTTGATCGGGCGGGGAATGTCCAAAAGGTAGGCCTCGCTGGCATCATGCAACAGGGCCTCTAATTTGAAGGCATCCGGCGCCCAGGCATAACAATACAAACAGTGTTCGGCTACAGACAAAAACCGTTTGGGGTGTCCACCAAAGCGTGGGATATTGGCAAGGGCATGGGCAATGTCCTGTATGTTGATTTGTTCAGGGGTAGCATCAAAGGGGTTGATGTAGATACCCGTAAAGGTTCTGATCTTGTCTGCCTCCCACAGGTTTTCCTTATCAGGGGGGGTGTAATACAATTTTTGGTTGTCTATTGGTTTTGTGTCTTCGCTGTTAGTTTCCATAAATTTTTAGGAGTTAAGGTTAGAAATTGTTTGAAATTAAATACTTTAGTTATCTCAACCAAACCCGTGCGCGGATTGCCCCGCCGGGGAACCGTGCCCAGATGCTACATGCCTTGCTTATGCGCAGCTACCAGGAAGCACAGACGCTTGGCAGCCTGACAGTCTATCACGACTACGACCAGCTTTTTACCTGCAAGACGCTGGAACTGGCCAACAAGGGTAATGCGCCTGGCATCTCCTGTATCTTAGAAGATGAGTACATTACCCGTAAGCATGTCTCCCCTAAGTTCGGGGCTTGTTTCTGGTTGCAGGATGTCATAGCCAGGCTGGAGATACTCATGCACTATGGCAGCTTTACGCACAACTCACGGGGTTGCATCCTGGTAGGCAGGCAGCATGTCAAGATAGACAGCGATGAGCTTTGGGACCTGAACTACAGCCGGGATACCCTGAAAGAACTCTATAAGCTGTTGCCTGAAATTTTTGTCCTTAAAATTATCTCCAGACCTCTGTTTTGATGATCAAAAAAATAGACTTGTTGAGCATCGCCTTGTTTTTGCTGATGGCTTTTTTCCTGGTGCTAAGTACGCAGCAGTGCCAGCGGGCTAATGAACGCAGCAGGCAGGTGATCAAGACCACACAGAAGGCGGCCTTGATGCGCGACGAGTTAGGGCGCAGCAAAGCCAGGTTATCTACCATCTCTACGGATAGGCAGACCATCAAAACGCTGTATGAAAAACAGATAGACAGCTTGAAGAAAGACTTTTCTTCCAGGCTACGCAATTTGAAAAGCGTACAGCAGGTAGGCTTGCAGCAGGACAGGAAGATTGTGACCAGGATCGTGTATGATACCACCCCCCCTCCCCCGGCTATTACTCGCCCGGCGACCCGGTTAGAGATAGCAGATATTGTTAGCCCCAGAGGTACGTTTAATTTTTCTGATCGCTGGCTGACCCTGACAGGCTCGCTACTCAGCGACAAACTGACGCTTAGCTACCAGAGTTTTGACAGTCTTTCTATCGTGCAGCGGGGCAAAGGAAATGACTTACGTGTAGAAATACTCTCGTATAATCCACACAGCACCTTGCGCGGGGTGACCTCCTTCCAGGTAGCTGCGCCGAGGCGGTCCCGTTTTGGGATAGGCTTGTTTGCCGGTCCGGTGCTGACAACCAGAGGATTCAGTTATATAGGGGTAGGGGGGGGTATTGTCTATCGTTTTTTTTGAGGTTGTTTGCTATTAGCGTAGCTGCTTGTATGAGCCATTGAACAAGGGCGACAGGCGTCGCGATAACCAAGCAAAAATGAGCAACGAATTCAAGCAAATCAAATGAGGCGGGGGCACCGCCAATGTCCGTTAACGTAATGCGTTGGCATATGCGTAGGGCAAGAATCTCCAGTGCCTTTAGGTCGGAGAGTGTCAAAGAAAGATATATACCCCTGGGTTGTCCTTGTCTACCAAGAAATGGGGGGTAGGGTGAATGACTATGTTTCGTGCGTCGTCGTTGTCGATCCAGCCATGCTCCTGCATCATGTCAGCGACGATTTGGCTGGCGTTGTGTGAATCCCACTGACCTGCTGTAGCGCGGACAAACTTCATAAACACGGTGAATGGTTTGCCAAGTGTTACACTCATATTGCGAAAGGCAAACGCTTTCTCTATGTAGTCTGCCGCTTTTTCCTTTTTGTACCGCAAGGTAGGTACCGAGCTTACCAGAACACCTTTTGCTACTGCCCGCTTTGAGTTTTTGCCTGATGGCACTTCTCCCGGTATAAAAATGAAAGGGGAGGGGTCAGCATGGTTTCCGGTGGGCAAGGGAGCCATCGCCCGGTCCCGGCCTTGCCTACCGGCAGGCAGGTCGCAGCGACGGCTGGCGGGCATGACCACTTTGTGCTGTAGCGTGGTGATACGGTTACCATCGCGGTCAAAGCCGAGTTTTAAAAGCTGTTCAGTAGTCAACTTGGTCATCGTTGTGAAGTTTTCCGTATGAGCGCGCTGCTTCTTTATTTTCTGTGATACGGTTGCGCATAAAGGCCATGGCGTTATTAATGCTTTTGTTGACATCAGTAAAGTCATGCAGCTTTTGCATGGCGGCAATTTTCTGGTAAGGATAGAGCAGGGGGTTTTCTAAAAGCTTTATAAAATCATGGGCCTGCACCTCTGTCATTTTAGTTCTCATGGTTCTTGCGGGTTGTTAAGTCTTCTATGATGTTTTGATCCGGAGTAGCCCGACGGGCGTTACTCTCATGGATGCCGGATTTCTCTGAGTTTGCTTTTTCTTCGATGTCCTTTTGGCGATCCGACCATTTATCCTGGCGGTAGCCTATGTACAGGCACAGCGCGTAGCTCAAAGCAAAGCCAGTCAGGCAAGCGCCTCCGGCAATGATGATCATGTATATGATTTGTGAGGTAGTCATAGCAGTCTGTGTTGATCTTTTTTTGGGATTCCTTTTGGGCCTATAGGCTCCATATTCACAAAAGCCCATACGGTTTTGCCTTCGCCCGGCGACCCGGTTACTTCCGCCTTTTGAAAGCGCACATACATGCCATGCTCCGGCACGGGCATCCTGATCACGCGCGCCACATAGGTTCCCGGGTTGTAGAGGCTGCTCGCTTCTAAAATCTCGCGGGCGCGTAAGGCGGCGGGGTGCAGGGGGTTGGTAAGGTCTTTCACAGGCAAAGGAAAATAGTGTTGTCGTTGTCTTCATCTTCCCCGGCACGGTAGGCAGGCGAATCCGGTGGATGCCTGGTAGCATAGTATGCGGCCATATCCCGGAGTAGTTCTTCTATGGTCTCTCTTTGTTGCTGGTAGCGGGTCTGCCGACGGGCTTTGATCTTTTCTTTGATCTTTCTAAAAATTGTGTGCATAGTTTTTAAATTTAGATGTGATGCGCTTTTAGATATTCTTCCAAATCCTGGTTGTTATTGAGCAGGTCAGCCATCAGGCGTTTGACCATTCTGATCCGGCAGTTCTTTTGCGCCTTGATGAATTGAAGGGGGGAGAGGGTTTCTTGCTGGCTCTCCTGCTCCCAGAGGTCGCGCTTGGCTGACGGGGTTTCCCTGAAAGCGTTCGCTTTTTGAAATACAAA
>JBBSNI010000433.1:0-4876 GCA_038232695.1 Cytophagales bacterium
CAAGGCTACGGCAGCCTCTACCGCCTGCAGGACAGCGGCTTTCAGGAATGGGTGCTGGACCTGGACGGTGAAAAGACCCGGATGACTTTAGCGTTGCAACCGGGCAGCTACAAGATGGTTTTCCGTGCCAAAGACGCTTTCGGCAGTAAGTTTACAGAAACCCAGGAATTTACGCTGAAGACGGGGGGGACAGCCAACCTGCGATTTTTCAGGAAGTAGTGTTCAGCTGTTCAGGATGAAACGATGCCCTGGCATCAGGAGTTGGTTACTTTGACGTGTTTTTACTTGGCCATTGAGCATTGAATGTTTAAAATATTCAACACTCAACACTCAATGGTCAAGGGACAAAAGTATCTGGCAACAGCACCTGAACACTTTAATCCAACAAATCCAGCAGGATCAGGATCAGACCTGCCAACACCAGGATGGAGCCTATGGTGTACAGCACCGCCCCTGCGCCGGTAGCGCCGCTGACGATGAGCAGGACTATACCGATGATGCCAACGATAAGACCTGTCCGGGTATTGCCGGAAATGGCCTGCTCTGCCATCTTTTCCTGGACAGCTTTAGGCGCGGCTTTGTACTCCCTGACAAGCGTCTTCATCTCCCGGCGCATCTGCCTTTTGTTGACCCGGGCTTCCTGTTTGATTGATCTTTTCTCGGCACGGCTCATAGCCTCATCTTTCATAGACGTTTTCAGCGTAGCCTGGGTCTCTCCCATCGCTGCCACCCGCTGTGCCGACTGTGTGATCTTGTCTTCGGCAGACACAGGCGCCACAGACTGCGGTTGCACAGAAGCGACCATCGCCTTTTCTTTGGGCGCTGGGGCGTCTACGGCTTTGGGTGTCTGTTTGAAATAATAGCTGTTGCCATAGGCAATCTTGCTGCTCTGGCAGGAAGATAATCCCCAGGCAGCGATCAAAACTGCAAAAAATAGTGTGAATAATCTGGACATGTGTTTGGTTGGTTAAGTGAAAAATAGTGACTCCTAAAATAGGAAAATAAAATCCACAAATACCAACTTTTTTTTTGTTGATCAGAAAACAGGCTACTCTCTGCCGAATTTGCTATGAAGCCGTCAGGCTGCCAGGCATTCTGAACTTCCTGCCGCTCTCTTTGACAAGGCTTTTAGACTGCCGGTTGAGTTGTGTCCAGAGATCATAATAAGTATTCCTGCCTTCCGGCACCAGGTTTCGTAGCTGGTTCAAACCTTTCACCGGGTTGATCGCCCAGCTTTCCCCAGCAGGATAGGGAGCGATGGCCAGCAAGTCGGCAATCGTATCGCCTAGCAGGTAGCGCATGTATACCGGGGCCAACGGGCTGATATTGGCCGGGGCGCTTTGCTGTATGTAGTCCAGCAGTGCTTTTGTCAGGCTCTGCCCGGCTTCCGAAGGCGTGTGCTGTCGGGTGGTGATGGCTTTGTCAAGCACATAAGCTTCTTTGGCCGTATCGGGCAGCAGCTTTTCGTCTACGCCCATGATATAGCTGGCGACGTTCCAAAGATGGATATAAGCCAGCATATCTTCATGCGACACCTGCCGCCCCATTTTTCGTAGCCCCCGCACAGGGATGAGGGACATAGACAGGTTAGTGCCTGCCATATCTTCCTGGTTGATAGGCTGCCCCCAGGCAGGGTTCCACCGGCTGCCCTGTCCGATATGGTAGCGGATGGCGGCGTGTACCAAGCGTACCTTCTGAGCACTGCGGATGGCTTTTCCCCGCTTGGAGAACGCGCCGGAAGCGGTCACGTCCATCACATAGTGCCCGGTCTCTATGAGCCGTTTGCCGGGATGGTAAGAAAGCCTTTGCGAAAGGTGCAGCACCTGCGCCCCGTTGGCGGCCGCATAGTCGTAGGGCAGCGACAGCAAGCCCAGCATCAGCATCAGGTCGAAGCCATAGCGGGCAAAAAACTGCGTACCCTGCTGCATCCGGGCTTCGCTGGCCCAGCCGGGCAGTTGCCCCGAGACTTCAAAGAACTCAGTCACAGCAGCAGGAAGCCCGTCAGGCAACGCATCACTGTTGCGATCCAGGCTACTCATCAGGTCTCTGAACTGGGTAGGGTTTGCCGACTGATACACGGCTTGCACGGCACGGTCGGCCAGCGGGTCGGTCTGCTGCCGCATGGTATCCAGGAAAGTATTTTGGTAGTGCTTGATCTTTGACATAAAGAAAGTAAGATGTGTGTTGTTTTCGTGCCTGCTTAACAATCGTAGGCTACTCTTAGTTTGGAAGGGGGAAGGTGCAAGAGTGTTTACTGTTGTTTTACTTGATTGTTGAGCATTGAATTGGATTGTTTAAAAATATTCAACCGGGCGCCCGGCGCACTCAACACTCAATATTCAATGCTCAAGGAAACTAAGACTGGCGCGCGTTCAATGTCATTAAGTTAAAAAAAAACGTCATTCCTCTGTTGGCACGAGCGTGGACGCTCGCGCCAACAACGCCGGGAAGGGCAATAAATCCCTTAACTTAATGACATTGGGCGCGCGTTCAGCGCAGCGTAACGCGTGCCCCCGACAGCAGACATTCCGTTGCACTCAAACGCGCGCCAGGTGAGCTGACTTTAATCTGCTACAATACCAAAATACCCTAACACTTTAATACTTTAACACATCATGTTCGACGACCAGAAAATCATTACCCAGCCCAACGCGCCCGTTTCCTTAGCAAACTATCCTACCGACTACACCGGGGATACTGACAAAAAGCAGGCAAAAGCCACTATGAAGGATAACCTGAAAAAGCTCCAGAAGCTACAGGACAAGCTCTACGCCCACAACCGCTACGCCCTGCTGCTGATCTTCCAGGCGATGGACGCGGCAGGCAAAGACAGCACCATCCGGCACGTAATGTCGGGTGTGAACCCCCAGGGCTGCCAGGTGTTCAGCTTCAAGCAGCCTTCTGTCAACGAGTTGGAGCATGACTTTCTGTGGCGCACCTACCGGGCGTTTCCGGAGCGGGGGCGTATCGGCATTTTCAACCGCTCGTATTACGAAGAAGTGCTCGTGACGCGCGTACACCCCAAATATATCCTGGGGCAGCGCATTCCGGGCGTGAAGACACTGGAACAGATAGATGAAGCTTTCTGGGAAAACCGCTACCGCTCTATCAACGAAATGGAACGCCACCTGACCCTGAACGGCACGGTGATCCTGAAGTTCTTCCTGCATGTTTCCAAAGAAGAACAGAAAGAGCGATTTCTGAAAAGGATACGGCGGGAGGACAAAAACTGGAAGTTTACCACCAATGATGTGCAGGAAAGAAAGCATTGGGACAAATACCAGACCGCCTACCAGCAAGCCATCAACCACACCTCTACGGAGGAAGCCCCCTGGCATATTATCCCTGCCGACCACAAATGGTTTATGCGCCTGACGGTCAGCGACTTGATCGTCCGCAAGCTGGAGTCGCTGCCCCTGCACTACCCCCAGGTGACGCCCGCCCAACGGGAAGAAATAGAGAAAGCCCGGGTGATGCTGGAAGCGCAGGCGGGAGCCTAAAAGTTGACTCGAGCCTCGAGCAGTATACTAAGGGTGTCTCGGGTAGTATACTAAGCGAGCCTCGGGCAGTAAGCTACTCGAGCCTCGAGTAGTATACTCACGGAGCCTAGGGTAGTATACTACTCGAGGCTCGAGTGAAAAACAGCGGTGATCTTTGCCTGTAAAAAGTTTGGAAGTTTGCTATACAAAAGCCACTTATAAAAGTGAAAGAGCGGTTATGAATCCTGGCAAAGACTTGTTAACTTTCGCTGATGGAAACACAACAGGAAATACTCAGGAAAGTCAAGCAGGTAGTGCTAGACATTGACCCGCGGGCTGAGCTATGGTTGTTTGGCTCCAGAGCGCGTGGAGATGCCCACCCCGATTCGGATTGGGATTTTTTGGTGCTTACCGCTCAGCCAGTAGACCGTGTGCTTAAACATAGAATAAGAGATGCAGTCTTTGAAGTTGAGTTGTCATTAGGTATGGTCATCAGTCTTGTTATTTCGTCTAAAGAGGAAAAGCTAAAATATGCGTCTATGCCATTGTATGAGAACATTGACTATGAAGGTATTGCTTTATGAATGAAACTGATCGGGAGATTATCAGATACCGCCTTGCTCGTGCCTATGAAACACTGGAAGAAGCAGCTATTATGGTGCAATATGAAAAATGGAACGCGGCAGTGAACCGTATATATTATGCTTGCTATTATGCTGTTATTGCTTTACTAAAGCAAGAAAATCTACCACATGGCACACACACTGGCGTAAAAGCACAATTCAACAAACATATTACTACTACTTCAAAGCTTGATGCTGATCTTGTAAAATTTTACAACCATATTATGCAGGATCGCCAGGAAAGTGACTATAAAGATTTACATCACTTTGAGCCGGAAGAAGTAAACGATTTGCTTGTTACTGCCCGAAATTTCATAGAGGCTGTTAGCAGGCTAATCTATGTATGATAGCATTCTAAATAAAACAGCCTTGTTTGCCTGTAAAAAGTTTGGAAAAAGGTATATGAATCAGGATATTAGGGTCAGGCAGGATATGTATGTCCTGACCATCTTTATACATCCAGATTCCGATACTTATGGTTAAGAACTATCTTTTTGTTGCCGTCAGAAACTTTCTCAGATACAGAGTATCTACCTTCATTAATCTATCCGGACTGGCGATCGCCCTGACCTGTGCTATCTTTATCTACCTGTTTATTTATCAGGAACTGACTTTTGATCATGTTCATGCTAAAAAAGAGCGTATCTATAAGGTTATTGCCGTAGAAAACAACATGACGAATAACACTACAGATTATACGGTGGTGCAACAGTATCCTTTAGGACCGGCTATGCAGGAAGAACTACCCGAAGTGGAAGCTTTTGTTCGGCTCGC
>JBBSNI010000434.1:0-4876 GCA_038232695.1 Cytophagales bacterium
CAATTGTAATGGCCAGGATGGTGAAGATGCTGATCAGTTTGGCAAACTGCTGGTCTTTCCGGTACTGCGCGTCGAAGGTTTCGTCGGCGAAGGCGTACTGAAACGGATTGCCGGGAAACAGTTGCTGGTAAAGGTTTTCTACGGTAGCTATGGTCTCCGCTAGGTCTCCCGTAGTCACTTTCATAGAAATCTGGCTGTTGCCTGATTGAAAAAAGAAAAAGACATTTTCGCGAGCGGCATGGCCAGAAGACCAGTTCACATCCTTAAAGACGCCAACAATTCGGACTGGGTTATCTTCTATATTTACCTCCTGGTTGATAGCATCTTCAGGGGTAACAAAACCGAGTGCAAAGGCAGCCGTCTCATTGACAATAACAGGATGAGGCTCTCCTTCCGCCGGGGTTGTCATATTTTTAAATCCGTTGCCAGCAACCAGTTTCATACCGTAAAGCGCAGCAAAGCTGGTGTCGATGTTAGTGACCACCCCGGCGACTCTAGTCGAAGGGTCTGCTGCTGCCTTTCGGATGTCATTTGTGTAGTAGTTAAAGCCCTTGCCCGGAACCGTTGCCGAGGTGGCGATCTGCCCTACTGCAGAAAGTCGGCTCAATTCCTGGGTAAAGGTCTCCACTGCACTCACATTATTAATGCCTTCCGAGAGTACGCGGGGAGCATTTACCGTAAGAATCTGCTCCAGGTTAATACCAAGATCCCTGTTACGCATGTGGCTGAGTTGGGTATATACGACAGTGATACCAATAAGCAGGACGATAGTAGCTGAAAATTGAAATACCACCAAGCCGCGTCGCAACCATGCACCGCTCGCCGCTCTACTGACTTTTCCTTTGAGTACCGTGACTGGTCGGAACGAGGAAAGCGTCAAGGCAGGATAGAGTCCAGCCAGTAGTGAAGTGGCGCAGAACAAGGCAAGGAGGGCTATCCAAAAACTAGGACTCGTCCACAGTGCATCGGTTAAATTCAACCCGGCCATTCCGTTAAGCGTTGGCCTAAATACCTCGGCGAGTGCCACCGCCATTGCGAAAGATATAAGGATTACGAATACCGATTCTGCCAGGAACTGAATAACGAGTTGTCCTCGCTTAGCTCCTACCACTTTACGAACGCCCACCTCGCGTGCCCGATTAAGGGCCTGGGCGGTCGTGAGATTGATGTAGTTGACCAATGCAATAAGCAGAATGACCAGACCAATGATGGTAAAGAAGTAAACTGTCTGATAGCTTCCGGTAACAGTTTTTGGAACAGCAAATTTTTCGTTGAGGTGAACATCCCACAGGGGCTGCACACTTAGCCGCCCGGTGGTGTTCGTTGGTTGCCAGTCTTCCTGTCGGTTGCTCACTAAAACGTCGGTGAACTTCTGCTCGACAGCCGCAAGGTTGGCATCTTTGTGAAGTTGTACGTACGTGATAAAGTTGGTCCAGCCCCAGCCGGTAGAAGGATCATTGAACTGGCTTTTTTCCAGCAGATCAACCATCGGAAGCAGGATGTCGAACCGAAGATGCGAATTGGCCGGGACATCCTGGAAAATACCATCGACCCGGAAAGTTCCGCCGATCCACCCCCTTACGTCCAGCGATTGCCCCACCGGATCTTCGTCGCCAAAGTATTTCCGGGCGGCTGACTCGGACAGCATGACCGTGCCGGATGCCAGGGCGCGGGCCGGGTTGCCCGCAATGAGCGGATAGGAAAACATCTGAAAAAAGGAAGAATCGGCGTAATACACCCATTCTTCCTCAAAGGCTTTATTCGGCTGGGCGGGGTTAGCAATCACGGCATTACCATACTCAGGATGCAAGCGCGTGAAGCGAACCACTTCGGGTACCTCCTGCGCTAGTGCCGGGGCCATCGCCCATCCGGTCCCAGCTCCGGCATCTGGTTCGCCACCGCTTTGCTGGGTCGTCTGAATAACACGATAGAGCGTAGCCTCATTTTCATTAAAGGTGTCAAAACTATACTCAAAGGAGACGTACTGAAAGATCAGTAGACAGCAGGCCAGGCCGACGGCTAGGCCCAAGATGTTGATGCTTGAATAAACCTTTTTGTTAATTAGGTTCCGAAAGGCAATCTTGAAATGGTTTCTGAGCATATCCATAAGAATAGATTTAGTATAGTGAAATGATTGACGTTTGAAAACAGCAGGACGCATATAAGCCAGCACCTCCCGCCAATATTGTCTTTTAGCCCGCTTCTCCCCTACCCTTTCTGCTCTCAGGGCATATCGCTCGTGCAGATCGCCCAAGACTTCTTCCAGCAGGTGCGGGGCGCAGAAACGTTCCAGCAGCTTGTCCGGCCACTTGGGCGGCGTAGGTTTGTGCTGTTTTTCCGAAGACATCATCAGGCAATATTAATTTGTGGCAAAGCCTGCGGCGCGATCCTGTTCCACAAGCGGTTCCTGACGGCTCGCACTTCGTGCATCATCCGGCTGCCGGATACGGTGACGGTAAACAGCCGCTTTCTTCGTCCGCCCCGCTCCGGGGTCGCCCCTCCCATTTGGGAGTTGACAAAGCCTTTGTTTTCCAGGCGTTGCAAGGCGGCATGAACCGCCCCCGTAGTGATCGTTCGGCCGGTTTGCTGTTCGAGTTCTTCGGCAACAGCCACGCTGTACGCCTGTGGGGTCAGTACGGCTACCGTCAGCAGCACGACCTCCTCAAATTCTCCTAAGTCGCTTCTTCTCATGATAATAATTACTTCTATTTCGGTATAACAAATGACTTGCCAGAATATAAAAAGGCGCGGAGCAGCTATTTAAGGAGGTTTTTGGCTTTTTGTCTGCCCGTTGATTGTTCGTTTATGAACATTGAATGCCCGGTTTCGGACAGTTTCCGGAAGACACTGATTTGTACAAGTACTTATACAAAAGTAAAGGTTTTTTGCACAACTACCTATGAAAGAAATACCAAAAAAATTGACCGCTGCGCTGTCGATTTCCATAAAGATAGAATATCTTGCAGGGCAGCACAGAAGATTTTCTCAACATCGCGCGCAGACATGATTATCAAAAGTATTATCAACCACAAGGGCGGCGTAGGCAAGACCACCACCACCTTGAATCTGGGCAAAGGCTTGGCCATGAAAGGGCGGCGGGTGCTGATCGTTGACATAGACCCGCAAGCCAACCTTTCCCAGTCGGTCGGTATCGAAGACCCCGACGAAAGTATTTATCATACTTTCTTTGCCGACAAGCCCCTGCCGGTCATCAAACTCAGTGAAAACCTGGATATTGTGCCCTCCGACCTTGACCTGACGATGGCGGAAAACAAACTACAATCCCTGCAGATCAAAGGCTATCTGGCGCTGAAGACTGCTTTGGAGCACGTCAAAAGCCGTTATGACTACATCCTGATCGACTGCCCGCCCTCGCTGGGAATCCTGACCAACAATGCCCTGCTGGCTTCTACCGATGTGATGATCGTGTTGCAAAGCCAGTACTTGCCTACCAAGGGCATGGATACTATCATGGCGGCTGTGGACAGTGCCAGGGGACTGAACCCAAACCTGAAAGTTTCCGGTATTCTGATCACCCAGACAGACCATACGGTGATGAGCAAAAATATTATTGATGCGGTCCGGGAAGCGTATGGCGTGTTGGTGTACCAGTCTATGATCCGCAGAAATGTGGCGATCGTGGAAGCCAGTTCGCAAAGACAGGATATTTTTACCTATGACAGCCGGTCAGCCGCCGCTGAAGACTACAAATTACTCACCCAGGAAATGTTAGAAAAACATGGCAGCCAAAAGTAAAAAAGAAAAGTTGAACGTCAGCCTCTTTCAAGGGCTGGAAAATGACATCAAAAACAACATCAGGATAGACCCTGAACTGGACGGCTTGATTCCTCCCCTGGCCCCGGATGAGTTGGAGCAGCTTGAACTGAGCCTGAAGCAGGAAGGGTGCCGGGAGCCTTTGATCGTCTGGCAGACAGGGGATGATTATGTACTGGTAGATGGGCATAACCGTTACAGGCTTTGCCAGAAGAACAACATCAGCTTTGATATCCGGCTCAAAACCTTTGAGAGCCGGGCGGAGGTCAAAGACTGGATGATCGGCAACCAGATGGCGCGCCGCAACCTGTCAACCCTGCAAATGAGCTATCTTCGCGGACTACGGTACGAAAATGAAAAGAATACCTGGGGCGGCAGCCGCGACAGAAAAGAGGCAAACGGACACAATGTCCACTTGCCCTCTCCGACGGCCGAAAAGCTCTCCGAAGAATATGGCGTCAACGAAAAAACGATCCGCCGCGACGGGCAGTTTGCTGTTGCGCTGGAAAAACTGGCTGGCAAAGATCAGGCGTTGCGCTGGAATATTCTTAATGGCAACATTAAAGCAGGCAAACGTACCATTACCGACCTGATAGACAGCGAAGCAGGTTTTCTTAAAAAGGTGCAGAAGAAAATAAGAGAGACGGAAAACCTGGAAAAAGCCATTGCCTTGCTTCGCCACGAAGAGGAGTCATCCGAATCGCTTCCCGGAGGGGAAAGTCTTGCCATGAAAAAAAAGCTGATGTCGCTTTCCGGCAAAGCCTTAAAAATGAACAAAGACCATCCAAAAAGAAAGGAAGTGATCAACGAACTAAAAAAGCAGTTCAAAGCTTTTTTACAGGCTTTGGAAGATTGAAAGGTTCATTGGAACTGACTCTTTGCGGTTGGTCGCAGTAGCTGTTTCTTCAAGGCATATGTGCGTAGGGCTATTAAGTGTTTGTAGCATGGTTATCAGTCAGTCCTGTGCGACACCTAGAGTATATACACAAATAGTAAATCTTCAAAATGTACCTTCTGTACGTACGATTCATCCCCCTACCCCCTTCCAAGGGGGACAGTAGCCACGCAGTGTCCCCCTTGGAAGGGGGTAGGGGGATGAATA
>JBBSNI010000435.1:0-4850 GCA_038232695.1 Cytophagales bacterium
ATCAACCCCTCACTCTCCTATGTCCCATCTGCCTTTAGAACCTGAAAAGGTATACCACCTCTATACCCACGCCAACGGCAGTGAAAACCTGTTCCGGTCGGATGAAAATTACTATTACTTTGCCAAAGAACTACAGGACTGGTTGCATTCCTCCTGGCACGCTTACCTGCTCGATAAGCCTACCCTGCTGGCGGGTGATACCGGCCTCGGCTGGTTTGGCAGCCGCCAGCATTTTCTTGAAATACACGAAGCGCTGAAAAAACGGGATGTAACCCAAAACCTGACAGGTTTTGATGATATTACCGTTTCATAGTAAAATGTTTGCTAAAACCTGTCAGGTTTCAGGTTTTAGGAATAACTTAAACACAAAAAAACATGGCCTATCAATTCAAAGTAAAACTCGAAGGAACCAGCAAGCCGCCCGTATGGCGCAGGCTGCTGGTGCCCGAATCCTATTCTTTTTATCAACTCCACCTGGCCCTGCAAGGCGCCTTCGGCTGGTACAACGGACACCTCTTTCAGTTTAACGACGGCTGGGATGGTGACCTGCGCATCGGCATCCCTGACGACTTCGGCGTGGGTATGGGCGATGAGTTAGATGAGGATGCCGAAAAGATCAACATCAAAGAAGTCTTCAGGCATGAAAAGCAAAAGCTGGAGTATCTCTATGACTTTGGAGATAGCTGGACGCACCTGCTCACGCTCGAAAAGATAACCGGTGAAAAGGTCATGCAGGCCCAATGCCTGGCTGGCAAGGGCGCCTGTCCGCCGGAAGACTGCGGAGGCATTCCCGGCTATTATATGCTGATAGAAGCAGTCAACGATCCGAAAAACCCCGAATATGAAGATATGCGCGAATGGCTGGGAATGGAAGACGACGAAAAATGGGATGTCCATGCATTTTCGCTGGAAGAGGCCAACGCCAGGATGATGCGGCATTTGCAGGAGTAAAAAGTGTGTGTTAATTCTTTTTTGTTTTTTAAAGATGTGAACAATTCCGAACAAAAACTGGAAAACCACCTTATCCGGCAACATCCCATACCGCCTAAGTCATAAGGAGCGCGATTCGTTTGAAATGAGAGTGAGTTTCCCTACCTTGAAGCCATGAACACTACTGAGTATATTCCTCAACTGGTCAGTCAGGCGGTACGGCAGATAGACCCGCAGGCAGCCGTGATCCTCTTCGGCTCCCGTGCCCGCGGAGAGGCACGACCTGACTCAGATTGGGACTTCCTGATATTACTACCAACACAAATCAAAACCGCCCTAAAGCAGGCGATCCGCGACCGGCTGTGGGAAATTGAAATACAGGAAGAAACATTGATCAACAGTCTGATCTTCTCAACCATGGACTGGAAAACGAAAGAAGGATGGCCTATTTATGATGAAGTTAAAAAAGAAGGTATCATACTATGAGTGCTGAGGAAGATTTAATCGCTTACCGCTTACAGCGGGCTCAAGAAGCTGTACAAGAAGCACAGATATTAGCACAAAGCCAGTTTTGGAATGGCGCCATCAACCGGCTCTATTACTCATGCTTCTACCTGGTTGATGCATTATTACTGAAGAAGAAAATTAGCCATAAAACACACGGTGGGACAAAAAAGCAATTCAATAAATTGTATGCTCAATCTGGTATAGTAGACGAAGAACTAATGAAATTCTATAATACTATTTTCCAGGACCGGCAGGAAAGTGATTGGGCGGCAATCCGCTATGGTGAATTGATACGTTATCAACAAGAGGATTTTCACAGGCTTCTTCCGCTGGCGGAAAGGTTTCATGTAGAATTACGAAAAATTATTCAGAAAGCGTAAGCGGTTCATGCCCATCACCCCGACCCATATCAACTACTACCATGTGTGCCACCGCAAGCTCTGGCTGTTTCATCATGGCATCCGCATGGAACATACCTCCGATGCGGTCACCGAAGGCAGGCTTATCCATGAAACCACTTATCCGCAAAGGGCAGCCCGCTACCGCGAGCTGGAACTGTCAGGGGCAAAGATTGATTTCTATGATGCCAAAACCAAGA
The DNA here is from genome assembly GCA_038232695.1 of Cytophagales bacterium. GTDB lineage: Bacteria > Bacteroidota > Bacteroidia > Cytophagales > Cyclobacteriaceae > JAJNNC01. Next base: position 2,036 of record JBBSNI010000435.1, read on the forward strand.
CGGTGCATGAAGTCAAAAAATCCAACAAGATAGAAGCCGCGCATATCGCCCAGGTGAAGTATTACCTGTATCTGCTGGAGGAAGCGGGTATTGCTCATCCGAAAGGACTGATTGAATACCCTAAGCTGCGGCAGACCGAAGAAGTCGTATTAACTGAAGAAGATAGAAAGTCGATACCCATCTGGCTGGAAGACATCAGGCGTATCATTGCTTTGCCTACCGCACCGCCGCTGCTGCGTAGTAAGATTTGTAAGCAATGTAGTTACTACGATTTTTGTTATGTAGATGAGATCACAGACTAAGCCTGTTATTTTAGCAACAGAATGAGTATATTTCTCGCAAAAAAATAATAAACACATGTCTAAGATTACCATTGACATAGAAAATGAAGAGGATCGACAGTTCATTGAAGTTCTGTTAAAAAAGTTAGGCATTGGCAATATAGAAGAATTACATGAACCGGGAGTTACGAATCAACTCTCCAACGGAAAAGAAGTAGCTGATTTGATGCAGGAAATAGCCGAAAGCGGTGGACTCAGTACTATTGAAGATCCTGTAGCCTGGCAAAAAGAAGTACGAACCGATAATCCTATCCTTTGAGCAAAACCTACTATCTCTTCAACGCCGGCCGGCTGAGCCGCAAAGACAATACGCTCAAGTTTACGCCCGTAGACGAGCAGGGCAAAGAAGGTACGCCGCGTTACCTGCCGGTAGAGCAGGTCGGACAACTCTATGTCTTTGGCAGCCTGGACACCAACAGCGCCCTGTACAACTTCCTGGGTAAGCACCACATCAGCCTGCACTTTTTCGACTACTACGAACACTATACCGGCTCATTTTATCCTAAAGAATATTTGCAGGCAGGCAAGATGCAAGTCAGCCAGACGCTGCACTATGCCGATGACCACAAGCGGATGCGCATTGCCCGCAGGCTGCTGGAAGGAGCCAGCCACAACATGCTGCGCACCCTGAAATACCACCACAACCGGGGCAAGGCGATGGATCATTTGCTCGCAGACATCACAGCCTGGCAGCAAGATATTCCCGGCGCGGCAGACATACCCACACTGATGGGCATAGAAGGCAACATGCGGCAGCGGTACTACCAGGGCTTCGACGAGATCCTGACCCACTTTCGGATGGAAGGGCGCAGCAAACAGCCGCCCCGCAACGAGGTCAACGCCCTCATCTCGCTGGGTAACATGCTTTGCTATACGGCTTGCCTGGACCAGATTTATCATACACAGTTGAACCCCACGATCAGCTTTCTGCACGAGCCCGGCGCCCGCCGCTTTTCCCTGGCCCTGGACCTGGCTGAGATATTCAAACCCATCCTGGTAGACCGCACCGTTTTTACGCTGCTGAACAAAAAAATATTGCAAGCCAAAGACTTTGACGACCAACTTCAGGGCGTTGTGCTGAAAAAAGAAGCCAAAGAAAAGTTTGCAAAATTCTGGGAAGACCGCCTCAAAGAGACTTTCAAACACCGCACCCTCAAGAAGAATGTCAGCTACAAACACCTCATCAAGCTGGAATGCTACAAGCTGTCCAAACATATACTTGATATACAACCCTACGAACCCTTCAAAGCCTGGTGGTGAGATTGAAGAACTGAAGAGCTGAATGTATAAGAAAAATTCCTATATTCAGTTCTTCAATCCTTCAGTTCTTCAGCCATGTACGTGATCTTAGTTTACGATATTGGAGAAAAAAGAGTAGGTAAGATGCTCAAGCTTTGCCGGCGTTATCTCAACTGGATACAGAATTCTGTGTTTGAAGGGGAGCTTACCGAAGTACAGATCAAACAGTTGAAAGCCGAAGCCCATCAGATCATGCAGGACCAAGACAGCCTAATCCTTTTCAAAAGCAGGCAGGAGCGCTGGCTGGAGAAAGAAGTGATCGGAGAAGAAAGGGCTTCTACCGATCAGATTTTATAACATAGTCGTCTATGAGCCGGTCTGACGAACCCTTTGTGTACGCTATTGACCGGCGAATTTCATAACTCTCTGATAGATACGCATTTACGAAGTCGTCGCACCCCCGGCAAAATCGTATGATTACCGGTAGACGACAAAAAGCCATTTATTCTCGAAGAAAGTATTGCCATACTGCTTAATTCAGCCTATTTTTATGCCCAAAGCCCCGGCTCTTAATCGTACCATTGTGGAATTGAAATCCGGAGCCGACGATGGAAACGGCAGGAAGCAGCTTACTCTTAATCGTACCATTGTGGAATTGAAATCCAGGGTATTGCGCAAGCCTGACATGCCGGTATTCACTCTTAATCGTACCATTGTGGAATTGAAATTGCATAGCGTCTTTACTTCGCGTCTTTACAGGCGTTCTCTTAATCGTACCATTGTGGAATTGAAATAATGGCAGGAAAACACGCCGGTCGGCAAAATTCTCACTCTTAATCGTACCATTGTGGAATTGAAATCTTCCTTGAAACTATCAAATTCATTATAGGCCCAGACTCTTAATCGTACCATTGTGGAATTGAAATCTGGCAGGGCTGCCCATAAAACTGAGAAAAGGCTTTCTCTTAATCGTACCATTGTGGAATTGAAATGGATATTAACCTGAATGCTTTCCCATGCGTGCTCGTCTCTTAATCGTACCATTGTGGAATTGAAATCCCTGTTTGCTGCTGCTCTCACTACCGTAGTAGTTTCTCTTAATCGTACCATTGTGGAATTGAAATAAATACATGGCAAGCGGAATGGTATCATAATTAGCCTCTTAATCGTACCATTGTGGAATTGAAATTACCCAGATGGATCACATCATTATTAACATACCTGTCTCTTAATCG
>JBBSNI010000436.1:0-4850 GCA_038232695.1 Cytophagales bacterium
AATATCAAAAAGGTAAACAGGTAGCCAAAGATTTCTTGAATGACTGTAATATTGTCTTTGACCAAGTTCTGGGTAAATGGAATTATGTTGTTAAACCTCAAACCTGAAATTAGACATTTATTCCTTCTCTTTTACTAAGTTACTTTCAATCTTTGCCTCTTTTCATTTGCTTTACTTCTTGCTGCAACTCAAGTACCATACCGGCAAGCTGTTGTATGTCCATAGGAGCGGTGGAAGCGTTGGTAAAAGACATCTGTGGGCAGAGATACCAGGCTACTTCCCACACCTCTGCTTCTTTGCCTAATACGGGCAGTGTGGTTCTGGTGTACGCCGGATGTGTGGCTTGCAGTTGCAGCGTACCGTCCCGGGCAATGCGGTTGTATACCTGCCGCAGCAGCACCCCTTCCGCACGGGTAATTACTACGCATACTGTGCCGTCCTGTATAGCTTGCAGGTTTTCCTGCCGCTGCCCCACGACTACTGTACCCGGCACGACCGGCGGCATCGCTTCCTCCGCGATCTCAAAGGCCCGGTAAGCATTCCCCTGTCCGGCCATCATGGGTAGCCTAAGTTCGGGCAGTGCTGCCAGATATTGTTGATCTTCACGGTTTTGAAAGTAGCTGTCTTGCTGCTGCTTGTCAATGAGTATGATAGGCTGCGCCCGGGGGCGGGGCGGCATATCTTTTCCGTTGGCAGCCTGGGGGGCATTGGCATTGAGGCTGTTGCGGCTCAAATCTTCGGCAACCAGGGCATCTACCGATACGTTGAAGACGGAGGCTGCTTTGACGAGCACCTCCAGCCGGGGTTTGGCACGCGCCTCCTCATAGGCACCCAGCAAAGAACGTTTGATACCCAGCTTCTCTGCGAACTGTTCCTGGGTAAGCTGGTGTTTTCTTCTTAACAGTTTGATGTTGTTACTGACCGGATTCAAGGCAAAGGTTTTTAGTATTGTGTAGCGGACGGCTGGCGTTCGGGCTATCTTTCTTTAGCCAAAAGCTAAATTCTTTAGTAATAATACAACAAATTTAGTTTATGACCCTCTTCTACTGATAATAATGGCTTCATTTCAACGATTATTTGGTAATAAAAAGAACGCTCCTTCCGCTGACGGCAACGAATCCCCGGCCTCCCTCTCTGTGCAAGAACGTTTTCAGGCTTTAAAGAACCTGCCTGCTTTCTTTAAGCTGATCTGGCAGACCAGTCCGGGTATGTTTATCACCAACGTGATCCTTCGTGTGCTGCGGGCAGCCATCCCGGTGCTGGTTTTGTACATTGCCAAGCTGATCATCGACGAGGTGGTCAGGCTCATGGACGTGGCAGGGGAAAAAGACTTGTCCTATTTGTTCCTGCTGATCGGTGTAGAGTTTGGAATTGCCATCATCTCGGATGCTTTCAACCGGGCGACCGTCTTATTAGACAGCCTGTTAGGCGACAAGTTTTCTAACGAGACTTCCGCCCGCCTGATGCAACATGCCGGCTCGCTGGACCTGGCGCAGTTCGAAGATGCCGACTTCTACGACAAGCTGGAACGCGCCCGCCGCCAAACGGTCAGGCGCACGGCGCTGATGACGCAGGTGCTCACCCAGATGCAAAGCCTGATCACCATTGGCTTCCTGGCCATCGGGTTGGTAGCCTTCAGCCCCTGGCTCATTTTGCTCATCTTGCTGGCAGTAGTGCCTGCTTTCCTGGGCGAGTCGCACTTTAATGAGCGTAGCTATTCGCTCAATAACCAGTGGACGCCCGAGCGGCGCGAACTGGACTACTTCCGCTTTATCGGTGCCAGCGATGAGACGGCCAAGGAGATCAAGATCTTCGGCTTGTCGGGCTTTCTGGTAGACCATTTCTCGGCCTTGGCCGACAAATACTACCAGGCTAACCGGAAAGTGTCTATGGCGCGGGCACGCTGGGGCAGTGTGTTTGCCGCTATCGGCAGCGCCGGTTATTATGGGGCTTACATTATTATCATCCTGCAAACGGTCAACGGAACGCTGAGCATTGGTGATTTGACGTTTCTTTCCGGCTCCTTCATGCGCCTGCGCGGCTTGTTAGAGTCGGTACTCAACCAGTTTTCCAGCATGGCGGAAGGCTCGCTGTACCTGCGCGACTTCTTTGAGTTTTTTGAGATGAAGCCGCTCATTCCGCAAACGCCGCAGTCGCTGCCGCTGCCTAAGCCGATCCGGGAAGGATTTGTGTTTGAAGATGTGGGCTTTCATTATCCTAACACTAACCAGTGGGCTATCCGCCACCTGAACTTTACGCTGCGGGCGGGCGAGAAGCTGGCGCTGGTGGGTGAGAACGGGGCGGGTAAGACTACATTGATCAAGCTGCTCTCGCGCCTGTACGACCCAACGGAAGGCAGGATACTCTTAGATGGGGTTGACCTGCGGGAGTACGACCCGGAGGCATTGCGCAATGAAATTGGTGTCATATTCCAGGACTTTGTACGCTACCAGATGACGGCTTCTACCAACATTGCCGTAGGCAAGATCATAGAAAAACAGAACCAACCCAAGATAGACCAGGCTGCCAGCCGCGGCATGGCCGACCAGGTGATCCGGAAGCTGCCCCAGGGCTATGACCAGATGATCGGCAAGCGATTTGCCGACGGGGTGAACCTGTCGGGCGGCGAGTGGCAGAAGATCGCCATCAGCCGGGCATACATGCGCGATGCGCAGATACTCGTATTGGATGAGCCTACCGCTGCCCTGGATGCCCGCGCCGAATACGAAGTCTTTCAGCGATTCTCCGACCTCACGCAGGGCAAGATCGCCGTGCTGATCTCCCACCGCTTCTCTACCGTACGCATGGCAGACCGCATCCTGGTGCTGCAAAACGGAGAGATGCTTGAGATCGGTACCCACGAAGAGTTGCTGCTCCGGGATGGCAAATACGCCGAACTATTTGGCTTGCAGGCGCAAGGCTATCAGTAGAAATAAGCAGCATAATTAAAGGGCTGATCTTTATCCAATCCGTACGATTTTTTGTTATCTTTTCGTTAGACAACAAACTGAAACATCGTTATGAAATCTGCTGTATACCTTTTGCTACTGCTGGCCTGGGCCATGAGTAGCTGCTCCTCCATCAAAGTGTATTCTGAGAAAGAACCGGACGTCAAGCTTTCCGACTATAAGACCTATGCTTTTGTGGATGTGCCCCTGGACCAACTGGATCAGCCTACGGCTATCTTGTACCAGGAGATCAGGAAAAGGGTAGCCCGCGAAATGGCACAGAAAGGCTACCGTCCGGATATGCAAAGCCCCGACTTGTATGTGGCTTTCAACATCCTGACCGAAGAAGAAAAGAAAGAAGTGTACAAAAGCACCAACAACGGATACGACCCCTACTATGGCGGCATGTATGGCATGTGGCCCTACCGCTATCCCTATGGGCGTCCACAGGATTTTCGCTACAAGGAAATACAGGTAGAGCGCACGGGCACGATGGTGCTCGACCTGATCTCCAGTAAGCAGCAGCAACCTGTGTGGCGCGGCATCGGCATTGGCCCGGTCAACGACCCCGAAGAACGCTTCGCCACCGCTTACAAAATCGTAGACAAGCTTTTCAAGAAATTTCCTAAGTAGTAAGCATATTTTTTTGCAAAAGGCTACAAACATTTATTTGTTAAACCTATTGTAATAAAACGTAACCATTCGGGATGAGGCACTCATTAGCAACTGCTGCCCTTCCGAACGGTATGTTCACTTTTTCTATTTACCTCATTTTTTAAACACACCTATCATGAGTAACCACAAAGTATCAAACCAGTACGAAAAGCGCAATCCGCTGGATCAGTATCCCCGTCCACCCTTTCCGCGTCAGCCGCAGGACAGACCGGGTTCTGTCAATAAGATGGACCCGGAACCAGATCATGGGGAAGAAAGCTACCAGGGTTTTGGCCGCCTGAAAGGAAGAAAAGCCCTGATCACCGGCGGCGACTCCGGCATCGGTCGTGCCGTAGCCATTGCCTATGCCCGCGAAGGGGCCGACGTAGCGATCAACTACCTGCCAGCCGAAGAGAAAGATGCGCAGGAAGTCATCAAGCTGATTGAGGCGGAAGGCAGAAAAGCGGTGGCCATCCCCGGAGATATTTCCAAAGAAAGTTTTTGCAAAGAACTGGTAGAAAAGGCTGTAGAAGGATTAGGCGGTCTGGATATATTGGTTAACAACGCCGGCCGACAAACCGCGCAGAAGTCTATAGAAGAACTGACGACTGAGCAGTTTGACAATACCTTCAAAGTCAATGTCTATGCACTATTCTGGATCAGCAAAGCGGCGCTGCCGCACCTGGATGCCGGTGCTGCCATCATCAACACCACTTCTATCCAGGCTTTTGACCCATCGGAAATGTTGCTGGACTACGCTCAGACCAAGTCCTGTATCGTCGCGTTTACCAAAGCGCTTGCCCAACAAGTAGCCGAAAAAGGCATCCGGGTCAACGCCGTCGCGCCCGGACCTTTCTGGACACCGTTACAACCTACGGGCGGGCAACCCCAGGAAAAGATTGAGAAGTTTGGCTCCACCACACCATTGGGACGCCCCGGTCAGCCCGCAGAGATTGCCCCTATGTATGTACTGCTTGCCTCCCAGGAAGCCAGCTATATCACCGGCGAAGTGATGGGCGTCACCGGCGGCATGATGCCGGTGTGATATTTAGAACACTGGCGCGCGTCGTTAGAACGCTGGACACTGGCGCGCGTTCAATGTCATTAAGTTAAGGAAAAAACGTCATTCCTGGCAAGCGATAGCGCGACCAGGAATCCCACCACTCAGGTCTGTGAGACACAGACCTGTGCCAGAGGCCTCGGCGGCACAGACCTGGGATTTCAGGATTTTCTATTTCTCCCCAGGTC
>JBBSNI010000437.1:0-4847 GCA_038232695.1 Cytophagales bacterium
GTTTACCGCAGTTAAGATAAAATGGAGTGAGAAAAAGCCTGCGCACAACACCATGCAGCCGCCAGCCGGATTAAAGTGAGCATGACTGTCAAATGCTCCAAGCACTATCTTTGCTCCTTGAATGGAAAGAATCAAACAGGTCCGGCCTGACGGCTGCATAGAACGTTAGCAGACATTAAATAAAAAATGAAATTCAGCCCCTGGTCGTAGGATGAGCGTAGCGACCCTACGACCCTAAAACGGCATAGGGCGTCCGCCCGGCCAAGCCATTAGCAAGAAGCCTGTCGCGGTGCCGCCCAGCGGACCGGGGCGCCGTCGTGCCCGACCGGGAGCGATGCCGCCCAAAGGAAAAGATGGCTCATCTTACAGGGAAACCAGGCTGCTAAACACCCGGTGATTCCCTAAAAGCTAAACCCAGCAGAAGCTCTTCTACTACCATAGGCAAGAGGTCAGCGCAGACGCTCTAACCAGTCAGGAACGTTTTGCTAGCGTGTTCTCCGCCGGGCAGTCAGGTAAACTTACTCCTTCATGATCCTGAAAAGCTGCGGCGGTTGGTTGGGCGACTCCACCCGGAGGAAGTACAAGCCGGCTTTTATAGCTTCGCCTATCTCCAGGCGCATCTCCGTGCTGCCTTCTGCTGCTTTTATTTCCTTTTGGCTGACCACCTGCCCGGTGACGCTGACCAAACGCACGGTAACGACCGGACCATAAGCCTCCGGCAATACCACGCTGATCTCTTCCCGGAACGGGTTAGGATATACCTGCACCTGCCGGGTAGATTCGCTCAGGGCTTCTGGGGCGTCCGCCGCAGTTTTGGAAGTATCCGCCAGGCGTGCATTGGTCGCCGTGCTGCTCACGCGAAAGTTGAGCGTACCGGAAGCATCCAGCCCGTTCAGGTCGGTGGCGTTCACTGCCAAGGTAAGCTGGTATCCGTTCTGGGCAGGCGCGGTGCCGCTGATGACGCCCGTCGCCGGGTCTATCTTCATCCAGGAGGGCAGGTTGGCGGCCGTTGCCTTCACATACGCCTGGTAGGTCAGCTTGTTGCCAGCATAGCCTAAGTCAAAATAAGCGGCGGTGTTGAAGCTGAAAGTAGCACCGGGCTTCACTACAAGGTCAGGCATTGCCAGGGCAAAAGGCTCATTCTTAGGACGTATGTTTCTGAAGTAAACCATGATGTCGTTCCAGTCGCAGTTGGCGCTACCTGAGCCGCAGCCGTTGGCGACATAGTCCTGTATCATGACATATTCATTGGGCCTGATCTTGCCGTTGCGGTCAAAGACTTTGTAGATACGCACACCCAGCACTGTCGGGTTGCCGCCGCTAAAGTTTTTGCCCAGCGTAGTATAGTCAGAAGAGTTGATCACAAAAGGTGTAGCGATCTTTGCCACACTGGCGCCAGTCAGCCGGTTATTGATATTATCCGTTTTGGGTAGCAACGACTGATGATGGTCTGTTCCGAACCTGAACGAAAAACCGCCCACCGCAGTGGTGCCCGACACCGTATCTGCCAGCTTTACCGTAGCGCCACCCGGACCTTTGAAAGCCGCCATCTGGTAGGCATCTACCGGGCGGGAAAGGTCCGCCTGCACAAAAAGCTTGGACAGAATCAAATCACCTTCTTTGCCGCTGTTGACCCGCTCGGCGCTTGGATAGACCGAACTGGGGCGTACCGTTTTGGTACCATTGCTCAGGGTCTGCCGCATGTCGGTTTTATAACCAAACAGATCGAGTACCTGCTGGGCATCCAACTCGTTGTTGCCTTCGCTCAATGGCATCAGTCCACAAGCCAGCGTAGCCGTCAGATTAGGATTATTCGCCGCATTGGAAACGATCTCCAGGCTGCGGAAGTCTGTAGCGATCACATCACTCGGACGTCCTTTGTATTTCAGCACCAGGTCGTAATAGCCCTGCGCCGGAATGTTCAGCGGAAGCTTATTATTGTCTCCATTGACAAACACAAACTCTCCCGGCGCTGAGAGTTTCAACTGGCTAACGATGAGTTCTCCCGTACCGGTATTGCGTATGCGGATGGTGTTCTGCGTGTGATAGATGTTGGTGCTTCTGCGGGGGGTAATGACAAACTGGAAGACATAATGGTCGTCGTAGGGCACACCCACCGTAGTCTTAGGCATCTTCTGCATATTTTCCAGCGCAATACCGGCATTGGAAAGCACCGTAGACTTGATCTGGAACGGTGGAAACTCCTTGGTAGTAAAGTTACCGTTGTTGTCAGAAGCTGTTGCCGTAATGGTAAATATACCTTCCCGGGCAATGTCAAAAGGACCGGTATACGCCTTGACAGTTTCCTGGTTGATACGATACTCCACTACTTTCGCAGTCGTAGCCGAGCCCTGGGGGGTAGCTGTCAGCGTCACCTTCGCTTTGTTCAGGTACGCACCCGACTGCTCGCTATTGCCCTGCACCACCATAGCGATCTCCGGACCAAGAGCAGCGGGCTGTCGCGGGGTGATGACTGCCGCAATGATCTTGGTATTGTAGCCGCCCTGGGCATCCAGGGTAAGCTTACCATCTTCCACCTGTATCTCTGCTGTTTGGGTACGCACCCCTACTGTGCCGGTTACCGGCGTAAAATCCACAATGTTGATGCCTTCTGCATTGATGTAATGCCTGGTGTTTGCTGTATTTTCCCGGTAGGTATCTCCGGCAGTGATGCTGACGGTATACCTGCCATTAGGCACCACCATTTCCCAGGCGCCTTCCTTCAGCACCCCTTTGGTACTGCTGGCACCCAGCGCCTGCTGGTATTGCATATGTATCATCGTCTCTTTGACCACATCGCTGCCCGGGCCGCGGTTTCTGCCGTTGCCCTGTAGGTCAAGTGGTGTACTGGTACCGGGCACAACCCAGCCGTAGCGCATGTCGCTTCCCTGGTTAGCACCATCCCGGATGCCATAAGGCTGTCCGTAATCTGCCAGATAGGGCGGGGGCGGGTTGGTAGATGCGTTCTGAAAGTTCACATACATGGTGGAGGTCGTCTGCCCGCCGGCCACGGTTACGACCACATCCAGGCGGGCAGCTTCGTATCCATCAGCCGTAGCTCTGATCGTAGCGTAATAATGGTTAGGCTCCAGGTTAGCGGTTTTAAACTGCAGGGTCAGGTTGCTGCCCGTCGTTAGGGTCGTACCGGATAAAGTAAGCCAGGGAACCTGCGGATCAACGATCTGTGCGGTAGTCTGCGCACCCGAAGTGGTCAGCTTCACAGTCTGGCTGGTGGCGTTTTGTCCTTGTATCACGCTTTTTTCTATGGAGAGCGGGGAGAAAGCCAGTTTGGGTTTGGCCCCGCCAATAGGGGCTACATTGCGCACCACCAGCACGATGTCCTGGTAGTCAAAACCGCTAATATGCTCTTCAAAGGTGACGATATAGGCGTTGGGTACGTCAAAGCCCTGTGCATCTTTCAGCGGATATACCCTGACATGGTGGGGGATAGCGGCGGTGAAAGTATTCAAGCTGTCTTCCTGAAACAAAAGCCGGTTATTGAAGTAAGGCCACTGCGAATAAAAGCCGAAAGCTGACGTACCCGGGTTAAAAGCCAGGCTGCCCCCGGGCTTGACCATCAGCGAAGTGCGGTCGCTGTTGTTGACGGTGAACAGCGATTTGATACTGCTTCTGTTCCCGCCCAGATACCAGCCCAGGCTGGTGGTAATGCCGCTGCTGCCGCCCGGGCCAAATACACCCAGTACCTGGAGGGTCACCTGGCTGCCGCCTGCCTTTTTGAAAAGAGGCACGGCTGTCTCATCGCCCAACAAAGCCTGGCGATAGTTGGTACTATGGATTACGGCAGTAGCCGGGTTATCATCGCCCGCCTTCACAGGGATTTGATGCGCATCCAGGATGTACTGGAAGGAAGGTTCGTCGTCAGCATGTCCTATGCCCCGTAGCGGAATAGTAGCAGGAGAAGCATTGCTGCTGATGCTAAGGGTAGCATTCTTGATACCGGCAGAAGCCGCTTCCAGGCTCAGGTTCAGTGTCATAGAACTGCCCGGAATGATGCTGACCGGCAAGACAGGGTTGTTGAGGATCTTAAACTGGCTTTTGTCTGCGCCTTGCAGGCTGAGGGCGCTGATCTGGAGGGTAGTGCTTCCCGTGTTCTTCAATACCAGGGCCTGTGCCTGTCCTGCCCCGGTGGTCGTCTTATCCGTCAGTAGTATCTTTTGCTGGCTGAGCGAGAGTACCGGAAGGGTAGTAGCCGGTACATCCGGGCGCAGCAGGGTGATACGGGGTTCTCCGTCCTCCGTACCCGTAAAATATTCAGAGATGTACAAGTTGCCTGTCCGGGTATCTTCCACCAGCGTCAGCGGATTGGCAAAGGGTCTGCGCAGCCCGTTCTTGCCAGCAGTCGTACCGTACGTGTCGCCGGCTGTCACCGAAATAATATCTTTGTAAGCGCCGCCCGGCTCCATGATAAAGACATCATCCCCCCCGGAGAAGCGGCATACCATCAGCTTGCCTTTGAGCTTGCCGCCAAAGGCGTTGCTTCTGTACTCTATGACGCCATTCGGCGATTTATTTACCCCGAAGTTGTAGGCAAACCCCTGATAGCGTAGCTCCGGCAAGGTGCCTACCGGGTAGCCTTTGGCCGGGTCTGTACCATCTACCACTTCTGCCGGATCTTTATCTTCGGTAGGGTTACCGCCGTTCATGATATATTCTCTTCTGGTAGGATTCGGATGCCCGTAGTAGCCCCCTTCGTTGATGCGGAACAAAAAGTCTTCCTGCGTCTGCCGCAGGTTGGTGATAGGCGCAATATCGCTTCCCTGATATACTGACCCGTCGGAAAGGATCGTGCCCTGGCGCAGCCCCGGTACGTTGGAGCCTGCCGCAGA
>JBBSNI010000438.1:0-4838 GCA_038232695.1 Cytophagales bacterium
ACACGGACAAAGAACTCTGACAATATCATATCTCCTTCTGCGCCGGAGTCTACCTGCTCATCGCTGGGATAGTCGGAGCTGGGCCGGTCAATGATCTTGCCGTTGGCATCTTTGCCCATTGAGGTGGTAAAGCCGAAGGCGTTGAATACCTGTTGTGCGGTAATTTCATTATTCCCTTCGGGTTTGGTCATCCAGGCACCCCGCAAGGTAGCCGTAGCGGCACCGTTGTCAGCATTGGATTCCAGGGTGATGGTTTGCGTACGTAGCCCTTTGGTGCCGCTGGTTTCTACAAACGTCAGTGTCAGATCATACGTTTTTCCGGGCGCAATGACGATAGGCAATGCATCACCTGCATTAGCCAATGCGTAGACAAACTTTGTCTGGTCCGGAATAGTCACGCCGGAGATGATCAGATCCTTGGTACCCTTGTTATGGATACGCATGACGTTCTTATCGTGCGCCAGTGCAGTTTGCCCTTCACTGTTAATCGGATTGTTGTTGCGGTGGAAGGTATAGTAATCGTCTGCCGGAAATCCACGGTTGGAGCCAGGCAATTTGGTCATATTTTCTATAGCGATCAGTGCGCCGCTCAGAGGCTCTATGCTGAACACATAGGTGCTGGTGGCTACATTGCCGTTGTTGTCTTCAGCCTCAACGATCAGTTCATAGTTCCCTTCCTGGTTGAAAGAAACCGGGTCGGTATAGTCCGTAAAGGTAGTACCTCCATCAATGCTGTAGGCAAGGCGGGAGATGCCGGATGCCGCCGGATCTTCGGCAGAAACAGTGACCGTTACGGCGCCGCGATAGACACCAGGCGCATTTTCTATGCCGCCGAACGCAGTTAGGATCACAGGCGGCACCCGGGTAGGATCTAACGGGGCAATCCGTATGGCACTGACTTTTGAATTGTCGCCACCTATATCATCCAGTGTCAGCTTACCGTCTTTTACTTCTACGGTAGCCACGTTGGTGCGATAGTAATCCTGCAAAGTAGGCACAAAATTTTCAATGACGACGACGCCTTCTGCCCGCAGCGTATGGCGGCTATCAGTAAAGGAGGGGTCGCCTGCCGTCAGTTCCACATAGTAGGTGCCATTCGGAAGGGCGATCTCCCAGTCTGCCGGTGTATCGGTACCGCTTTTTGGTGCCAGCATGTTGAATGACTTTAACAGCTTATCCGAATCCGAACTGGTTTCCAGAACGCCCCGTTCGTCGCCACGGGCCGGGCCGGTGTGGTTTTTGGGTGCTTTGGTCGCAGGGTCAATCCAGCCGTAGGTCAGGTTATTACCCCGGTCGCCGTAGGCCAGACCTACATCGGCAATATAGCCGGTTGGCGGGGTGAAGGAATCGTCCTGGAAGTTGATCTGGTACGTCCAGATGATCTCGTTGGTCACTTCTACCAGCACGTTGAGCGTAGCCGGTGCATAGCCTGGTGCTGAGGCGGTGATGAAGGCCTCATAACTTTTGGGCGTCAGGTTGCGGGCATCTACGGCAAAGTCCATCGGGTTGCCCAGGTTTGCCTGTGCGGGAAGCACGATCCAGGGTTCGGAAGCGGTCAGCGTCACCTGGCTGGCGTTCAGACCGGCGTTGGCGGTCAGCACGGCCGTTTTGGCAGCAGACAGATCACGGGTGTTCACTACAAAGTCGAGATTAGCAGGGTTGAAAGCCAGCAGCAGCGATCCTTCTTCGTAAGGCTTCACATTTTTCAGGACATACATATAATCCTGGTAGTCGCCGTTGGAGGCATCTTCAAAACATACCAGGTAACTATTGGCTACCGGCTTGCCCTGGCGGTCTTTGACAGGATATACCCGCGCCCGGTGGGCCACGCCGCCTGTGTTGATGTCATCTTCGGTATAGTTGAACCTGCCAAAGGTGTTGGATTTTACATAAAGTCCAAAGAAAGCACCTTCCGGGTTAAAGCTTTTGCTGCCTTCTGCCAGGGCAGGATACAGCGTTTGTGCCTGATCCAAACCGTCAGCCAATATCCCTACCTGGTGGGTGGTGATATTGCCACTCATATTGGTATACCATCCGAAAGGCAGGGTTTCCTTAGGAGAATAACGCGCTACCGGGATGATCTCTACGGGTTCTGAATTGGCTTTGACAAACAGCGGAGCCAACACTTCTTCGCCTACAGGTGCCGGGTTAGTGCCGTTTGCCAGCGTAGTCCAGCCTACCTGTATGCCAATACCCAGGGCGTCTACTACATCCTGTAGCGGTGGCTCTTCCGAACCTTCAAAGCCTCTCTTCTTCAAGGCATGAAGCCCTACGGTCAGGCTAGGATTATCTTTGTCGTTGCTTTGCAGCACCAAGCCAGCCTGCTGATAGCCCAGGTTATTGCTGTTGAGTTCCGGCTGGTACGTGACAGTATACTTCACAGATGCACCAGGTGCCAGGGCTGTAGTGGCCGGGCCGCTCAGGCTAAACTGGCTGCCAAAAGCACCGTTCAGCGCAGCGCTGGTGATCGTAAGCGAGGCTGTACCTTCGTTAGTGACCGTCAGTTCTTTGGTATCCGTGTTGTTTCCCTCATTGTTGACTGTCGTCTCAAAGATGAGTTCTTCGGGTTCTATTTTGAGTTGTGCTACCGGAGAAGCCGGGTTGTCGGCACGCAGGAGGATGAGTTGCTGGTTGGTATTGCCATCTCTGTCGTATTGCGCCATATAGATATTTCCGGTACGGGTATCTTCTATGATCTCCAGCGGGTCGTCTAAGCCTTGCAGGCCGGGCACATCTTCGTAAGCCTGTATGATGTCGCCGCTGTTGTTGCCGGGTTGCAGCACAATGATGTCGTCCTGTCCGCTGAAACGTACCACCATCAACATGCCTTTCAACGCACCGTTAAAAGCATTGCTTTTGTATTCTATGGCTCCGTTAGGCGATTTGTTTAGGCCAAAGTCATAAGCAGGCTCTACATAGCGAGGATCAGGACCCAGGGTAGACGGATATTTTGCCACGTCTCTGTAAGGGGTCGTCTGTCCTGGCACACCGCTATACTGTTTACCACCGTGGTTGAGGACAAACTCTCCCCGGTATGGGTTAGGATGGCCATGGTAGCTGTTTTGGAAAGCTTTGAACAGCCAGTCTTTCTGCGTTTCTCCACCAATTACTCTTGGAATGCTGGTATCCGTAAAGAAGGTACCATCTACCTTACGTACGCCTTTGGCATCCTGGCTCACATAATCGGCTGAGGCGGGTGTAATGGGTGAACCTAGATTAGGATCGCTTTTGTTATTACCCGCCGTTCCGTTGGTAGGCACATACAAGAACCCATTGCTATGCCACACCAGGTCGTAAGCGTTCCGCACACCTGTAGCGAACAAGGTCAGCGGCGCGTTGATGGCATAGGGGTTATAGGTACCATCCGACATGGTGAGACTGTTAGCAGGCGCGTTATTGATCACGCTGATATTGTCAGTGGTATAAGCATCCAGCGGCCAGTTAGCTTCCGGCAGTTTGTCCAGGTCAAGTTTCAGCACAGCGCCGGCAAGCAGTCGCTCTTTTCTGAAACCCCAGGCACCGTCAGCATCTCCTCCTGCGGTATTGCTACCCTGGTTGATGTACAGCTTACCATCCGGCCCTACCACAATACTGTTGGTCAGGTGGTCTTTCTGAGAACGCGGCAAATGGATCACTATGTCTTTGACTTCGGCCAGGTTTGGCCCGCTCAGTTGGGTGATCTTACCATCCCATTCAGGACCGGCAGTTATGGTAAAGGCACTATGCGTAACATAAGCGACAAGGTTGTCCGCGGCGGCTTCCGGGGCAAAAGTGAAGCCTATGACCATCCGGTCGTCGTTGTTGCGCACACTTCCATTAGGATGCGGTGACCCTTTAAGATTTATGGTTAGCTCCTGCAAATTGGAAAGTGTTCCATCGACGTTGATGTCCCAGCGTTTGATCACTTCTCCCGTAGTGCTGCCATAGAGTTTGCCGTCAGGACCTACCTGCAGGCTGGTGAAACGGTCGGCTACGCCTGCGCCTAAGGCCTGTCCTTTGACGGGCGTAAAGCTCACGCCTGCCAGGTCAACCGGCGGGTTGGTATCGTCCTTACTACTGGTGGTAAATCTGGACTCGAAGGGTGCAAAGGTCAGCCGGTCGTTGAGGTCGCCTCTGCGGTTGGCTTCTACGCCGTTGATACGGAAAATGTAGGTAGTCAGCGGCTGCAACGCTACGTCAAAAGGCGTTAGCGTAATCGCATCGCCGCCGCCGGTATCGTTGGAGTTGGAAGGCACTTCTACCTCGCCTTGCAGGGTTTGCTCATAGAGCTTGACATTGCCGCTCAGAGTATTTTTATCCAGTTCATAACCGCTGGGTGCGACCAGTCCGACCGTGATCTTAAAACTCTGCAAGCTGACATTGGAAGCGCCGTTGGCGGGCGTAACATCCACGAAGTAGGCTTGATCGCTACTGCTTCCCCCTATGACTTCAATGGCTGATATGATAGCATTGTTGACGACGGAGGTAAAGCCGATGGTCAGGTTTCCATCATTGACAGCAATATCTGAGAAGGTTTTGACAACCAGGGTGCCTGGCGTAGCCGTCTCTGTGTTCAGGTCAAAGTTGCTTAATGCAGCCCCGTCTTCCAGGTTGACATTGAACACCCGCTTGCCGGTTCCTCCCTGGGTAGCGCCCGTAGTACCCGGCACCCCAAAGAAAGGCTCAATAAAGTACAGCTTTACGGTATATGGTCCGCTGCCGGTTACGGGAATTTCATAGCTAAAGGGCAAACCCGGTTTGGTTTTATCGGGGTTAATAGCATAACGATATTCCAGGAACAACGGGTCTTCTGTGGTGCCGGCTACATTAAAGGTTTTGAAAGACACTTCCGAAGAGCC
>JBBSNI010000439.1:0-4826 GCA_038232695.1 Cytophagales bacterium
AGCGGAAGTCACCGCGTCGGCCGTTCCTGACTTTCCCGCTACTTCTTTGCGTAGCTGTATGGTATTGACCAGGTCGCTCTTGTCGGTCAGCACCAGCTTGAGAAAATTGTTGTCATCGCTGCCGATCCACAGCCCTGCCTGCTGGGCGTATTTGCCTTTCAGTACCGGGTTGAGCAGGGTCGTTTCCAGGGTAAAGGGGGCGGCAGGAACCTTAAAGCCCGTACCCAGGGTGTTGACCTGCGTGTTGGTGCGCCCGCCGGTAGACGCATCGGTATAGTTCAGGTAGGCGATGCCTTTGTGGGTTGTCAGGGTCAGCGTTCCGTTGTTTTGAGTATTAATGACCAGGCGCGAAGGCTCATACCCGTTGACGGCAGGGTAAGTCACAGGCAGGTCGGCGTCCAGGCGCGTGCGCGTATGAGGCAAAGCCATCAGCAGCCCGGTGCTCAGGTTGTTTTTGTCTTTGAGCCCGCCTTCCGTGCCATTGAAGGTAAGTTGGTAAGGAAGTGGTTTGACAACCTGCTCACAGGGAAGCAGGGAGAATGGGTTACAGGATTGTGCCTGTACCAGGCTGCTCAAGCCGCAAAAAAGAAGCAGCCAGAGGGTCAGGGTGCGAAGCATGGAGAAGGTCGGGTGCATAACGTTGTTTTTTAAAATGGTAGAAGATATTGCCAGTCACAAAGATTTTTTAGTCCTATAATATTTATTGAGGCAAAACCTGTAAAACTTATACAAAAAATGTTTCCGTAAGCCTGTTTTATAACATTACCAAGATTGACTTTTATATGATATAATCAACTTTGGCACATGTTCAAAGGGTTAGTATCAGAAAAAGACCTAAAGGTAACTTGCAGGACTAAAGTTAAGAAAAATTACGCTATAATAGGCAAATATTTGAAAATATTTCTTTTTTTTCAAAATAAAATCCTGTAATTATTTTATACTCAATTTTTTAGGTAATTATGCTTACCTAAGCTGTAAGTATTTTGGAGACGGTCTCTAAAAAAAATCAATACAAATTGATGTATTATATTACATGCTTAAATGTGATAGAAATAAATTACAAATTCTTGCCTAAAAAGGAAGTTTTCGTACCAGAAAAGGTACGTTTGAAAGGGTATTGGATAGGTGCCATAACAACAGGGAATATATGCGGAGAAGACCCAATATTCAGGGTAACACTTCCTGCCTGACCACCCTGCGGCGCTGATAGCGGCTGATGACCGGGTAAGCCAGCACCGAGAGCAGAATAATGCCCGTGCCCAGATAGAAAGGAGGCGTCATTTTTTCCTGCTCGCCAAAGATCGCTACCGCCAGCAGAATGCCATAGACAGGCTCCAGGTTGTTGGTCAGCGTCATGGCAAAAGCCGTCACATGGTTCATCAGTTCCACAGAGGCAGAATAGGCATATACGGTACACACCAGGGCTAAGATGAGCAGATATACCCAGTCGGAAAGGGCAGGTAAGAGTTGCAACTGACCTTCGCTCATCCAAGCCATATAAAAAGGAAAAAACAAGACCACGCTCACACAGGCGCCCGCCATCTCATAGAAAGTAATGGTATAGGGATTATGGTGGCGGCAGAGCTTGCTGTTGATGATGGTAAAGACGGAGGCAAGCAAGGCAGACAGCACCGCCATAAAAAGCCCCAGGGCGTAGCCGAACTCAAAACGGAAAATAACATACAGCCCTACAATGACCATCAGCCCCAGCACTACCTCATAGATTTGAATCTTTCGCCTGCTGATGAGCGGGTCCAGCAGGCTGGTCCACAGCGAGCAGGTCGCCATCCCTGCCAGGCATACCGAGGCGTTGGCGACACGGGCCGCACCAAAGAAAAGTATCCAGTGCAGGGCGATCAGCGCACCCGTCCCTGCGATCTGCCAGATGGCTTTCTGCCCTAAGTGAAAATTTTTCTTTTTAAACAAAAGCCAGGCACCCAAAGCCAGGGCCGCGATGAGGGTGCGGTAAAACACGGTTTCTACCACCGGGATATGGATCAGCAAGCCTAAAATAGCGGTAAACCCCCAGATGAAAATGACGAAGTGGAGGTGGACATAGTGTTTGAAAGCCATCAGCGGGGCACAGTATTATACAGAACTAACCCGACCATTGAAAAAATGATGTTAGGAAGCCAGACGGCCAGCACCGGGTCCATGCTGTTGGCTTCGGCAATGCTGCGCGCAAAGATAAAAAAAATGATAAAAACAAAAGCAATCAAAAACCCCAGAGCAATCTGAAAACCGGAGCCACCCCTGGATTTTCGCGCCGACACGATCACGCCGATAAACGTAAGGATGATGGCCGTAAAAGGCGACATATAGCGAATGTATTTTTCAACCTTATAGATAGCCACATCGTTGCCGCCCCGCTCCCGCAGCAGGGCAATATGCCTATTGAGTTCAGGTAGCGTCAACGTTTCGTAAAGCCCGTAGTTGCTGCTAAAGTCTTTCGGCTGTATGGTCAGCGCGGTATCCAGCGCGTCTCCACGTTGGATAGACTCCTGTGAGCCCTCAAAGGTATGCAACTGCCAGTCTTTGAGCTTCCATTTGGTCTGGGTAGAGTCCCACTCTATGCGGCGGGCGGAGAGTTTGGCCAGCATCTGGTTGCCTTGTATCTTCTCTAAAGTAAAGCGGTAGCCTACATCCGAACTGCTGTTGTAACGTTCCATATAGGCGTATAGCTCAGGAGCAACTTTGAGATGAATATTGCGCTCGTCGTTATAAAAAGGGCTTTTTACATACTTGATCTCAAAGGCGATCCTTCCTTTGTTGGCATTGGGAATGACCCAGCCGTTCAGCCAGAAGCTGACCACAGCGATCAGCATGGCACCCAGGAAGTAAGGCACCAGCATCCGCCGGAAGCTGATACCGCTGCTCAGGATCGCCACGATCTCTGTCTGGCTGGCCAGCTTGGAGGTGACAAACACCACCGCAATAAAGACGGTAATAGGCGTGATCAGGCTGGCTACGTAGGGGATGAAATCAATATAATAACGTACGATCTGGGCTGTCTTGAGCTGATGCTCCAGGAAGTCGTCGTTCTTTTCCGTAAAGTCAATCACACATACCACCGACACCAGCATGAGGACCACAAAAAAGAAGGTACTCAGGAATTTTTTCAGTAAGTAGCGGTCTATGATTTTCATGTTTTTTTGGTGTTCAGGTGTTAATGTGCGAAGGTGTTGAAGTATTACACAGTATATATGATTTATCCAGATAACTAACCCCAGGTCTGTGCCGCCGAGGCCCGGTCTCACAGACCTGGGGTTGGGGGGGGGGGTATGTTTATTTTTCTATACTCCCTTAATACCCTAACACATTAACACATCCAAGGTCAAAGTCTCTGCATCAATTGTGATACCATCTGGTTTTTCCATAACGTAAAATCGCCGGCTTCGATATGTTGCCGGGCCTGCCGCATGAGCCACAGGTAAAAGGTCAGGTTGTGTACGCTGGCGATCTGCGCGGCCAGTATTTCTTTGGCCATGACCAGGTGGCGCAGGTACGCTTTGGTGTAAAAGGTACTCACATAGCCGCCCAGCGTTTCATCGATAGGCGAGAGGTCATCTTTCCACTTTTCGTTGCGGATGTTGATGATCCCCTGCGTAGTAAACAGCATCCCGTTGCGGGCGTTGCGGGTAGGCATCACACAGTCGAACATATCGATACCTAACGCAACAGACTCCAGCAGGTTGGCAGGTGTGCCTACACCCATCAGGTAGCGCGGCTTGTCGCGGGGCAGGATGTCGCAGACCAGTTCGGTCATCTCATACATCATTTCGGCAGGCTCGCCGACCGCAAGCCCGCCAATGGCGTTACCTTCCCGGTCTAATGCCGCTATTTTCTCCGCTGAGGCCGTCCGCAGATCGCGGTAGGTGCTTCCCTGCACGATAGGGAAAAGCGCCTGGCGGTAGCCGTACTTTCCTTCGGTGCGGTCAAACTGACGGCAGCAGCGACCCAGCCAGCGGTGGGTAAGTCCCAGCGAGGTTTTGGCATAATCATAATCGCAGGGGTAGGGGGTACACTCGTCAAAAGCCATGATAATGTCCGCCCCCAGGGTGCGCTGTATATCCATCACGTTTTCCGGCGTAAAAAAATGCTGTGAACCATCGATATGCGATCTGAAAGACACGCCTTCTTCCTTTATCTTCCTGTTGTCTGCCAGTGAATAGACCTGGTAGCCGCCGCTGTCGGTCAGTATGGGGCGGCTCCATCCGTTGAAACGGTGCAGCCCGCCGCTCTTTTCTATCAGGCTTAGTCCCGGACGCAGGTACAGATGATAAGTATTGCCCAATATGATCTCCGCCTTAATGTCTTCTGCCAGTTCCCGCTGGTGAACAGCCTTGACGGTCGCTGCCGTACCCACCGGCATAAAGATAGGCGTATGGATCAACCCGTGGTCTGTTGCTATCACACCGGTGCGGGCTTTGCCAGACGGTTCTGTATGCTGTAAGGTAAACTTCATGGTTTAGACAACCGACATGATCTTTTCTTTGGTCAGCGGTTTGTTGAGCAGGCGATCAATGCCCAATTGCTGTAGCCGGTCCAGGTCGCGGGGGTTGCTGGAGGTGGTCAGCACCACGACTTTGGTCTTGCTGACTTTGGTAGCGGGCAACGCCTGGAAACCTTCCAGAAAGTCAAAGCCATCGAAGACGGGCATATTCAGGTCGAGCAGGATCAGATCGGGGCATCCGTTTTCCGGGCAATGTTTTTCCACCAACCTCAGCGCTTCTTCCGCGTCGGTAAGCGTTTCCACCTGTTGAGCCAGCGCCAGGCCGGTGAGCAAATTGTGGTTAAGAAAATTTGTGATCTCATCGTCGTCTATC
>JBBSNI010000440.1:0-4812 GCA_038232695.1 Cytophagales bacterium
GCTTGCAGTATCTCTTCCACGTTGGTAAACAAACTGATAGGATTGACCGGCTTGTGGCGGTCTACATAGCAATAAGCGCAGGCGGCAAAGCAACCGTTGGCCAGACTGGGTGCTATATAGTCGGCACTGCGTCCGCTCCATTTGCATTGCAGGGTTTTGAGCCGTCCTAAGACCAGCACATCGGATTTGGCTTTGTAATGCCCTACGTCCAGCGCAGGCAGGCGGTTGTGTTGCTGAATGGACTGATGGGTAGCTGCCTTATATTTTTCTAAAACATGTTTACCCCTTTCGTTCAAGGCGCCGGGTGTGTAGAAAATGGTTTTAGGGTCAAATACGTACATCTATTTGTATAATAGTTCTAAGTTCACAGTTCTAAGTTCAAAAAACTCAGAACTCAGAACTATCTTCTCAACAACAAACTTCCCACTAAAAACCCTCCCAAAGCAGCTACGCCGATGACAATACTTTTGCCGGAAATAGGAATGTCATGGATCTTCGCCGTAGGCCAGCCGCCGCTTATGGATGCCCAGGTTGCGTTGGGCTCGTACAGGTTGCCTTGCGTAGGTTCCTGGGAAAGGTCCTGGAAGTGCCCGCTCTCTATCATGCTTTTAAACTGTTTATCAAAAAGCTCGGGCGCCATATAGCGGGCGGCGCGGGTCAGCTTGCCGGTGTATCCTACGATCACTTCCCGCTTAGGCGTCTCTACCATGTTAACAATCGTTTTGGCTACTTCTTTGGCAGGAATCACGGGTTTGGGTGCTTTCACAGCTTTGCCCATATAGTTGGCTGCCTGGTTAAAGATAGGCGTGTCGATGACGGAAGGCAGCACAGTACATACATGAATATGTTTTTCGTCGGCCAGTTCCTGCGCCAATCCCAGGCTCAGCCCGCGGATGCCAAACTTGCTGATGGTATAGGCTGCCGTATAAGGCTGCGCAGTAATGCCCACCATGGAGGAAACGTTGATCAGCGTACCGCGTCCTGCTTTCTTGAAAAAAGGCAAGACGGCATGGGCTCCGTAGATATAGCCAAACAGGTTCACTTCTATCACCCGGCGTATATCGTCCATCGGTGTCTCGTCAAAAATGCCAAATAAAGACAAACCTGCATTGTTCACCCACACGTCTATATGTCCGTAGGTGTCAAAAGCCTTTTGCGCTAATGCTTTTACGTCTTTTTCTATAGAAACATCCGTCGGGACAACCATCGCTTTGCCGCCTCTTTGCTCGCACTCCTGCGCCAGGGTTTCCAGGGCTTCCTGCCGCCGGGCGACCAGTACGACGGTACTTCCCTTTTCGGCAAAACGCAAAGCCGTAGCACGTCCAATACCGGAAGAAGCACCCGTGACAACTACCACCAGCGAACGATAATCTTTCATAATATCAGGGTTGAAGGGTAATGCAAAATCAGTTGAGTAAAAGTATTTTTATAACCGCAAGTATATTTTTTTGTTTCCCTTAAAAAAATAAGCTTCATTAGCATGAAATTCTATAGATTTTTTACAGGATAACTACACAAACTTTTATAACTTATGAACCTGACCAGACTTTTGATTTTTTCCTTCTGTGCCGCACTGGCTTTTTCTTCCTGCCAAAGCAGCAAAATTGCTTACGGAAATTCTTATTACTTTAAGCAAATACCTAAACATGTCGCTGCCACAGTGGATGCTGCCACAGTGGATGCTGCCACAGTGGATGCTGCCGTAGTAAAGGATGCCGATACGCCCGGTCCGCTATATGCTTCTACCGATGATGGGTCTTTGGCTGCCACAACGTCCGACAGAAGCCAGACTACAAGCATTTTTGAGGAGAAACATCCTGAACTAACAAAGAAAGCCCCTGCTACCCGGGCAGAGAAGAAGGAAGTCCGCCAGCAGCGAAGAGCGCAAAGGAAGGCTTTTAAGAAAGAGCTTAAAAAGCTTGTCCACGCACAACAAGCCCAGGACAGGGATGATGTAAGAGGTTTGATCAAAGCCGGTATCATCACAGGCGTAGCCGGTGCGATCATGCTGTTGGTCGGTGTCCTTGCCAATGTTGCTTTTTTAACGGCGCTGGGCGGTATTTTTCTGGCGGTCGGCGTCGTCCTTGTTTTGTATAAAGTGCTTTAGCAGGTACGCTGTCAGACATCCAGCTTTTTCAGATAGGCTATGCTTTGCCGTATGCTCTCCAGCGGGTTGGCAGATTGGTCCTGCTCTACAAAGCTATATGCAACACCAGCTTCGTCGGCGGCTTTCAGGATGGCTTTGAAATCCAGTACGCCAGCGCCTACCGGCTGAAAACTGTCATGAGGCATACTCATAGCTCTGTAAGTCTGCGGTGCCCCTTTCTTTTTGTCTTTGAGATGTAGCAACTTGATGCGCGCCTGATGCTCCCGGATAAAAGCCACCGGATCAAGCCCGGCGACGCTGACCCAGAAGACATCAATTTCAAAGTTGACTAATTTAGGGTCCAACTCCTGGTACAACACCTTGAAAGGAGAGCTTCCATCCATCGGCTGAAACTCAAAGGAATGGTTGTGGTAGCACAAACTGATCCCGGCAGCCTGGCATTTTTCTCCGGCTTCGTTGAGCTTTTCGCTGAGCTTTTTATAATCATCCAAGCCGCCCCGCTCTTCCGGGAACAGAAACGGAAACACCAGGTAGCGAAGCTTATACTTTACAGCCAGTTCCAGCATCGTATCAAAAGTAGTGTCTTTAGGGGGAGGCTCTACGCCAAAGGCAGCCATCGGCTTCCAGTTGCCTGTAAAGTAGGGCCCGAGTACATGCGTACTGTTGACAGCCAGTTCCATGCTTTGCAACACCGGAAATAGCTTGGGCAGCAAGCTGGCGTCCATGAGTTCTACCTGCCGGTAGCCTGCCTCTTTGATAGCCGTCAGCGTCCCCATCGGATCGCTTTGCAGTTGTTCTCTAACGGTGTAAAGTTGCAATCCCAGGTTTTCTGTCAAAGCAGAAGTCGGCCGGTAAGCCGCAAAGCGCAACATAGGAAGCCCTACAGCCGCCGCACCGGCTTGCTGTAAAAAATGGCGTCGATTAAGTGTGTTCATATCGTTTTCGGTTAAAGTATTTTAGCATAAGTACAACGTTTCCTTCCACAAAAGATTTGACCCTTCTACTAATTCCCAAACCCTAAATCAGTCCCTCAATCCCTCAATCCCTTTCAGTCAAAATAGACAAAAACAAACGAATACCTTCCTTAAAGTTGCCTACCCTGATATTCTCATTAGGACTGTGCTGGTTATTATCCGGGTTCACGGTTGGCACGATCACCGCCGGGATGTTGAGCGTGGTGACAAAGGGCGAGATAGGAATAGAGCCGCCGTGGGTACGTATCTTCACCGGTTCTTCGCCATACAAGCGGACATACGCCCTGGTGAGCCACTGTCCTGTCTCCGAGTCCATCTCTGTACGGAAAGCGCGGTAAGAAATCTCGCTGTCGAACAATGCCAGGCGCGGATAGCGAAGGCGGTCTGCTTCACTCACCGGCTGCGTGGCCAGATGGTAGCCTTGCTTTATGATATGGTCTTTGACCAGGCCGATGAGCTTTTCGGGGTCGCTTTCCATCACCAGCCGGATGTCGATCTCTGCTGTAGCCGCCGCCGGGATGATGGTTCTTACCTCTTTGCCTACCCAGCCTGCCAACAGCCCCCGCACGTTGAGCGAAGGATATTGCAAAGCTTCCTGATA
Organism: Cytophagales bacterium; assembly: GCA_038232695.1. Taxonomy (GTDB): domain Bacteria; phylum Bacteroidota; class Bacteroidia; order Cytophagales; family Cyclobacteriaceae; genus JAJNNC01. The sequence goes on from JBBSNI010000440.1 coordinate 3,683, forward strand.
GCTGCTGCCTACCTCGTCTGCGGCAGCAATACCCAACTGCCGGCGGATCATGGCTTCATCGTCCGGCACACCGGCTAACACCTGCCGCGTTTCATCATCTATCGTGATTCCTTCATAGAAGCCGGGAATGGTCACCCGCCCCACGCTGTCTTTCATAGAAGCCAGCAGTTGCGCCAGCCGCATCGCCGGATTGGGCGCATAGTTGCCGTAGTGCCCGCTATGTTGCGGCACGGTGGGACCCACCACCGTCAGCGTGATTGTAGCGATGCCTCGAGCGCCAAAGACCAGGGTAGGCTGGTTGGAGATGTGCGGCGGACCGTCCAGGATGATGAGCCTATCAGCAGCCAGTTCGCGCTGGTATTGGCTGACAGCCTGCGGCAGGTGGGGCGAACCCAGTTCCTCCTCAAAATCCATCACTACTTTCAGGTTGAAGTTGGGCTGCACCCCGGCAGCGTCCATGGCATCCAGCGCATGGAGGAACATAACGATAGGGCCTTTGGCATCGGAGGCGGAGCGGGCAAAGATACGCCAGTCGTCTTCGGGCTGGTCGTACAACTTGTTCCAGTCGATCGCTTTCCAGGTATCATTTTCTGTTTTTCTTTTCAGCACCGGGCCAAAAGGGTCTTCCTGTTCCCAATGGGCAGGGTCTACCGGCTGCCCGTCGGCTTGCAGGTAGACCAGCACGGTCTTGGAGGCATTGGCAAATTTCTTTTCTGCCAGCAACACCGGCACCGTCTCCGTAGCCAGTTCTTTCACCGTGAATCCTCTCTGCCGGAAGGCACTATCGAGCCACTGGCGGTTCTTTTTCAGGTCTTCCGGAAAATGCGCATCGTTGGGAAGGCTTAGCAGCCGATACAAGTCACGGTAAGCCGCCGGTAGTTGCCGATCAGCATAGGTGACGATCTTCTGCCGGGAAAGTGATTGGGCAACGGCGCCCATGTTGAAAATTAGTACACAAAGCAGCGGGAGTAAAGATTTCATCAATAGTAGTTAGGGAGCGCAGAAAAATAAACCTACCCAAAGATAGTGGAAAACATGTAATTTAGCGAGATGGAAACACTATCACCTAATGTTATTGAAAGTTTTAATCTGGCCCTACAGAAACTGACTGGCTACGAACGACGCTCGTA
>JBBSNI010000441.1:0-4795 GCA_038232695.1 Cytophagales bacterium
TAATTACCTGAATCGATGATCACCCCGCCGATGCTGGTGCCGTGCCCGCCGATCCACTTGGTCGCCGAAGCGGTCACCACAGCGGCACCGTGTTCGATCGGACGGAAAAGGTAGCCGCCGGCGCCGAAGGTGTTATCTACCACCAGCGGAATGTCATGCTTTTTGGCCAGGCTGGCAAAAGCTTCAAAGTCAGGAATGTTAAAGCCCGGGTTGCCGATGGTTTCCAGGTAGATGGCTTTGGTCTTGTCGTCGATCAACGCTTCGTAAGAGGCCACTTCGTTGCCTTTGGCAAAACGCACCTCTACGCCGATGCGTTTGAAAGCGACCTTGAACTGGTTGTAAGTACCGCCATACAGGAAGTTGGTAGACACGATGTTGTCGCCTATCTCACAGATATTGTTCAAAGCAATAAACTGGGCTGCCTGGCCGGAGGCTACCGCCAATGCGGCTACGCCTCCTTCCAAAGCGGCGATGCGCTTTTCGAACACGTCGGTGGTAGGGTTCATGATGCGGGTATAGATATTGCCAAACTCTTTGAGGGCAAACAGGTTGGCGCCATGTTCTGCATCTTTGAAGGTGTAGGAAGTTGTCTGGTAAATAGGCACTGCCCTGGACTGTGTGGCGGTATCCACTTCCTGTCCGGCATGTAATTGTAAAGTCTCGAATTTAAAGTTTTGTTGCGACATGGTTTTATAGGTTATGTGTTGTGAATATATTTGATAAAGTGGTATAGCCGATAGGTAATTTTACAAGCACTTCAGCCGGTGGTGAGGTACGGAAGCCGCTGTGTATCAACAGCAACAACAGCGCATGGGCTGGCGATGTAGCAGAAAAGAGGGTAGATACAATAAAGATTCAGGTGAAAATACGAAGCGGCGTTTCATGTTCCGGTTATTTAATTTATATACTCCCGGCAGGCCGGGATCAGGATTTAGCACCTTTCTGTGTCAGAAGGTTGCTAGCGCTTTACAGAGCCTGTCTCTCCGCGCTTCTATATAAATCAATGACCTTTCAGCATAGAATTCAGCGAAACTGAAGGGTTGTATTGACTTGCAGAATGCAATATTAAGGATAGTTTATATCAATTACAAATGCCTGAAGGCAATGAAAGGATAGCAATCGCCTTGTCTGAAAATAGTTTTGTCCGCAGGCAATTCCAGAAAACCGTTACAGGTCAGCAGGTTGGCAAAGTCGCCGGAGCCATGTCCGGCAGAGGGTTGTGCGGTAAGCTGTCCTTCGGAAGTAAACTGCACATTAACCTGCAAAAAATAGGTGAGATCCGGCTCAAAGACCACCTCTTCGGATAAAATGGCGTAGGGCGGCGAAGCATCCGGGTTGCCCAGCACGGCGCGCAGCCAGGGCGCTACATAGCGATAAAAACACAGGAAAGTAGACACCGGGTTGCCAGGCAAAGCAAAGACCGTTTTGCGGTCCTGTGTGCCAAACCAGAAAGGCTTGCCCGGACGTTGCCGCACCTGGTGAAATATTTTCCGGATGCCTGTTTCTTCTAACACTTCCGGCACATAGTCCCGTTTGCCTTTAGACACACCGCCGCTCACGATCAGCACATCGTGTTGGGCAAACGCCTTGTCAAGACCCTGCCGGACAGCCTCTTTGGTATCCGGCAGATGATGCAAAGCCGCAGGGATGTGCATCGCTGCCAAAGCTGACTGCAAAGCATACCCATTGGATTTTCTGATCTGATAAGGCTGCGGTGTTTCATGCACCTCTACCAGTTCATCTCCGGTAGAGACAATTCCTACCACCGGCGGCTGGCTTACCTGCAAATGTGTTTTGCCTACAGAAGCCGCTACGGCGATCTCTGCCGGTCCTATTACAGCGCCGGGGTGCAATAAAGCTACTCCCGCCCGTTGGTCCGAACCTTGATGGTGTACATATTGACCTTTTTTTTCAGGTTTAACGGTTAATCTGACCATTTTTCTACCTTCTTCTTCAGAGAAAACAAGGTCTTCATAGCGTGTCACCGTATCGGCATTGCCGGGAAGTACAGCGCCAGTCATAACTTCCAGGCAGTGGCCGGGCAGAAGTATCGTCTGTGGTGGTTCACCGGCATGTTGCAGCCCGTCGACGATGAGTGTCTCATTTTCTGTTATATCTTGCAGGCGATAAGCAATGCCATCCATCATGACCCGGTGAAAGGGAGGGAAGTCCCGGTCGGCACGCAGGGTTTCCTGCAGGATGCTGCCTGTTGCCTTTTCTAAAGGGACAGCTATCGTCTGTAAAGGCAGGCGGTGTTCCATCACCAGGCGTGTGGCTTCTTCGGTTGTGATCATAAATTTTGTAGTTTTGCGAAGCAACAGAGAAACGATGGAAAAACCAAAATTAACACACATAGATGCATCGGGCAACCCCGCCATGGTCGATGTAGGCGACAAACCCATCACCTCGCGCCTGGCGCGTGCCCGGGGCATCGTGGTATTGCCCGAAAATGTTTTGCAACAGTTATCAGCCACCGGGGATGCCTCACCGGAAATATACACCCGCAAGGGGCCGGTCTTTCAGACAGCCATCATTGCAGGCACGATGGCCGTGAAGAAAACCAGCGAACTGATCCCTTTCTGCCATCCCCTGCCCCTGGAGCACTGCCATATCAACATCTGCCTGAATGAAGCCCGCGAGGTGGTGATAGACTGCACCGTACGGGTAACGGCCAAAACAGGTGTAGAAATGGAAGCTCTGACCGGTGTAACAGTCGCTGCCCTAACGATCTACGATATGTGCAAGGCATTGTCGCAGGATATTGTGATCAAAAACGTACAACTGATGGAGAAAAGCGGGGGAAGAAGGGTGTAGGATTGAAGGACTGAGGGATTGAAGGATGTAGGATGTAGTAACCTTAACTATATACCTCATACTTCTTACCTCTTACCTCTATCTTTTTCCAAAACAGCACGATGGCTTTTTGGTTTATACGTATATTAGCCTAAAGAAATGACACAACTAACCAACACAACGATGGCAGATTACTTCTCAAAAGTTAAAGATTTCTTGTTCGATCTGGGTTTTCATGTGCAACCTGAAGAAGGAGAAGATACCCTGGTGGTCGTCACAGACGAAGAAAAAGGCATCAACCACCTGATCGTAGACTGTGAAGACGACCTGCTGGTGCTGGAGCAGTTTATCTTTCAGCTTAAAAAGAAAGACGATGCGGCGGTACTCCGGCGACTGCTGGAGATCAACCGCAACCTGGTGCATGGCGCCCTGGTGCTGGACGAAGAAAGCCGAGTGATCTTCCGCGACACGCTCCAATTGGAAAACCTGGATCGCAATGAAATCGAGGCTTCTATCAACGCCATCGGTCTGATGATGGCCGAATACGCCGAAGAGTTTATTCGCTTTTCCAAAGGCTGACCCCGCTGTTTGATATTCTGAGCGTGTGTAATTCTGCTACGCTTAGGCAGGTAGCAACTGTTGCTTTCTTAAGGTTTTAGTTCTAGTACTACTACAGAGAAAGGAGGCAATTTGGCAGTCAAGGAATTACCTTTTATGGTAGCACCTTTATAGGTCGCAGGTTTCACTTTATCAGGGTTTTCAAAAGTATTGTGGTCGTGAATATTGCCGGATGTCAGTATCCGCCCGTTCATAGTTTTGAATTTGGTACCGTCTATATTAAGTAGCTATTCATAAGTAAGCTGTTAAGTAGCTATTCATAAGTAAGCTGGTATTTTGTATTTTCGGCTTCACCCAAGACCTACTCACTTATGCGCTACGTTGAATTGACTACTACTGAGCAGGAGGACCTCAAGCGGATTGCCGATCATAGTCCAGATCGCCGGGAACGAAGCCGAGCACATGCATTGCTACTGAGTGCTAAAGGCTACTATATTGAGCAGTTGTCCGACATTTTCTTTGTGGATCGAGATACGGTAGCCCGTTGGTTGGGTCGCTGGCAGCAAAGTAAAATGAGTAGTTTGAAAGATGTCCCACGAAGCGGTCGGCCTAGCAAGTTAAGTGCTGTCCAAAAAAAAGCCTGGAGCAAGTAGTAGAAACTCGCTTTGGTAGTGGGGTGCGTAGTTTATCCTATTTGGTGAGTTATGTGCAAGAAGAGTGGCAGATATCTTTGAGTCACGGCACGTTGGCCCGATGGATGAGAGCCAATCGCTATGGCTACAAACGTATGCGCCGTAGTACCAAACACCGCCGGGACGTGCAGCGGTTCGAGCAGGCTCAGCAACAGATTGCTATTTTCCATGAACAGGAAGCCCAGGGCGCCTTAGATGTTTTCTATATGGATCAAACAGCGCGGCTGCCGCAGGTATCTCGCTTACCCCCGTGGTTCCCTATGCTTGGCAGCCCATTGGTGAACAGATACCGCTGGCCTGTCAGCCAAGCCAAAACCTGACAGTGATCGGCTTTATGAACAAAGCCAGTGCGTTTTACGGCTTCCGTTTTGAAGGTGCCGCCACAGCTAAAGTGATTGTCCGCTGTATGGAAGAGTTTATAGAAACTATCACAAAACCTGCCATTGTGATACTAGACAATGCCTCTATTCACACCGCCAAAATCGTAGAGACCAAACAAGAAGAATGGAAAGCGCAAGGGCTTACCCTGTATTTCATTCCTCCCTACAGCCCTGAGCTAAATCTCACGGTTCGCCGCGCGATTGAACGGCTTTGGTTGGAACTCAAGTACCGGTGGCTGGATCACCCTAGTGCATCAAGAATGAATTAATTGACAGTTTTATTGGTTGTTTGGGAAAAGAGGAAAATATGGGAAGAGGCCAAGCACCAGCAAAGAGAATACCAATGACAGCGCTTCAATTTGCTATACTTCA
>JBBSNI010000442.1:0-4744 GCA_038232695.1 Cytophagales bacterium
ATTTCTTCGTGGTGAAGAGCGTCTTCGGCCCCACGGCGATTGCCTACAATTGCCAACAGTTTGGAGGAAGCATCGTTTAGCTCCAGCAATGAGAGTACCTCAGCCGTATCGCGCATCTGCGGGATGGCTTTGGGAGAGACAAAGCTGCCAAAATCAATCGTATCCAACCCTACCTGGAGCAGAGCATTGATATACCGGGCTTTTTCCCAGGTAGGAATAAAGGCTTTGATACCCTGCATGGCGTCGCGCGGGCATTCGGTAATCCTGGGTTTGTTTTCCATACCGGAACGTTTACAACACTTCTTTTAATATGACAGAAAAGTCTTTCATAAAATACCGGCCGTGCAGAGGCTGGTCAAACTGCTCAAAAAGCTGAAAGGTTTGCTTGTCGGCCTGGTCATAGATATATACCTTTTGCTCGAAAGGGTCGATGAGCCAGCCAAACGCCGCGCCATTGTCGATGTATTCTTCCATTTTAGCTTGCAAGGCTTTGACCGGATCGTTTTTGGAGCGCAGTTCTATGACAAAGTCCGGGCAGACGGGGGCAAACTTCTCCTGCTCTTCTTCTGACAGCGCTTCCCACTTATCTTTAAGTACAAAAGATACGTCCGGCGAGCGCGTAGCTCCATTGGGCAAAGTAAACCCTGCCGAAGAGTCAAAGATATATCCTTTCTTAGTTTGCTTGTTCCAGCTTGTTACCTCATAACTAAGGTTTACATTGCGGTTTCCTGATTTGCTTCCGGTAGGCGACATGATAATGATTTTACCTGTGGGGTCTCTTTCTATGCGCAAATGGTCGTTGTCCTGGCAGAAATGAAAAAACTCATCATCAGACAACCGCCCAAAAGCTTCCGTATTGATCTCAAACTTTTCCATAGCTTTTACTTTACTACATAATTAACAACGGAAAAGGACTTTAGCAAGCTTTCTTTAAAGGGAGGATTTGGCAGGAGTTTGATCAATAGTACTTATCATAGTTGTTCATCAGGCAACGAGCTTGATGAACAACTACCTGCCTCTGCGAGTTCTACTGCAAATTTGATGTATGGCAACTTCTTCTGAAAAGAAAAGCTTCCGCCTTCACTTTAATGTGAAAACGGAGCTGCTATTAGCGCTGCTTCCTACCCTGACGATAATGGGAACCTTGTTCTTTCTGGAAGTATTCAGCCGTCAGCACATACTGTTTACCTCATTAGCTTCCAGCGCCTTTTTGATCTACCTAGACCCGGAGCACATCATGAACCGGGTACGAACCCTGCTCATTGCACAACCGATGGCCACGCTGGTGGGCTACGGGATGCATAACCTGATACCCTCTACCTACGAAGCAGCCGCCAGTGCGATGATACTTACCATCGTGCTGATGATCGTGTTTGATGCGATGCATCCTCCGGCAGTGTCTACTTCCCTGCTCTTCGCCTTTCGGATGTACTCCGAACATACCCTGGTATTGTTTGGATTAGCCTTAGGTTTGACGGTGGTATTGGTCGCCCTGCAGCAGGCAGCCGTCTGGTTGCTTCGCCATTATACTTCGTCGAGACCATGAGGTGTATGCAAACAAAAATCACGAACAGCCCGTACAGCATGGAGGTAAGGAATCAGTGCAAAGCGTATTATCGATGAAAAGCAAGGGGGCAAAACGCCTTGAAAATGATGATATTTTGCAGTCGGGGAGGTGGTGCAAAGTCTTGTTTTTATGTTTTTTAAGGCATTGCGGCACGTACATATTACACGGCTAAGCAAAACTAAGACATTGCGGCACATACATATTACACGGCTAAGCAAATTTATGGCATTGCAATACATACATCTTACACGGCAAGCTTGCCGCACGACATTGCACTGCTACAATGTCTTGCGGCAAGGTAATTTCATGGCATTGCACTGCTGCAATGTCATGCGGAAAGCTTGTTTTATGCCAATGGAGGGTACCTGCCTGCTGCGCCAGGTTTTTTCAGGGTATGGGGGCAATGCGGTGTAATGATTTGGTGGAAAGCAGAACAGAGTGGTAGGAAAAGAGAGAACAGCCTGCTTTTCTGTAGCAGAAACCAGACGATACCCCCTCCCCTGGTCGTAGCCTCCGCTACGACCTACTATGATGCATGAGAGCGTCCGCTCGTGTTTGGTCGAATAAGGCTTCATATCTTAGAGAAAGAGTGAGTTCTAATGACTTCTCAGGTCGTAGCGGATGCTACGACCAGGGGGGAGACAGGTGGGATTGCCTGTAAAATTGATGAAGCGTTTATCTCTCCAAGTGCCAAAAGTGAAACACGAAAGAAAAACGCAAACAAGTCCGGCCCGACGGCTGCATTAAACGTTACCTTCTATTGCAATGAAAGAAGAAAGTACTATTTTTAGGTATGAAAACAGTGCTAGAGATAGAAAATAAAATCAGAGCAATAAAGCCGTACCTGATAGATGAATTTGGCATTGAACAGATTGGCTATTTCGGATCATTTGCCACTGGTGATTATCGGGAAGATTCTGACTTAGATGTTCTGGTAGCATTTAATAAAAAAGTTGGCTGGAAGTTCTTTGATCTGAAAGATTATTTGGAGTTTGTGCTTGAAAGAAAGATTGACTTGGTGACTGAAAGATCATTGAGGAAACAGTGGAAACAAGCCATATTAGAGCAAGTCAAGTACGTATGAAAAAGAGAGACTATCTGGCTTATATAGAAGATATGATTGAAGCCACAGATAAGATTATCAGGTATTTGGATACAGTGGATGGACTTGCAGATTTTCTACAAAACGAAATGGTAATAGATGCAGTCACTCGGAACTATGAAATTATAGGAGAAGCAGCCAATCAGATACCCAAATCAATTAAAGATAAATACCCAGAACTACCCTGGAGACAGATGTACGGACTTAGAAACTTTGCAGTTCATGAGTATCATGTCATTGACCCCCAGATCTTATGGGAAATAGCAGAGGATCATTTGATAGAAAACAAGATACAATTAGAGAATCTATTAGACCAAGAAAAGAAAAACGAGGGCTAACATCATGCAGCCGCCAGCCGGGAATAAAAAGCTTGAACGTGCTCCAAATGCTATTGGTGTTCATTGAATGGAAACAATCAAACAAGTCTGGGCTGACGGCTGCATTAAACGTTGGCTTGCATTGAAAAAATCAAATGGCAAAAATCAAACATGATATATGGGAAGATCCAGAAGGGTTGACCCTGTTATGCTTTTCGGGTGAGTTAGGAGCGGAATCGAGAAAACTTCTAAAGCCAAATTCAAAAATAATTCGTTCGTTTGATGCTGATTCACATTTTGATGCCATGACAAAATATTATGCTTTCATGGATCGGGGAAAATATAAGTCTGATTTTGAAGAAGATAAGCAGCCATATGATTTGAATAATTTTGAAATCAGATCAAAAGTGAGCAATGAGATCGACAAAATACTTTGGGAAGATTGGGATCCAATAGGAATAAATGATGTGGCACCCAGAGATGAATATAGAAGTTATGTTCCACAGATTTTGAATTTAATAATGAATAAAAAATCAGCAAGCGAAATAGCTGATAGACTTTACTATATTGAAACCGAAGTGATTGGAGTGATTGGAAACAAAGAACGATGTGGAAAAATAGCTGAAAAGATGATAGAAGGACACGCCAACATCGTGCAGTAGCCAGCCCATTTTGAAAGGCACTCCCTCCCTGGTCAGAACATCCGCTACGATCTACTATAATGTATGAGAACGTTTGGTCGAATAAGGCTTCAGATCGCAGAAGGAAAAAGGGATTCTAATGACTTCTCAGATCGTAGCGGATGCTACAACCAGGGAGGCTTCAAAGTATCAAAAAATATAGTTTTGTCAAATCCAGCTTCTACTCTGGCGCGCGTTCAATATCCCGAACAGCCGTTACTGTGTAAGATACGGCTGGAAGCCTATTAATAAACCTCTGGTCTTTCAAGCTCTGTCAAGTTATAACGCATACTATGAACAGAAAAACAACCTGCTCTCCTGCAAACCGTATCATACTCCAAACCCTACATGACCGACCAACAGAATACCATGATCTTGCAACCACCCCGGACGGCACTAACGCTGGCAGACATCAGGCAGCAGATACACCGCTACCAACAGGAAGGCAAAAGGCTTTTTACCACTTCCTCTTTCCAGTCGCACAGCCTGGTGCTGCTGCATATGCTCAGCCGCATAGATCGTAGCATCCCGGTGTATTTCATCAACACGGGCTACCATTTTCCCGAGACGATGGACTTCGTTGCCCAAATGGCAGACTGGCTCCGGATGCAGGTTGTTGATGTAAAATCTTTGGTGGCTAAAAACCATCAGCGCGACGCCCAGGGCAGACTGCTGTTTACCTCCGACCCGGACTTTTGCTGCTATCTGAACAAAACCCAGCCGATGGATGCTGTGTTGCAGGAACATGACGTCTGGATCAATGGCGTACGGGCTGAGCAGAGCGCCGCGCGCAGCGCCATGAAAACAGAGCAGCCTGCCCCGCATGGCGTTATCCGTTTCCATCCTATGCTCGACTGGAACGCCCGTATGATCTATGCTTACCTGCGCGAACATCAACTGCCGCGCCATCCGCTGGAAGCAAGGGGCTACGTAAGCATCGGCTGCGAACCCTGCACCCGCGCTCCCGACCCCGCCATGCAGGAGCGGGAAGCCCGCTGGTACGGACTCCACAAAACCGAGTGCGGACTCAATACCGACCTGATCGAAAGCCAGCCATGAAGATACTCATTACAGGCGG
>JBBSNI010000443.1:0-4725 GCA_038232695.1 Cytophagales bacterium
GGAATCTTCAAAGACCGGCGCAAGTTGCACCGCTTTAAAAAGCTCACCGAATGAAACGTCGGGCGCAACCTGGGCGTGCGTTACAGATAGTACGAAGGAAAGTATAGCACACAAGGCAGCGAGTCTTGCTGTTTTTAAGAGAAAAGTCATAGTTTAGGTATAAAAGTGTAGTATATTTAGCAATGATAAAAAAAAGAGCAAGAAGGCTCTATGCAGAAGTAGTTATTTTTGTGCTTCTATTCCTGACTTAATTTTTCTTAATTCTTCTTCTGTCAAATCTCCACGATTCAAAGCTTCTTGCTGAAATATTTGATAACCCTCTTTGAGGGTAACTTCATCAACTTTTGAGCAGACCCCGGCTCCCAGGATGCAGCCCTGTCCAATCGTGCCGGGCCGCCGGGCGGTAGCTACATAAGCTTTTTCTCCCCGAATGCGAATATGATGCTCATCAGCGAGCAAGTCTTTGGGCAGTTTGTCAGGGTCATAGTACCTGTCACACTTGACTGACCTAAACATAGATACATCCGATACCACCGCCCGGCGGCCCGGCACATGGGGTTGTGTCCGAATACAAAGGCCAATGTCCAGAATGGCACTCCGAAGCGTAGCAGAAACAAAGGCATTAGAGGTTATTCTGATTTTTTACAGGACTGATAGTCAAGCTTTTACCATATAAAAAAATCAGAATAATGTTTATTAAGTACATAACTTGTATTCATTTGCGGTGGAAAGAGTTCAGGGTGGTCTTGGAAAGCTTCCCTGATAAGTTGGTCAGCTACTTTAGTATCGCTCATATACATATCGTACGCAGATTCAGAAATATCAAACACTATTGTGCGGTTTTGTGTATCTTTCAGTGCCATCAGTTTTGCTTGTGTTTTGATTCGCACTTGAAAAATAAGCACTCCTGATGGCTTTTCTAGCTTTCACTGCAAAACGTTACAATCAGGAAATTGCAACTATGGAACAGCATACGCGGCATTGATTTCCTGCTTTCCCTAGGTGTCGACCCGGAAAGGATTGCTGTTACAGGTGCATCGGGTGGAGGTACACAAGCTTTCCTACTCACCGCCGTTGATGATCGTGTGGCTGTTTCGGTTCCTGTCGTGCAGGTTTCAGCCCATTTCTTTGGCGGATGCGTTGGTGAAAGCGGTATGCCTATTCATAAAAGTAAGGATTTTCAAACCAACAATGTTGAGATCGCTGCGCTTGCCGCTCCTCGTCCTATGTTATTGATTTCGGATGGCGCCGACTGGACAAAAAACACTCCAACGGTGGAATATCCGCATATTAAATACATCTACAAATTGCTTGGTAAACCTGATCATGTGGAGAACGTTCATCTTCTCCATGATAAACATGGTTATCAATACAACAAACGCGTTGCTGCTTATTCGTTCCTGGCAAAACATCTGGGCCTTGACCTTACTAAAGCCATGAACACTGACGGCACCCTCAAGGAAGATGAGATTGTGATAGAGAATCAGAAAGCACTTTACTCTTTCGGCGATAAGCATCCATTTCCAGCCAATGGCATCAAAAATAATGATGATGTGGTCTGGAAATAGACTTTGTGCTCTGCCAAAATTTAGTTTGAAGCTTGTGATAACAATCAAAAGTTGTTCTAAACTTGAGTTCATCAGACAAAAAGCACTACCATTTCCTCTGTATGCTTTTTTCCTTCTTACAGGTTGCCAAACCCATGACCATCCATATCAACACTGGAGTATGTATAAAGCAGATGCAGAAAGTAGTAGTTATTCATCGTTGAAAGAAATCAATACAGAGAATGTTGATCAACTGCAGATAGCATGGATATTCCGTCCCAATGACGCTCCGCAGGGCGCACAGTTTGGAAAGTATGAATGTAATCCTATTATCATTGATGAGGTGATGTATGCCACTTCTGCCAGGCATTGGTTGTATGCTATCCATGCGGGTACGGGAGAAAAAATCTGGTCATTCGATCCCTTTAACGGGGAGCGTGGAGGAGGCGTCAGCCGCGGGGTAACTTATTGGACAGATGGTCATGATGAGCGAATATTATTTACAGCAGGACATTATCTTTTTGCCATAAATACCCAGACAGGAATGCCGATTGCCAGCTTTGGTGAGGCAGGAAAAGTGGACTTAAATATAGCGCAAGGAAATCATTTAGAAGCATGGGTCATACCTACTTCTCCAGGCATTGTCTATGAGGATTTGCTCATTCTTGGTGCTGAAGTTTCAGAATTATATGGTGCTGCACCCGGACATATACGGGCCTATAATATCAGAACTGGCAAGTTGGCGTGGGTCTTTCATACCATTCCGCAGCCTGGAGAACCTGGCTATGAAACCTGGCCCAAAGATGCCTGGCAATATGTTGGTGGCGCCAACAACTGGGCAGGTATGAGCTTGGACGTAGAACGAGGCATCGTGTTTGTGCCATTAGGCTCTCCAACCTATGATTTTTATGGAGCAGACCGTCAAGGTAAAAATTTGTATGGCAATTGTCTTGTCGCCCTGGATGCTAAAACAGGAAAGCTGTTATGGCATTTCCAAACGGTTCATCATGATTTGTGGGACTATGATTTACCGGCCCCTCCCAATCTGGTCCGCATTGAGCAAGACGGAAAAATCATAGATGCGGTAGCGCAAACTACCAAGACGGGCTTTCTCTTTGTATTGCATCGTGAGACCGGAGAACCCTTATTTCCTGTAGAAGAACGTAAAGTACCTCTTTCCCATATCCCCGGAGAGGAAGCCTGGCCTACACAACCTTTTCCTCTACAGCCTGCCCCTTATGCCCGGCAGTATATGGCAGAGAGTGATCTCACTGATTTTTCTGTCGGAGCCTACGATACGCTGCTGCAAAAGTTTAAGGACTTCAGATATGAAGGATTATTTACCCCTCCTGACCCTAGGGGTACTTTAATGCTTCCAGGTAGCAGAGGAGGGTCAGAGTGGGGCGGGGCGGCCTATGATCCAACCACAGGCCTACTTTATATCAATGCCAATGAATCACCGGAAATCTCCAAGGTGCAAAAAGTAACACGGCAAAGGAAGTCTGAAGACCAGACGGTGTATAGTCTGGGCAAGATGTTTTATCAAAACTACTGTGCCAGTTGTCATGGCGTTGACCGGGAGGGGCAGGCTCCCGCCTATCCATCACTCATTGATCTGCAGAACAGGATGACAAAAGAAGAAGTCTTGGACAAAATAAAAATAGGGGGAGGGAGAATGCCAGCCTTCGCCAAACTGTTGAAAGGACAGGAAGAAGAGATCATCGCTTATTTATTTGAGACCCAAAAAAATGAGTTATCCGAAAAACAAACCCAAGCAACGGATACTGCCTCCAGATACCTGAATCTAACCGCTTATGGCTATTTTAAAGATCCTGAAGGGCATCCTGCTATCAAACCCCCTTGGGGTACTTTGAATGCCATTAACCTTCATACAGGAGCCTATGTATGGAAAATACCGCTGGGAAATGATCCTGAATTACAGCAAAAAGGTGCTCCTCCGACCGGGACTGAAAATTGGGGTGGTCCTGTGGTAACCGCCGGTGGGCTTGTATTTATTGCAGCTACCAGGGATCACAAATTCAGGGCATTTCATAAAGAAACAGGCACGTTGTTATGGGAAACTACGCTACCAGGTGGAGGATATGCTACCCCTGCTACCTATATGTGTGATGGCAAGCAATATGTAGCTATCTCAGTGACTGGGGGCAAAGAAGAACCTGCAGGTTACATCATGACTTTTGCATTGCCCAACTAAATTCTCGATGAATAGATTAACTATGGCAAGAGTAATACACTCGTTAATCTGAAAACTCTACAGATTTAGTCACTATTGATTCTAAAGATGTTAGCAGCTTGTTTAAGTTGTTCTTCGGTGAGTTTTTCTTGGTTTAGTTCCTGCTGTATCTGGGGTTCCGATAGTATTTGGACGAAATATATCGTTAAGCGTTTATCTAAGATCACGCAGTTTACCATTGAGTGATTTTTCATCAAAGTCAAAGAAGTATTTTCCTAAACGATTAATATGGGTGAACCTTGCGGGAGACAAATGACTGATGTCATTAGGATCCGTTTGATAGCCTTGCCTCTGCATTTCATCTAAGATTTGCTGCATATACACTGTGTTCCAAAGCACCACACAATTGGTAGCCACGTTCAAACAGAGTGCTTGCTCCTGCTGCTCTTCCTGTTGTTTCTTGCGGATTTTTCCATCCCCACCAAACCATAAGAAGTTACGCAGGGCATGCAAGGCTTCGCCGGGACGCCGGTCGCCTTTGTTGAGCTGGGTATTGAACTTTCGCCTTATAGACTCGCTGGCCAGATAACGCAGAATAAAGACCATTTTGATTAGCCGACCATATTCCTGAAGAACATAAGTCAGATTATTCCGACGTGGATAGGATTGGAGTTTCCCGATGAATAGGGAAGCTGTGACATATCCCAGTTTCATGGAACCGGCAATTCGAAGCAGGTCGTCCCACCGGCTGGCAATATACTCTGGATTCACTACCCCGGTAAACTTCAAAGAAGGATACCGGGTCGCCCTTTAGATTTGCAGAACAAAGCAGGGCTTTAGAAAGTACTATTATAAGAAGAACCGAAAGTGTGAGTGGTGAACTACCGGGAATCGCCATTCCGGGTCGCCTAGGAATTACAGACTTATCGCCCGAATTAGTCCGCGTCACGGTGACCCTTGCATTTTTGTATTGAGCCAGAGCCA
>JBBSNI010000444.1:0-4686 GCA_038232695.1 Cytophagales bacterium
CCGGGGGCAAACTTGCACTGGCTGCTCACTATGGCAGTGAATTACAATCCGACGCCTTTCATAGACTATCTGATCCACTCTCAGATCAGAAATCTATAGCAACTGCTCAAAAAATATACGCTCATTCATAACTCAAATTTATCCCTTTCTGCCAAAATTGTCAGAGAACCAAAATTATTTGCTCCCTTCAAAAATATTTGCGCCAAAAATCGTTACCTTACAGTATATACGCTGATCTAAACGCATTGCGATCTTATGTTTAATCCTTTCAGTCAGGAAAAAGTCGCTAATATTTATCAGAAGAAGAATACCCTGCGGCTGGCGATCCTGCTGGTCTCCGTGTTGATCGGGGCTGTGTCTATTTATTATACCAACAGCCTGGTGGGAGAGCTTAAAGCGCGTGAAAAGACCTATATTAACCTCTATGCCAAGACCCTGGAAATGGTGGCCAACCAGGACAATATGGAGATTCCCTTTATTTTTCAGGAAATCATTGTACCCAACAACAACATCCCGGTGATCCTGACTGACAACATGGGAAACTACATGAGCCACCGGAATATTGATATAGATACTTCGGCAAGCAAAGAGGACAGAAACAAGATCATAGAAAAAGAACTGGCAGAGATGCGGGAAGCCTACCAGCGTATTGAGATCGAACTGAAAGACCCCAACACGGGCATGGTGATGGACTACCAGTTTGTCTACTACAAAAACTCTTACCTGCTTACCCAGCTACAGTACTACCCTTATGTGCAGCTTTTTGTCATCGCAGGCTTTGCTTTGCTGGCGTACCTGATCTTCAGCTATTCGCGCACTGCCGAGCAAAACCGGGTGTGGATTGGTATGGCCAAAGAAACAGCCCACCAGTTGGGTACGCCTCTTTCTTCGCTCATGGCCTGGCTTGAGTTTTTCAGGGCAGACCCTGATGTATATGATCCCGATATTGTCAAAGAGCTCGACAAGGACATTAACCGCTTGCAGATGATCACGGCGCGCTTCTCCAGCATCGGCTCCATCCCTGCGCTGAAAGAAGAAGACCTGCACCAGGCGGTTAGGACTACGGTCAGCTACCTGCAAACCCGTATCTCTACCAAAGTAGCCATACAACTAACGTCGGATGCCGACTGGGTCCCGGTAAAGATCAACAAACCTTTGTTTGACTGGGTCATTGAGAATATTTGCAAAAATGCTGTGGATGCGATGAGCGGCGTAGGTAAGATCACCATCCGTATCTGGCAGGACAAAGACAAAGCCATTGTGGATATTACCGATACCGGCAAGGGGATTCCCAAATCCAGGATCAATCAGGTGTTTACGCCGGGCTATACCACCAAGAAGCGCGGCTGGGGGTTGGGCCTTTCTCTGGCACAGCGCATCATAGAAAATTACCATAAAGGAAAGATCTTTGTCAGCCATTCGGAAGTAGACGTAGGCACGACCTTTCGCATTATGCTGGATACCAGCCGCCAGGCCAACGACAAAAAGACAAACCGGGAAAAGCCCATGACTGCCCATGATACCTATTGAGCATTACCTGATCGTAAGCGCTTTGCTGTTCTGCATCGGGCTGGTCACGGTGGTGGTCAAGAAACATGCGATCATGGTGCTGATAGGCATAGAACTGATGCTGAACGCGGCTAATCTCAACCTGGTAGCTTTTAGCCGGTACGACGCCTTGCGGCTTCAGGGACAGGCTTTTTCTTTATTTGTCATCGTAGTAGCCGCCGCCGAAGCTGCCGTTGCTATTGCGATCATCTTCAAAGCTTATCACTTCTACCAGACCTCCGATATTGACAAGATCAGTGAACTGAAAGGCTGAAGGGAAGTCGGGAGATGGGAGATGGGAGACGGAAGTTGGAAGTCAGAAGTTTGGTCACCCATTACAGCCTGTTCCCATAACGTCCCGCTTTGGTCCCAGAGTGCAGCATCCACTGGGGGCGACCTGCCTGCCGGTAGGCACCACTTCCGTCTTCGTGCTTCCGTCTTCCAGCCTAAAATCTATACATTAATCATAACAACTGTTTGTCGGAGCGAGTTGATATACCAAGTGCCGCCTGTTGCAACGGTCTAAGGGTTTAAAAGAGCCTCCGTTAAGCATATGGCAGTAAAGCAAACCAAACCACTACACAAACAAATAAAACGTATGGGACTTATTGATTTTGTAAAAGATGCCGGAAAGAAGATTTTTGGCAAAGGAGAAGAGAAAAAAGAAACAGCGGCTCCAAAGCCAGCTACGCCTCAGGTAAGCAGCACCGCATTGGTCAACCACGTCCGGTCTATGGGACTGCCGGTAGACGGGCTCCACATTGATGTCAACAATGATACGGTGGTGGTAGACGGAAAGGTAGAAAGCCAGCAGGATGCTGAAAAAATAGCGTTGGCTTTGGGTAATATGCAGGGTGTTAGCCGGGTAGACAACCGACTGAAGGTAGAAAAACCAGCACCCGAATCACAACAGTATACTGTGAAAGAAGGAGATTCGCTGTCTAAAATAGCCGAACAGTACTATGGCGACCCGATGAAGTATAACAAAATCTTCGAAGCCAACCGCCCTATGCTCAAAGATGCCGATGAGATCTATCCGGGGCAGGTGCTTAGGATTCCACCTGCCGAAAAATAAGAGTGAGTTCAGGGATTATCTCTTTCTGTTTTTCTACCTCCAAGGCTTGTGTCTCCACAAGCCTCTCTCAGCATATGGGTAGATGACTACCTTTTTCTGTTTTTCTTGAAAATCTTTTTAAAGAATCCTTCTTTTTCTTCTGGAGCATCTCCGGGTTCTTCTTCGGTGCGTGTAAGCAGTTCCGGCTCCGGCTCATGTTCCATTCCTACGCTGACTTTGAGCCCGGACAGCAGCGCACGCCACCAGTAGTTAAACACAGAGGCTTTTTCATTCCGGACGTAATAGATAGGACCTGCCCGCAAGACCTGGTTGCGCGTAGGGTTGTCCGCTTTGATCACAAACCAGTTGGCAATGACAGAGCCTACCTTGTGTTTGAATTTTGGATCTTCCGGGTCTTGCCGGTTGAGCAAAGCAATTTTCAGATCGTCATACACAAAGTCAACATTGCCGGTGGCTTTTTCGTCGTCAGCTTCTATCTCAAACTCCATAGAATGACCGATACCGCTTTTTATGGAGGTAGAAGTGACGGGTTCTAATATGCTGTTCATCACAGGCAAAGGCAGCATATCTATCCGCCCCCGCAGTTTGTGCCGGCCGGTGCGGCTGCTCAGGGGAAGGTCCAGAGAAAGCTGTAAACGGCTCGTTTCCATCAAACGCGCCTCCACGTCAGCTTCCAGCCTGCATCTTTGCCAAATGCTGTCTATATTGGTCGTGTTGTATACAGAAGCATAGATGCGATCAAAGCTCACTGTTCCTAATGCTGCTGCCAACGGCGCCTGCTCCTCGTACAACACCAAGCCGTTTTTTACCATCAAAGTATCTATGCAGAAAGCAATAGGCAACTGCTGTAGGGCTTCCCGTATGAAAGGCATCTTCTGGCGGGGCAAAGGCTTTAGCCTTTTATCTTTGTATAAGTGAAGATTGGCACTGTCCAGGGTAAGGTTCTGGACCGCTACCAGGTTATCTACCAACAGCTTGTGCATATCAATCTGCTGAAGCCGTACATGGGCGATGTGTGCTTTGATCCAGTCTTTGCGGTGGCCTACCGTCTGCGCTAATTGTTCTTTGTCTAACTGAGGCGTCAGCCGTACATCGTCCAGCACGATCTCATCTTGCATGGGGTACAAGGTAATTTGTCCTACAGAAGCATGATACAAGCTTTCGGGCAACGGATAAGTGGCATCCTTCACGGTCAATACAAAATTGTCTGCTTTCGGGTAGCCAAAGTTTCTGTACACCGTCCCCGAATCAATCACTAAATTTTGAATAGAGGCGCTGATATGTGCCAGTGAAAAGTCTTTGAAAGGTTTGCCGGAGATGTTTACCATGCGAAAGTCAGCCTCCCTGATGTCTACTTGCCGCACATGCATAGAGTCGAAGTAATTTTGGATCAGCGAATAGGCATTAAAGGCAGTGCTGTCAGCACGGTCGGTAGAATCTGCATAGTTGTAAACAGTGAGCTGAGGTGTATGCAAGCGGAGCTTTTTGACCAAAAGATAACGATGAAAGAAAAGGTCTTCCAAGTCGCCAATGGAGAGTTCTATGTTGCGGGCAGAGGCTTTTACAAAGATGTTTTTCTTAAAAGCGATTTGCTCTCCAACGCGGCTGCTGTCAAAGGAGAGGTGGAAGTTTTTAAGCACCAGCTTTCTTTCCAGCGGCTTGACTCGCAAATAATCGTAGGTAACCTCGTACAAATTATCGGAGTATACACTGACCGACTCCCGGAGTATTTGGTCAACAATAGGATTGATCCAAAGAAAAGCGGCTATGTGCAGCGCGATGAGCAGCAAAAACAAAAAACCCGGAATGCCTATTAACCAAACTTTCCATTTGCGACGCATGGGCTGTTGTGTTTAAAAATAGCTCAGATACAGTCAACTCCCCAAGTAAGCACCTTTGCGGGGTCTGTGAGGACACTTAGAATATATACACAAATAGTAAATCCTAACCCCAGGTCTGTGCCGCCGAGGCCCGCAGTCGCCCCAGCGGGCCTCGGCGGCACACCCCTGGGGGGAGGATTTACTATTTGTGTATATATTGTAAGTGTCCTCACAGACCCCGCA
>JBBSNI010000445.1:0-4685 GCA_038232695.1 Cytophagales bacterium
GGGCCCGGTGATCAATGCAGTGAGGAACAAGCTAATCTTGCGCATTTTTGCGGTAGTCAGAAACAATCAGAAATATGACCGGGCCACGGCGGCAAAAATTATGACTATTCACTTGCTTGAATCATAGAAATCGATCCGATTCTTTGCTAGTTTACAAATGGTTTTATAACTTCCCATTGGGCATCGGTGAGCCTTTTGAATTGTGCTTGCATATCTTATCAGTTTGGTTTCTAATAAGATACACCGATGCCCCTTTTTTCCAAAACTAAAGTCCTAACAAGCTCTTAAATCTCACAGAGACTCAGTCTTTCCTGAAAGTGATATTAGCAAAATTCTCAACAATAACAAAGAAGAGGAGTGACTTTATCAGCAAGATTTATAGACTACCTCTGCTTGTGTGTCCTCTAAGGCTTCTTCAAAATTAATGCACAGCCTCCACTTGGTTTTTCCTTTAAAACTTCTTTGCTTAGTCACAAGGATTTAATTTTGCGAAAGTCGTATAGACATACAATGAACCAGAAGAGGGTGCTAAACCTCTAGTTCTGAGATAGTGGCGTCAACTCAACCTTTCTGACAAACATTTCAGCCCCCTCAGATTGAATCTGTATACGTCCTTTGGTGGGTTTCACACTGATGGCATGATTCACTAATGTGCCATTGAGTATTATGGAGATCTCCCCTCCATCAGCAATGCACTCCATCCGGTTCCACTGCCCAACAGGTTTTTCCATATCATTTTTTCCCCGGAAACCTTTCACATCCTGCCAGTCCGGATCACGGTCATACCAATTGATGCGCCCGCCATGAATAGTCACCGGATCGCCCTCTGGCTTAAAAATATACGAACCACCTTGCTTTTCCTCTGCCACAGGACTGGTGAGAGCAAATTGCTTACTGCCATCACCGACCACGAGAAAGTCACCTGTGCCTCCTTCAATGATCTGGCATTCTATAGAATACATCCAGGTGCCGGAATAGCCGCCATCCATGCCTGTGGAATGTAAGAGCACGCCGTTATCTCTGGCTTTGTCTATTCTGGGCTCATAGGTTTGATCTCCCCATTTGTACTCCACCACCAGCTTGTAATGCTCATACTCTTTCTCTGTAGTGATGCAGCCATACACCTCTCCAGAGATATGAATCAGTCCATCTTTAACCGTGAACACTTTCTTTGGATCACTGTCACGTCCGTATCCTTTTAGAAAAGTGTACCAACCCTGAAGATCTTTACCGTTGAACAACTGAATGGTTTTTTGCGGTTTTCTATGCCCACTCAATGATGGGTGGGAACTTTGAGCAAAGTCCTTTTCCACTGTAATTACCATGCACCCAATGAATGCGAGAGATACAAGCACTATCTTTTTCATTTTTTTTACTCTTTTGATTTTATTTGACCTAAGCCATTGGGAAGCGATGTCAGGTATGCCATCAGATCTGCCATCTCTTCGGTGGTAAGTATATTATTAAGGCCCTTTGGCATTAAGGAAATATTATAGGGTTCTATAGCCGTAATTTCTTCCCGCAAAACACGCACTTTAACCCCTGGAGCAGTTTCCACAATAATAACTTCCGGTAACTGTTCCTTAATAATGCCTGTATAGGTTTTTGTTTTTGTCACAACTTTTGAGGTTTCATATTCCCGGGCAAAGCTGGCACTGGGGTAAACAATCGCTTCGAGGATATCATGCTGTGAGCGGATTTCTCCAATATTTGTCAGGTCGGGGGCGAAGTCCCCTCCTTTCCCTTCCACGGAGTGGCAAGATGAACAAATAGCTTTACCAAAAAAAAGATTCCGCCCTTCTGCAACATCTCCTCTCTTAAGCTCGGCCTCCAACTTTTCCAGCTGTGACAATCTATTGGCCTGCCGCTCCCGCAGTGTCTTTAGGAGAGGTTCCGCTGATACACTTACAGATGTAGGGAAAGTTTCCAAAAGATTTTGTAAATCCTGCACTGATAGATTTTCTATTCGATCTGGCGGAGTTTGCAGTGCCTTTACAAGTGCTGTACCTACCTCCTCACTATGACTACCTTCGAAAACATTCACAAGACCTGGAAGAAGGAAGATATCTGACTCTGCAACTTGTTCTCGTGCTACTGTTAAAAGCTGGGTATCGTTAAGTTCCGCCTGAGCCAAAAGCCGCACAGCTGACTGCCGGATTGGAGACTCATTATTAGGTTCAATATAATTCAATAGCATCTGGAATTCCGCCTCCGAAAGCCGAGGGGCAGACATGATTCGTGCACTGAGCGCTTTAAGTTGAAAGGCGGTCGGAGTTTTCGGATTCTGTATAATTTGTTCCAGCTTTTTATCTAAGGCTGGTATGCTTCGTGATTTAATTAAATCGAGAACTTGTGAACGAAGTTCCATATCACCTCCATCCAATAAATTTCCAAGTGACCCTATCCACATACCGGGTAGTTCTTTAACTGAGCAGCGACTGATTACATCTAGAAGAACCTGCTTTATTGCCATAGGTGTATCCGCATCTTCCAACTGAAAAGAGATAAAATTTTGAAGCTTCGGATCTCCACAAAAATTGAGCATGAGATCTGTCACTGCTACTCTCTCTGTATCGGATAATTCTGCCATTTCTAAGCGCGTGGCGAGAAAGTCGATCACTATGCCCGTCCAATCCGGATGATGCGAGGCAACCCAAATGCCGGTATTTTGCAACTGTGCGTCTCCACTTGCCAAAAAAGGCGCCAGATGATTCTTCCGGAGCGGCGAGTTATCCATCTGATCAAGCGCGATCAATGCTGCTTTCCGTACATTGGCGGAAGGATTATCCAACGCAACGATGAGCGGATCGGGATTATCGAGGGTGATGAGGGAATAAATTATTGCATGCTCCACAAAGCGGTCCTCCGGGTCTCCAGAAGCACTCAATAGGGCGCTGACCGCCCGATCATTACCGATTTGCCCAAGTGCCGTGGCAGCTTGGCGACGGACAGGTGCCTTGTCTTCCTGTACCAACTCCATCAGCTTATCAACTGCTTCACCGTCTTTGGCCATTCCTAGAACCCTGGCTGCCGCCGTGCGCACTACAACGCTTTCATCATCCAACGCTCTACGCACGGTCTCTATTGCTACTGGTCCATTTATTCGATAAAGCATGAAAACAGCTGCTGTACGTGTCTCTTCCTCTTCAGATGAAAGCAATGTTTTTTTAATTGGTATGACTGCAGGTTCACCTACGATAACAAGATGCTCGATTGCATTGTCCCGCACAGCAGGACGTGGATCCATCACATATTGGGTAAGTTCTTGTGGAGACATCATTGCAAAATCTAGGTGCCGTCCCCAGGGATCATCTACGACTGGAGCACCAACCTTTCTGATGCGATAGATGCCACCCTTCTCATTTGTCTTAGCCACAACGGAAAGAGGACATCCGGCTATAAACCACCCCCCAGTATTTACCACAAGTAGACTCCCGTCGGCATCTTCCTCCACATCAGTCGGATGTATATCCAAATTTGTAGAGATCATAAAGGGCTCATCCTCCGTGCGAAACGTAGCACCTACGGGCGTGATTACGTGTCGCATCACACGCCCTGTATTGAACTGAGCGCTGAAGAAATTGCCCTGGAATTCCTGACCAAACCCCGACCCGCGATAGCGCACTAAGCCAGAATGCGCTATACGGGGCAACTTTTTCATCACAGGCATCAGATCCCCGGTCAACATCAAGTGATCCTCTTCAATAACCGGATAAGGCTTGGGATATACACCGCCTTCGACCCAGTGCATCAGGGCATCGCGGAAGCCGTTCTTAGGATCAGTGAAATAAGTCATCGTTCCTATTGTCTCTCCTGAAGGCATGAAGTCCAATTCGATGGAATTGTCAAAGCCGCCTCCGGATATCCACTCTAGCCCAGTTCCATCCGGACGACATCGCCAAATCCTCGCTCCCTTTCCCGTCAGAACCTTTCCCTCCTTCGTTTCGATTTCAAATCCGCGACGTGCATCACACATATATAACCAGCCGTCAGGGCCGAAAAAGGGGCCACTTAGTATGGCAGCATTATGATTAAGTGTCCATCCCGTAAGAATCACTTCCCGTTTATCCGAAATCCCATCACTATCGGTATCCGTAAAACGTAAAAGATCTGGTGCTGCTGCTACATAGAGGCTGCCATTGTAGAAAACCGCTCCCATAGGATAAGTTATAGAGTCTGCAAAGATCCCGCTTTTATCAAAGGTCCCATCTCCATCAACATCCTCTAAAAGGCGGATGTGGTAGGGTGGATTTTCCAGCATTTCATCCGTAGAAAATGTTTCACCGGTAGACTCGGGCACAAAAAGCCTACCCTGATTATCAAAGGAAGCAAACAAGGGATAGGATACCAGCTCGGGGGCCGCCACCTTTTCAATCATAAATCCATCTGGAACCTGCAGTCCATCCGCCTCCACAGTCTGTTCTTCACCAGACCCTACAGCCTGTCCTCCCCCGCAAGAGATAAGTAATGAGCTGACCCCCGGCAGCACAACAGCAAGTACTAACCAATAGGCTTTCTTCTTTCTCATTCGAAATCGTTTCATAAAAAATTGCTTTGTATGTAGTGGACCCAATAGTTAGGACAGCTTTTTCTTTTTTAGTTGAATTCTTTAAGCTGCTTTTTCATAGATATTGTTTGGGGTTTGATACTCCAATGACTGATGAAGCCTTTCTTTATTATAGAAC
>JBBSNI010000446.1:0-4640 GCA_038232695.1 Cytophagales bacterium
AACCAGACAAGCAGTGCCTTCCAGGAAGCTTTGGCATGGATGAATTGGCTCTACGATAGCTTCCTGCTACCCAAACTTGTTCACAATCAGTAAGTTAGAAAAATCGTCGGGTAGAGTAGACTATCATATCTCTTTTTGTTCACCTTAAATTTTAGATCATGGAAATTATCGCGTATTTACTTGTCACTGGGCTATTAGTTTTTTTAGGTAGAGTAGGCTTTATTCTTTACGAAGTTTTATCTATGGATTTTGATTTCAATCGGCCTTGGCCTGATGAAATAACCCAAACCGGACAGCAGGAAGTAGAAGTATTTGTATTAACTGAAGTTCAGCAGGAGGATGCATTAGAAGTGCTGAACAGCAAGCTAATACCTAATTAATACAATGTTCTGCTGAATGATTACTCAGCACTTACAATAACGCTCCCCTTTTCACGAATTACTCCAACGCGTCGTGCAGGCAATGGAAAACGAAGAAAAGCAATAGAACAACATCCTGAATTGACGACGACACTTGTGACCGGGCAACTTCTCAGGTACATATTATATGAGGAGTTTGCCTGATAGGAGAGAGCGGAGGCTATCCTACCGGCAGAATTACTGTTCAAGCCCCCTGGCTCTGTAATAGGGTTGGCGTATTTCAAACTAACTACGTATATTTAGCGTTTCAAATATATAACCTAATGTACGTAAGTATATAAAATTACATGGGCACCAAGATTTTCAAAATACCATCAAAAGTAAAATCCGCTGCTTTCAAAAAGGTGTTGGAAGATAAAAAGCGTATACAAAACCATTTGCATAAGGGTGGTTCAGTAGATGATTTGAAAAAATCAAAAATTAAGTTTGTCAAGCCCCTATAATTATTACCCGTCTACCCTTGGTTATCGTTTTACTACTAAAAACGATATAACCTATGAGGTTTATTTTATCGAGTACCCTCACCTCTTTTCTTCAGACCCATCTATCAGCAGTGTACCTTTAACCTTCGGATTTAGCCCAATCGCAGGAGACCGTCGCTTAGTGCCGGATAAAAGTATAGAAGTTACCATTGTTGACATTATCAGTGAGTTCCTCACAAAAGCAAACAGCCCTTTAGCATCTCATCATCCAGAAAAAGGAGAGATAGTTACAGCATCTTAATGATTATATAGCCATCAACAGCAGCAAAGAATAGCGCAATGCCAAACAAATCCTCGTAGAAACACATTGTATATATTATATATATCATGCATATTTGACTTGACAATAAACAAGCATCGCCACATGAAGAAGATCATAGAAGTGGAGGAAACTCTGCTGACCAAGCTGAAAATCCTATCTGCCTTTGAAAACCTGAGTGTTAAAGCCCTGATGGAGAAAGCAGTTGAGTGGTTCGTGGCAGAAAAGGAAAAAGAGCGGCTCGATAACATGAGCGAGGAAGAAAAGGAAGACCTGGGACTATTGTTGTTGATGCAACAGGTTGATAGGAAGGACACGGTCAGCGAGGAAGAGTTTTTAAAAGCTTTGCATGAATGAAGATCGTCTATACCAAGGCTGTTGCTAAGGATGTCCGTAAAGTGAAAGATAAAAAAGTGATCGCCAAAATTATGTCGGTTCTTGAAGAGATAAAAGCAGCTTCACACCTTGATGAACTGCGATCTCTGAAAAAAATGTCTGGGCACCCTGCCGCATACCGTATCAGAATTGGAAATTACAGACTTGGTTTTTATTATGAGGATGGAGCCGTCATTCTTGCCAGGTTCCTGAAGCGTAACGACATCTATAAAGTTTTCCCATCATAAATGCTAAACAAATCCGACATAAGCCTGATCAAACTCATCGTACTGGACATAGACGGCACACTCACCGACGGCGGTATCTATCTGACCGAATCGGGCGAAGAGTTTAAGAAATACAATACCAAAGATGGGATGGGCATCAAGCGGCTGATCCGGCGGGGGATGCACATTGCCTTTATCAGCGCCAGCAAAAGCGTCAGATCGGTCACCCGCCGGGCAGAAATGCTGGGCGTGGAATATTGCTACGTAGGCGACGATCCCAAACCCTCAGTATTGGAAAAATGGCTGACCGAACTGAACCTTACTTACCAGGAAGTGCTCTTCATGGGCGACGACATCAACGACCTGGACGTGATGCAAAAGTCAGGACTTTCTGCTTGCCCGGTAGATGCTTCCCCGGCAGTACGGAAGATCGCCGATATTGTACTGACGCGCAAAGGAGGCGATGCCTGCTTCCGCGAACTGGTAGATCAGTACTTTCCTATCGATTGACTGCCATCGATCCCCTTTTTTATGTAAATATCCTTGTTGCGTAGCTTTTGATAAGAATCTCTGAGTACCGGAATGCGTTCGCTGAGGCGCGGCATGAGTTGGGCTTCATCAATAATGACGTCGGGCATATCTTCGGAAAAACCAACATAAACCTGTGCCAGGTTTTCAAAATAGCTCACCTCTTCCAACTGCCGGGAAGCCAACTGCCAGTCCAGGTAGGGCGTAGCCAGCCGGGCGTGGCGGTATACATTCAGGTCGTCGCCCAGCAGCACTACCTTTTTGCCGGCCACTACCTCGTCGTATGCCGTAGGACGGGTGAGCAGGGCAGCCGTACCGGCAGCTTTATCCAGGGAAAACAGCCCAAAC
Source organism: Cytophagales bacterium (assembly GCA_038232695.1). Taxonomy (GTDB): domain Bacteria; phylum Bacteroidota; class Bacteroidia; order Cytophagales; family Cyclobacteriaceae; genus JAJNNC01. The sequence goes on from JBBSNI010000446.1 coordinate 2,639, forward strand.
AGCATCGCGTACCCGTTGCTTACAAGCAACAAGGCAAAGGCAAAAGCTATGATCTCTGCCAGCCATAACCTCCTGATTATCAGCAGAAAGTGGGTGATAAAAAAGGCAAGCGGCGGTACCAGCAACCACAGGTGGTAAGGCGCGCGGTCTTTGGCAAAGACAATGATCACGGCGGCCGCCGCCAGTTTCAGCACCATGATCCGCTGTAGCTTGGCTTGCTGGTTGGTATAGCGCCGGGATTGGGAGAGCTTGTAGAAAGCCACCAGCAGAAACGCCAGCGGTACCGCGCTGATGACCAGGGCGGCTGTCAGGGAGATGTAAGGTTGGCTGCTCATATACCGGAAAGAAACCAGGTACTGGTCGATGAAGGCAGGCAGCGACTCAAAAGAAAAGAAATAGGTAGCGGCCAACAAAAGCGGCAAGGCAAACCCAAACAATAACAGCAGAAACCGCCGGGGTGAGATACTGGCATACAGCAGGTAAGCGATAAAAGTAGAAGACATAAAAACAACAGCAGGCATATAAAACAGCGAAGCTATTCCCAAAAAAAGTCCGGTACTCAGAACACGCTCATCCCGCGACTGGCTCTCTACCCGGTAAAAGATATTGCGCATAGCCAGCAATACCCAGGTAAGAGAAAGCAATACGGGTGAAAGCGTATAAAAGTCAAAAGAGAAACACGACAACCATCCGTAGACTAGCGCCGGTACGTAGGTGCTTTCGTGATAGGCTTTCTTGCTGAGCAGGAAGTTGTTGAAGACCAGCGCCTGGTACGTTGTCAGCAAAGCAGCCAGTATGACATACACCCACTGGTGGCGGTCAGTGACGGATTCTACCATCCGGTATACCAGGGCAGACAGCGGCCCGATGTTATCCCAAACCCCTACATACAGGCGATGCCCTTCGGAAAGCTTCTCGCCGACCAGCATCCAGTTCAGTTCTGGCAAGGTCAGGTGTCCGCCTATCCATAAATACAGCAGGCGGGTCAGTACGATCCATATAAAAATGCCCAGGATCCGGTAAGGATCATTTACTCTAAAGAAAGTCAGCAATGCTTCGTTGGTTATAATTGGGTGTTCAGGTGCGAAAGTGTTCAGGTGCTTCTATAACTGAAATGTAGACATTTAAACACATCAGCACACTAACACCTTCGCACTTTAACACTTTTCTCCGCAAAAAAAACGATATGCTTTGGTATTCGCAACGATGTGTATTATTTTGTAAAATTAGCAAGAATTTTTAGCAAAGAGATGTTGTTCTTCAATTCTTAGCTTTAAGTTTACGTTTTTGAGTTTTGTGTTTAAAGTTCTGTGTTCTAAGTTCTGTGTTTGAACTTAGAACTTAGAACTATAAAGTAATTATCATGAAAGAAAGCAAGCGGCAGAAGCAGTTTTCAAGTCTTATTCAGAAAGACCTGAGTGAAATTTTTCAGAGGAATGGCAGCAGTTTTATCAACAGCAAAGCTTTTGTCACTGTAACCCAGGTGAAGATGAGCCCCGACCTAGGATTGGCCAGAATATACCTGAGCTTTATGCTAAGCGAAAACAAGCAGGCGCTGCTGGAACATATTGAAATGAAAAAAAGTGAGATACGCCGGCTGCTGGGCAACCGCATCGGCAAAGTAGTGCGGATCGTACCCGACCTTGCCTTTTACCTGGACGACAGTGCCGACTATGCCGCACGCATCGATGCCCTGCTGGCAGACCTGGACATTCCTCCGGAAGAAGATGCTAACGAAAACTAATCAGTGTTAATGTGCTGATGTGTTGATAGTCACTTTTTCACTTGAACATTGAGTGTTGAATATTGAGTGTTTGAAAATATTCAACCGGGCGCCGGGCGCACTCAACACTCAATATTCAATGCTCAAGGAAATCTAAACCTAATAAAAGAAGCCAAAGCATACAACCCCTGATGCCAGGGCAGCGTTTTCTCTTTAACACCTTAACACCTTAACACCTTAACACCTTAACACCTTAACACCTTAACACCTTCCAGTGAA
>JBBSNI010000447.1:0-4640 GCA_038232695.1 Cytophagales bacterium
AAAGTCAGCGATCTGTAAACGGTTCAGATTCAGGTGCTTTTCGGCATTCGCCAGGTGGTCTACCACCAGAATATCGCTGATGCCCTGTTCGTTTAAACCTTTGACAAGATTGCTGCCAATAAAGCCCGCACCTCCGGTAACGATGATCATACGATGGTTATCTTAAAAATAGTTGATGGCTTGCGCAAAGGTAGGCTTTTTTTTGAAAAATAAGGAGGTGCTCCCCATATGCATTTTGTTAAACAAATGAGCATCGATGCTTAAACTAAACGAAGCAATAGCTGTTTCCTAAAAAGGATTTGCCTCATTTTTTAACGCATTTTTTAGACTTGGAAGATTTACTATTTGTTCCTGTATCCTTGTGTCAGGAAGCGCCTTCTGCGCAGTTGCAGGCATCCGTTATCATACCTGCCAAAGATGAAGAAGAAAACTTATGGCAAACGTTGGAAGCCCTCTACCGCCAAACCTGCCCGGAAGGCAACAGCCTTGACAGAAATATCTATGAAGTGATCGTGCTGGCCAACAACTGTACAGACCATACGGCTGCTCTGGCACAGCAGTTTGCTGCCCTGCACCCTGATTTTGCCCTGCATGTAGCCGATATCGATCTGCCTGGCCGCCATGCCCACATCGGCTACGTAAGGCGGATGCTCATGGACGAAGCCTACCGGCGACTGACCCTAATAGGCAATCCCCGGGGTGTGATCGCCTCTACTGATGGCGACACGATAGCAGACCCTGCTTGGCTCTGGTATATTCTGCAAGCCATAGCAGAAGGTGCCGATGCTGTAGGCGGCAGAATCCTGACCCAACTCTTCTCTGACCATACCAGCCGCCTGTATCATCTGCAGGATGTAACCTACCGTTACCTGCTGGCGCAATTGGAGGCACGGCTCGACCCTGACCCGGCAGACCCCTGGCCACGGCATTTCCAGCATTTTGGTCCCAGCCTGGCTGTCACCTGCGAGATGTATCTCAAGGCAGGACGTTTGCCCGTGCGCTCCAGCCTGGAAGACGTGGCTTTCTACGAAGCTTTGCAGCGTTATGACGGTAAAATACGCCACAGCCCTGCCGTCAAAGTAACGACCTCTTCGCGGAAGAATGGCAGGGTAGATTTTGGTTTTTCGGTACAACTCAACCTCTGGGAAACGATGCAGGAGCAGCATCTTCCTATGCTGGTGCCTGGTCTGGCAGCCTGTATCTACACTACTACCTTACGAAACAGGCTGCGTACCTGCTGGCAGCAACCAGCCTTGCATGTTGAAGCCATAGAGCAGATAGCAGAAGAGCTTAGGCTGGATGCTCACTTCTTGTATACGCTTGTGTCAGAATCTCCCTATTTTGGCATGTGCTACCAACAGTTGATAAGCGATGCCAGGGTGCTGCAAAGCCTTGCGCTGCGTTTCCCGCCGGAGCCTGTTGCCTCAGCGATCGCTGCGCTGCGGGCGTATGTCCGCCGCCCGGGTTGATCGCTCAAACAAGTCGAGGCGGTAAGTGTCGGCGCGTTGGTGTGTTAAAGCTGTCAGGGTGTTGGTCTCCTTACCAAAGTGGATGAAAGCTTCGTGTACTTCGTCGCCGGTCAGGGGGTAATCGGCGACATAGGGTGTCCAGTGTACTAATAGCAGGTGCCCGCCGGGGCGCAGCCCGCTGATGATCAATTGCCGGGCTTTGGCCAGGTCTTCCCATGACCAGTAATAGCCTACTTCCGATACCAGGATGAGGTCAAAAGAGCCTTCCGGGAATGTATCGGGCACTTTCATCTGCTTGAGGGTTACGTTTTCATAAGATTGCAGGCGGCTGCTGGCTTGTGCCAAAGGAATAGCGCTGCCATCTACCGAAAGCAGGTGCTGGCAGCGAGGGGCTAATTGCCCGGTGAGTACCCCGATAGAACAGCCAATTTCAAAAACACGCTCATAATGCGCCCTGGGAAGGGCGGCAAGGGTAGCGGCATACTTTTTCCGTTCGTAGTCGCTGGTGGCAAAGTTCCAGGGGTCGGTATTTTCCTGGTACATTTTGTCAAAGTAACCGGTAGGCAGGGAATCTTTAGGGGATGACATCATCGTTGGGTTCTAAATATACTTCATAAGGTTGGGTAAAATGGGCAAGCACTTCCGGCGTCAGCATGAACCCTTCGGGATCATCGGCTATGAGGCGGGTAGTCTGAGAAGGATAGGCAGCGATGGCTTGCCGCTTAACGTCAAGCACTTTGCCTATATCCAGCCGCCAGGCTTGCATCTCGCCGGGTTGGGGCAGGTCTCCGGGCTGCGCCAACTCCCACACCCACACCGGATATTCCACCACACGCACCTTGCCGGGTACCTCCTGCAAGGCCGCCTGAACGATCTGCCAGGCGGCGCGATGGTCGCAGTGCGGGTCGCGCCGCCAGGGTACCAGCACGGTATCAGGCTGCTGCGATTGGATATGCATACGCATCCCGGATACGGCTGCCGCAAAATCTTCGCTGTCTGGCATAGGTACCCGCGTATCGGGCCAGCGCAGAAAGGTGGCGTCCTGCCTTACGCCCAGCGTCTGCAATGCTGCCCTCGCTTCCTCTTCGCGCAGGCTGCGGCGCGCCTCCGCCGGGTACTTCCGGGAGCGTGGGTGCGACATGGTGCCATCGCTGACAAACAGTACCGATACGGGCTGCTGCTGCCTGCACAGTAACGTAATAGCGCCGCCACAGCCGAGCGTCTCATCGTCCTGGTGGGGGGCAATGATCATGGTACTGCCCCAGGTTTTCAGATATTCCGGGGAGCGCAGGGGTATGTCTGGCAGGTTAAGCATCTTCAGACCAGAGGGCATGGGCGGGCAATTCCTGTTGTGCTACATAAGCGCCCACACAGGCTACTGCCGCATCCGGGGCGGGCTGGCGCAGGTAGGTGGTAAGGTCGGCATGTAGGCGGGCGAAGGGGTGGGGTTGCAGCAGACCGCGTGCGCCTACACAGCGTTCGGCTAAGGGCATGATCTCAAGGCATAGCTGCTCTATGGCGGTGCGGGTCATGTTGGCGTAGCCTATGGTTTTTTCTATGTCTTCCCGGCGGTCGGCTTGTTCGCCTGCCTGGCGTAGCCAGAGGTTGCCGGTCTCTATCCATACTGCCATCTGTCCCAGGCGCATCTGCTGGTAAGGGTCGCCGGTGCGGCGCAGTTCCTGTAGATAACGGCGCGTCGCGTCAAAGATCGCCTCGGCACCGCCTAACTGTACGGCTGCAAAGCGGATCGCGCCCCCACTAAAGTGAGGCTGCTGGTGGTAGTCGTCCGGCTTGCCCAGCAAATCGTCGTCTGTCAGGACAATACCGCTGAAGTCTATCTTGTAGCTTACGCTGGCTTTCATGCCCAGTGGCTTCCAGAACGAAGGGTCTACCGGCAGGCCGGATATTTTCTCCAACGGAACGATGGCCATCTGCCAGCCCTGCGGTTTGCCCGCTTCATCGATCAGCGTGCCGGTGATGATAGGGCGGGTAACCCATTGGGCACCGGAGCAGAAGGTCTTGGCGCCGTGCAGCCTGTATTGCCCTTTGCCTTGTGCGGTGAGGGTAATGCCATCTTGCGCCTGCGTGTTCCATACGCCAAAGATACGCTGTTCCTTTTGTGCATCGCCATACCAGCGTTGGCGTTGGCTTTTCCGGGCAAACAGATGGATCAGATACAGGGCGTTGATATGTCCTTCGTAAATGCGCCCTACCGACAGGTTGCCTTTACCCACCAGCTTGAGTAGTTGTAGCAGACTACCGGTATGGTTTTCCTGTGAAGACAAGGGCTGACCGGGCAAGGTAACTGCCAGCAAGCCCTCTTCAGCAAGCCAGTCAAATTCCTGTTGGGGAAAGCTGCCGCTTTGGTCGGTCTGCTGGGCCATCTCAGCGATGCGTACGGAAAGGGCGGCTGCCCGCCTGAGTGTGTTCTGTGCGCCGTTGCCGGAAGCTGGTTTGTGTGGTGTGCCTGCCAGCTTGCCATTCATTGAGGGCACATCAAAGAGGGTATGCATAAAAAGGTAGAGGTTAAGATCAAAAAATCAATGTTGTAGCGACAGGGAATTTTCCATGCCAACGCATAAGATAACACGGCAGGCTAAAGGAAGTTTTATAAATAAGGCGTAGCCGTACAGGAACTTTGTGATGGCAAGGATCAGCAGGTATGCACGTAAGATCATAGCGGTTTATGGTCATGCTGAAAAGGTCTGGTCTGACTGGTCTAAGCAGGTCGTTTTAGTATTATTACAGGAAAGCTGATTTTTCTTAGCTCTTACGTTTGTTTTAGCTTCCTTTTACCTTCCTCTTAGGTAAGCCCTAAGTAGGAGGAAGGTCATTTTTTTGTACTTATCCGGGGTGAAGGTTTGTGGGTTTGCTAAGGTATATGGTCGGGGCTAAGGGGATGGGGGAAGTAAGGTTAAGGTGTTTTTACCACAGAGTTTCGCAGAGCTTCTCTGTGGTTCTCTGCGGTAAAGCCTCTGTGCAACTCTGTGGTAAAAAGTACCAGCCTTATAATTCTCTGACAAACTCTAACGTATCTACACCATCGGCGTAATCCCATAGTTCGGGTTCCTGGGCTTTGCCTAAGGGGTAGCTGCCGGGGTAAGCGCTATCCTGGGATACGATGCACTGTATCTTTGCGCGTTGGGCGGCGATCATAGCATCCAGCGTGGC
>JBBSNI010000448.1:0-4629 GCA_038232695.1 Cytophagales bacterium
AGCATAATCGCCCGGCGACCCGGTACGGACACGGAAAACAACACCTCTGCTCAGTGTTTGCTCTGCTAATGATGTTGGCCTTCACCGTAGACCAAATCCAACAACACGCTTGTACGTTCTTCCGTAAGCTCTGGAAAAATCTTAAAACTAAAGCCAAACTGTAGGAAAATATTCGGGCTGCTTTCAAGATTTTAACTTTCGTCTCAATGAAAAATCTGCTCTTTCATATTGCCGAACTGAACCGAATTCAGCTTGAATAGCCAAAGTGAGAATTGCTGGTATATACATGAGGGGTGATGCGAACGTCTTGTACTACTTTGGGCTGCGGACTGACCCCGCCGCTGTTCAAGTTGATGATGTTGGGCGAAACGGTGTAAGCCTGGCGGATGCGGTACCACAGGTCTTCGTTCTGGGCAGCTTCGGGCGGGCTTAGCTGGTTGAGGTGTAGCAGCGCTTCTTTGATATCTTCTGCCAGCACTTTGGTCATAAAAGGACTGAGCGATAAGACCCCGGTAGTGTCGGCCAGTTTTTTAAGGAAAGTTCTTCTCAAACTAATTATAATGTCATTTTAAGAAGAATATTTTGCATAAAAAGGCATCAAACTGATCAAATAAAAATATGATTATTTAAAGGAATGGCTTGGTGGTAAAACAACGTTAAATATTAATTATTAAATTATTCTAAGTTTAATATAAAGTAATCAACGATTAAAAATTAAGTAAAATTACTCAAATCTGAATAACATACATACCCTGTATATGACAGATTTATCAAATGTATCTTGAAAAATATAATTATAAATCACTTTTTTTGTAAAAAAGTTAGTAAAAATACTTTGTCACCTATTTGATTTATAAAAACATTGTTTTATTATTGTAAAACATTAGAAAAATTACATTGCCTTTAAAATTTGTATTTAACGTAGTTCCCTCTTAAAGTAACCTCTACTATGGCGTATTCTTACTCCCGCTCCGGGTGTACCAGGTTTGGTGTGTCCTCTTTGGTCTCTTTGCTTACCTTTTGCTTGTCTCAGATTTTGGTTTTGTTTCTTTCGGGAAATACAGCCCTTGCCCAGTCTGTCTGCTCGCCCATCAGTACCCTGGAGTGCAGCCAGATAGCGGTGCCCCTGCCGGTAAACCTGAATTTCAACGACCCCGCAGCCGGTACGCTTGCTGACAAGAACGGCATAGGCACCGGCTTTACGATGGTAGATGCACCATCGGCACGGCTGACGGCTGACAACCCGGTATACAATGCCAATGTCCCCGGTTATGAGCCAGGAAAATTGTCGGTAAGTAATGGTCAACTGATCATCACCGCAACCAAAGGCATTAGCTATTCTCAGCCTTCAGGAACTCCCAGCAGTACAGAGACCAATTCGCAAATCAATGCATTGGGGGTAGGGGTAGAGGCGCCCGCAGCAATGTTCTCTCTGCAAACTACCTTAGCCAAACCTGCTTTTGCCAATGCAACGAGTAAATCAGAGCAGGGCGGGTTGTGGTTTGGTCTCAACGAAGATCGTTTTGCAAAGCTGGTGCTAGTCAACCTGGGCAATGGCAGGCAGAAAGTACAGTTGACGGTAGAAAATATCGTCAACCAGGCAGCCGGTGAGTTTAATTTCACGGAACTCAATACAGGTAATCTGCCTGCTTATAGCTCTATCAAGCTGCGCATGGAACTCAACCCGGCAACGGCTACTGCAAAAGGGTACTACAGCCTGGATGGCGGTGCAGAAATAGTGGTAGAAACAGGGGGCAGCACTTCCTTAGCCATCCCCACTGCTTTCCTGACTGGCACCGACCATGACGGTGACGCCGATACCGCTGCCATCAGCTACGCCGGTATCTTCACCAGCATGAGAAGAGCGACCAGCACACCCGTGAATTTTGCGTTTGATGATTTCTCCATCACTCCGGCAACCACGACCGGCACACCTGCGCTGGCTTTTGGTACGCCCACTCTGACTGCCAACCTGGAGGAAGGAAGCAACACGACGGTTCTTTCCAACACCCTGACAGCTTCCGACGCCAGCCAGCCTGTGGTAACATTGAGTGCCGCTTATGAAGGCGCCGCCCAGGAATGGCTGACTTTCACGCCTTCTCAAGATCTAAGCAACGGTAGCGACCTCTCCTTTACTTTTGATGCGACCGGACTGGCAGCAGGTACTTATACCGCTACGATTACCGCTTCAGCCGAAGGATACACGGAGGCTGTATTAGCTGTTGCGTTAACGGTAACAGAGGCTGGCACGAACCCGGCAACAGCACTGAAGATCAATTTTTCTGATACAGCGACCCCTGCTCCGCAAGATTATATCAACGACATCGGGCAGATTTATGGAATGCGGACAACGACAGAAGGCTATGATTATGGCTGGCTTACTACGAATGGACAAACAGGCCTTGACTTAACGGCCAACACCCGGAACCGCGGGCGCGCTAACATTGATGTTATCCGCAACACCCTCATCCATATGCAGTATGGTGATACCGGTGGAACGACCAGCAACACTACAGAAGGTATCTGGGAAATAGCCGTGCCTAATGGTAACTATGAAGTGACCGTCACGGTAGGGGATCAGCCCGATCCTAAAAAAGGATACGACAGCAAGCACAGCATTCGCGTGGAAGGCCTAATAGCGATCAGCCAATTCCAGGCGACCGCCGCTAAGGAATATGAGACCAAAACAATCGTAGCGTTCGTTACGGATGGTCGTCTGACCATAGATGCCAACGGCGGCTTCAACACCAAGATGAATGCAGTGGAAATTGTCTCTGTCGCCGGTGAGTCCAACCAGACGCCCCAGATCGCAGCACCTGCCCAATTCATCATGAGCGATCCCATTGCAGAAGACAACAATGAGGCTGCTATCGAGAAGATCACCTTGAAAAATACCGGCACCGGACCGCTGACCATCAGCAACATCGCTATCAGCGGAACCAACGCCGGTCTGTTCTCGCTGCCCAACAACGAAACCAGCCTGGTCATCCCTGCCGGGGGCAGCTATGAGCTTCAGGTAGCCTTCCAGGCAGATGCTGTCAATGTAAAAACAGCCGTGCTGACCCTGAGCAGCGACCACAAAGGAAACGCAGGCACGACCACCGCAATATCATTGCGTGGACTGGGAACCGCAGGGTTTGATGGAAGCGATGAGCCTTCCCTGCAATGGGTGCTGGATGTACATGGCATTGCCGTCAATGTGGGCGACGATGATCCTGCTACCAATGTCATTCATAGCAATACAGTACAGCAAAAAGCAGCTTTGTTGGGCGATGAGGTAAGTATATCCTCCTTCTCAAAAGCCGATGAAACGCAGCCGGTTACCTTGCAGCCGCTGTCCGTATTTGGCCCTACGGCGGTAAATCCCATTGTGGCTTTCGGCTGGTATGAAACGGGTAATACGGCTGCCAGGCATGAACTCTTCACGGTAGACAACAGCAATAAGCGCAATGGACAAACCGTACACGTAGCTGCTAACGGAAACCTGAGCTTTGATCCCGGAACTACTGCCTTTGGTTTCTACAACCAATGGCCATTCTTTAACAACCGCCTGCTGTACAGCGAGGATGCACTGAATACATTTACAGGTGCCATACCGCACCATGTCCGGGTGTATCCGCTGCCCGGTGAGGAGAACGCCTACATCATCGCTACCGAGGAGCATACCAGCGGCTTCGACTACCAGGATGTGGTCGTCATCGCCCGCAATGTGAAGCCTGCCGCTCCTAAAGAGCCGGAGCCGGTAGCCGAAACCATCCGTATCAATTTCTCTGATGAAGCGACGCCTGCCCCGGTTGACCATCAGAAAGATTATGGACTTGCCTACGGCGACCGCGGCAATAGCCTGACCTATGGCTGGGTGTCGGCCAGTGACCCTACCCTACTCCTAAGCCTGGTAGGCAATGGACGCAACAGGCTGCCTACCCCCGACCAGGATGTGCTGAAGGAGACCCTGATGCACATGCAATACAACAACATAGCCAACGGCAACAATGGCGTTGCCAAGGAAGGTATCTGGGAGATCGCTCTTACCAATGGCTCCTACGAAGTAACCGTAGGCGTAGGGGATGCAGGCAATGAAACCGTACCAGGTACCAGGCATATGGTCAATGCAGAAGGTATCAATGTCGTCAATGTGCTGGCTACCCAGGAAGCCGCTAATTTTACGCTGGGGACAAAGACCGTTGACGTTGCCGATGGTAAACTAACCCTGGATGCTACAGGCGGCTTTAATACCAAAATAAACTATGTAGTCATTGTACCCAAAAAGGTAGCGACTGAGCCGGTAGCTGCTATCCGTATCAATGCCGGTGGAACAGCCGCCTACACGGACGGGCAGAACAATGTATGGCAACTGGATGGCGCTTATGTGAGTGGCTCTTCGGAAGTGTCTTTCAAAACCTTTAATGTAGCCGGCACCACAGAAGACCCGTTGTTCCTGGAATATCGTTATGCTATTAACCCCGATAAAACCAAACCGGGTTTGCCCTTTAGTAACAAGATAAAAATAAGTGTTTGATTTGTAAGTTTTAGATTTACGTTCAAAGAGAAAAAAGAGATCAGAAATGCAAAGCTACAGTAAAGTTATAGAAGCAGATATGCTATATGTGTATAGCCAGATGGATGAAA
>JBBSNI010000449.1:0-4624 GCA_038232695.1 Cytophagales bacterium
ACGGAAGACGGAAGACGGAAGACGGAAGACGGAAGACGGAAGACGGAAGACGGAAGACGGAAGACGGAAGACGGAAGACGGAAGACGGAAGACGGAAGACGGAAGACGGAAGACGGAAAGTAAAAGATAAGATCCGGTCTGTTGCCTCCCTTTTTTATGCAACAAGCGTTAGAAAATCTTTTATCGGAGAGCCTTCAACAAAAGGTACAGATTCATCAGGTACGTGAGTTAGGCGGCGGGTGTATCAACCATGCCTGCCAGCTTGTAACCAGCGAGGGCGAGTATTTTGCCAAGTGGAACAACCAGGGGCCTGCCGATATGTTCCTGCGGGAAGCGGAAAGCCTGGAAGCGTTGACAAAAGCGACTTCTTTGCTGATCATTCCAAAGGTCATCGCAAAAACGGCGGGTGAGGCTGCCGCACCGGCTTTTCTGGTCACTGATTTTCTGCCGCCTGCTTCGGGCAACCGTCAGGCACAGGACGAAATCCTGGGCAGAGGCATTGCCGAACTGCACCAGTATACAAACACGCAGTACGGCTTTTACCAATTAATTGTATTATATATTAAATCTGAAGACATCTAATCAATCCCTCAGTCCCTCAATCCCTCAATCCTTCAGCCCTTATGAAATTAATTACCTCATTTTTATTCCTACTAACTTCCCTACTACTCGCCTGCACCTATGAGCGGCAGGACAGTGCTTCGCCGGAAGATGTCAAAAGCCTGGAAGGCACTTTTCTCTATGACCTGAATTTTCTCAAAGAATACCACAAAGATTTGATCGTGCTGCAAGACCAGTCAGGACAGGCACAGGTAGTCGTCTCGCCCCAATACCAGGGCAGGGTGATGACCAGCACGGCAGGCGGGACGGAAGGGAAAAGTTACGGCTGGCTGAATTATGACCTGATCGCTTCTGAAAAAAAGCAGCCCCATTTCAATGCCGTGGGTGGAGAAGACCGCTTCTGGTTAGGGCCGGAAGGCGGGCAGTTTTCTATCTTTTTTCCGCCTGACGCACCCTTTACCTTTGAGAACTGGCAGACGCCCCCGGTGATAGATACCGAGCCTTTTGCTTTGGTAAAACAGGATGAACGGCAAGCTGTTTTTCAGAAAAATGCTACGCTGATCAACTATTCGGGAACGAAATTTACTCTTCGCATAGACCGCACCGTGCGGCTGCTGCCTGCCGATACACTCACTTCCGTGCTGTCTGTGAGGCTGGACACTGCCGTGCAATGGGTAGGCTTCTCTTCTGAAAACGCCATCACCAACACAGGTACCAAAGCCTGGCAAAAAGATACCGGGCTGCTCTCTGTATGGATTCTGGGCATGTTCCGCCACTCGCCTGCCACCACCATCGTTATTCCTTACCGGCAAGAGGCTGGCAACACGGCGGTCGTCAACGATGAGTATTTTGGCAAAGTACCCCCGGAGCGGCTGGCGGTCAGCGATGGGCACATCTTTTTCAAAGGCGACGGCCGCTACCGCAGCAAAATTGGGGTGCCGCCGCAGCGGGCTATGCCTGTCATGGGCAGCTATGATGCCGAAAGCCAGTTGCTGACCATCGTTACTTTTACGCTGCCCAAAGGCAAGGCAAATTATGTCAACTCCCAATGGAAAATACAGGAGCAACCCTACAGTGGTGACGCCATCAATGCCTATAATGACGGCCCCGTAGACGGCGGCGACCCCTTGGGACCTTTTTATGAACTGGAAAGCTCATCGCCTGCCGCTGCGCTGGCTCCCGGCAAAACGCAGCGCCATATTCACCGCACTTTTCACTTCACCGGACCCCCTGCGGCGCTGGATCAGATAGCCCAGCAGGTTTTAGGCGTCAGCCTGGAAGAGATCAAGGTGGCTTTGGGGACGGTGAAAGAATGAATTTACTTCAACACCGCTTTCTTTCGGACTGCGATCCGTTTCCCTGCCCCAAATGTCATTGCCTGCGAAAACGACCAGTGCCTCAAAATATCTTTTTCCCAGGCTTGCGCTGAATCAGCATACTGCCGCACCGGAGAGCAGGTGTACCCAAAAAAGGCAAAGACAAAAAATAACAGACCGTGTTTCATCTCTAATTTTTGCGGTAAAACTAAACCAAATCTACTCAACACTCAATTAGGGCTGCTTAGGCCACTGCGTTTCTATGCCTTGTGCGCGGATCAGTTGCTGAAACTCTTCCAGCATCTTTCCTTTCTCACGAACTGCCCGTGGCATTACTTTTTTATGCAGCGCGTAGGCGACCAAAGTACCCACAGATTCGCCGATACTCCACTCTACCGGATGCAGGCGGTAGCAGCCGTTGGTGATGTGCGTGGTGCCAATGTTCTTGCAGGCAGGCAGCAGATTTTCTACGCGCCTGGGAAGCAGCGCGCCCAACGGTATCTGGAAAGGCAGGGAGGCAAAGTCAATATAATTGTCTCCCCCGCTGCTGGGGTGCAGGTCAATGTGATAATAACCCACGCCGACACTGTCAAAAAAGGGGGCTGCCGTATCAGCTGATGCCTTGTCCGCTACCATCGCACGGTTGGCTTTTCCTACGTGTTCTTCCAACACCGTAAACACAGCCCGGATGCGGCGCGACTCCCTGACGTAAGGATACTTCGCCAGTCCGTCTTCGGTGCCCATCACGTCGGGGCGCAGCCGCAGACCTGACCAGCCTTGTCCTCCGTCCGGGCGGGGTACTTCGGTCTGTAGCCAGTAAAGCAGCGAGATGCTCAACTGCTTGGCATCTGCTACATGTTTGTCAAATTCAGCTTGGTCTACATCCACCAGGTTGCCCGGCATATAATCGTTCTGCGGCCAGTTGACGACCGTGATATCACCGGGATACAGGCCGGTTTTGAAGTTGTCTTTATGGATGATACGGCGGTAGTTCCACAGGTTGAGCTTCTCGCCGGTAGGCACACCTTCGGGATGGAAACCGAGAGCTTTAGGCTCCAGCGTAGAAGGGTTTGCGTAAGTAAGCGACAACAGCTTGCCGGGCCAGGGGGGGATGAGTTTGGGCACAAAGCTGCGCCAGAAATCATATTCTTTGGGTTTGTCAATCACATGCTCAGCACCCGGAACATAGTCCATCGCAAAACAAACCGTGAAGGCTTGTTGATTAGCCGGATTCGCCTGCTCAGCAGCATGTAGCTCTCCGGTTTGCTGTTTGGACTCCGTGCCGGTGACGTATTCCGTACCTGTGAGGGGAAGCAGATCGCCCAGTTCGGTAGCGTCCACAAAGTAGGGTGCGGAGAGCAAAACTTCTTTTCCGCTGCGCTGGCTAAGGGCTTTCAGGGCACGAACTTTATCTCCCTCCACCTCGGCGCTGACGATCTTGTGTTCCAAAAGCAGTGTTAGCTGGCGGTTGCTGATGTAAGGGGCCATCATCGCCTGCAAGACGGCTAAAGCCACCCGTGGCTCATGACACAGCCTGGAAACGGCTCCATCGCCTGGGTTCAGGTCTTTGCGGCTGCGGGCTGCCTCCGTTAAAGGGTAATGTTGGATGTAATAAGCACGAATGGCGGAGCGAAAGTCACGGTAAAGCTGGGTGGCGCCATGCGTTTCTATCCAGGGATGCTCATCCGGCGGCACGCCCTGCTGGGTAAGCTGCCCGCCAATCCAGTCGGTTTCTTCCGTTAAGACAACCCTCAGATTGTTTCGCAAGGCTGCCAGCGTGGCGGCGCAACCTCCCAGTCCGCCCCCGGCGATCACCACATCGGCAGAAAGGGCGGGGCCAGCAGGAATTGAGGCTCCGAAAGAGGGACATGACAGCAAAGGGGCAGAAAACAGGACGCTGCTGCCAGCCATCGCTTGTTCGATGAAGCTTCTTCTGTTCATTGAAGGAAAGGTTGTGTATAGTAGAGAAACAAGCAGTAAGAGAATAAGCAAACTGCAGGAGCAGCAAACTATAAAAATTCTGCGACATTTAGCTCATGACAGGCCTGCGTTCTGCAAAAGCTTTGATCTTATCCAAATCCATACGGTCGTTGAGTCTTTCGGCATAGTGAACTTCCCGGACGATGAGCCCTTCACTCAGCAGAAATTCGGCAGGCATGGTACTGATGGATTCTTCACCGGCCATCAGATGCATAGGAACGCCCATGGACCTGGCTTTAAAGGCCGTCTGCACGAAAGTAGACATATGACTGATAGCGGATTTATACCCTGAACTTTCCAAACCGTAAGCATCGTACCATTTTTTCTCAGGATCGGAGATCAGCGGGATAGGCGATACTTCCTGGTGAAAGGTGCTTCTTAGCAGCACTTTTTCCGGTGACTCAAAGAAGAAGATCATTTCCAAGCCTTTGGCTTTCAGTTCAGGGTGGATTTTTGTCAGGGCGTGTACCCTGATGTTGCAGAACGGACAGCCTGCATGTCTGAAAAAGCCGATGAATACTTTCTTGTCTTTGTATTCATTCAGGTCTATCATTCTTCCATAAATGTCTTTCAGCTTAAAAACGGGAGCTACAAGATCTTGCGTCAATTTCATAGGTATTTGGATTAATGGTTAAGGGGGTAAAGCTATGAAAGTTCGTTTTGCTTACAGATACAAAAGCGGCTATTCTCTGACGAGGTAATAGAAACCTAATTATTCAAAAGGGCCGTATTGCTATCCTTCTTTCCGGCAAGGTTGTATCTTCTCT
>JBBSNI010000450.1:0-4624 GCA_038232695.1 Cytophagales bacterium
ATGAAAGGTTCGGCAGAGATGCGCCACCCGGCAGAAATGGAAGGAAACACGCCATAACGGTTGTTTGCTCCAAAACGGGAAGAGCCATCGGCCCGCAGACTGGCATTCAGCAAATACTTGTCGGCAAACTCGTAATTGACCCTGCCGAAGTACGATTGAAGTCCCCAGGTGCTGATATAGTTGGAAGGGATAAACGGGTTGGAGATGGCAATGGTCGTGATCAGGTCAGAACCGGCAGCACTTCCCCCTGCCTGAAGCGAAGTACGCTGCGACTCCAGAAAGCTCAACCCTACCAGGAAAGAGAAACTATGCTCATCAAAGCTTTTGTTATAGTTTAAAGTGTTTTCGTTTTGCCAGGTAAGTTCTTCATAAGAAACCGCGGAGGCTTCTGCCACACCCGCCTGCCCCAGTACAAAGCTTGGCACGAAATATTGCTCTCTTAAACTTAGGTTGTCGAAGCCGAAGGTAGTTTTAAACTGCAAGCCCTCCATGATCTGCCACTCTGCATATAGGTTAGAAATGATCCTCTTCTGAATAGCATCGTGTGTGATTTCATTGGCCAGCATCACCGGGTTTTCCGAAGTCTGGAGCGGGTCTACCGAATAGGTGCCGTCTTCATTGTAGACCGGAAGGTTAGGATTGCGCAGCAGGGCGTTGCCCAGGATAGAATAGCCGCTGAAATCATTGGCTACCTTATCGATATCCGTATGGCTGATGACCGTGTTGGTACCCAGCTTGACTTTATCGCTGGCCTGATAGTCCAGGTTCACTCTGCCATTGATCCTTTTAAAACTTTGCCCGATGATCGTTCCATCCTGGCTGAAGTACCCGGCTGAAATAAAGGAACTGAGCTTTTCGGAGCCTCCGCTTACCGAAAGATTGTAGTTGGAGATAGGAGCATTCCTAAAGATTTCATCTTGGTAATTAGTATTTTCACCCGTCACTTCCAGTTCTTCAAATACCGGCTGTCCGCGGTTGGTTCTTTCCTCATTGATGAGCTCGACATATTGCGCTCCATCGAGCAGATCAAGCGTCTTCCAGACGGATTGTACACCCGTGTAAGCATCAAAGTTAAATCGGGCATCGCCTTTTTTACCTTTCTTGGTGGTGATCAGCACGACGCCGTTTGAACCTCTGGCTCCGTAAATGGCAGTGGCCGAAGCATCCTTCAATATTTCCATAGATTCTATGTCATTAGGATTAATATCCCCTAAAGCAGAGGGCCTTTGTCCACCTGAGTTCAGAAAAGTGTTGGAAATATTGTTCATAGGCACACCGTCTATCACATACAGCGGGCGACTTTCGCCCAGGAGCGACCCGGAACCTCTAACCCGTACAAATATCTCTGCCCCCGGGGTGCCTGAATTTTGTACCACCTGTACACCGGCTGCCCATCCCTGCAAAAGCGCATCAGCCTGTGAAACAGGAATATCTCTGATGCTCTCTGCTCTGACCGAACTGATAGAACCCGTTAAGTCTTTCTTCTGCTGCGTACCGTAACCCACGACTACTACTTCTTTGAGCGACTGTATATCCGGTGCCAGCGATACATCAATGACATTGCGTCCGCTGATGGCTACTTCCCCGGTGGTATAGCCGATGGAAGAAAATACTAGGGTTGTGGCATTGTCCGGTACGCTGAGGCGGTAGTTGCCCTCTATATCGCTCACCGTACCGATGGTTGTACTTTTAACCAGCACATTGACGCCCGGCAAAGGCTCACCGGTTTCCAGGTCTTTTACCGTACCTGTGATGTTGACCTCCTGCTGCACAAAGTCCTGAATACGCAGCACCTCTACTTTTGGCACAAACAGCATACGCCCCTGGGAATCGTTGCTGCCGGGGGCATCGTCCGATTTTTCATGGCTTACTTTTTTGGGTGCCAGGGCAGGCGTCAGGATGATCTGGTTGCTCAGAAAAGTATAACGGATGCGCAGGGGTGCAAAAATCTGTTCTAAAGCAGCCGCTAACGCCTGGTTTTTCACAGCTACCGTAACCGGTTGCTGCACATCAATCTGATCGTTGCTAAAGATAAAGACATAATCCGTTTGTCTCTCGATTTGCTGCATCAGGTCTGCCACAGTGGTCTCCGACGCCCGGATGCTGACCGGCTCATCGTGCTGCCGCTCATTTTGAAAAGCAAGGACACGCCCCTGCAAAGATTGCCCAAAGCCGGATGTACACATCCAAAGCGTCAGCGTGAGCAGTGCTAAAGGGCAGCGCCACCAACCGTCATAGTTCGGTGGCAATACTATCGTTTTAGGTTGTATGGAATACATTATAAACACAATTTATAGTTGAACAATATTTATTGCTGGTAACATCCTTCACCCCGGATGAGCACTGCCTCTTCCGTGATGGTAAAATCAAATATCTCAGTCATGGCCAGTGCCTGTAGCACTTCTTCCAGCGATTTATCATAGAAAGTGCCGGTCAGTTTGCAGTTTTTTACCGCTTCGCTGCTAAAGTGATACGAGATGCCATAATGCCGCGACAACTCGGCTAATATGTCTTTTAAAGGGCTATTTTGGAAAACCAGGCCGCCGCGTATCCAGGCAATCTCCTGCGAAGCCGCCACCGGGTCGCGCTGCAAACTTCCGGTCGTCCGGGAGAATAAAACTTTATGGTCGGGGCTGATGAGCGTCTCGGTTTTGTCTTTCTCTTCGGGGTGGGTCTGAAAAGCCACCCGCCCGGAGACTACCGTGGTAGCGATCCAGTCTTCTTCGGCATAGGCTCTCACATTGAAGGAAGTGCCCAATACCTTGACCTGGCTTTCGGGAAGCTTAATGATAAACGGACTGTCAGGATTTTTTTTAACCTTAAAAAAAGCCTCACCCGTGAGCGTGACCATTCGCTGAAGACTGTCAAAAACTTCGGGATAGGTCAGTTTGCCATCGGCATTCAACCAGACGACAGAGCTATCAGGCAGTGTGACTTTGGTAGTTTCTCCCTTTTTAGTAGTCACCTCCACCAGAGGCAGCGTATTTGTCTGATCTGCGCTGCTCTCGAGCCATTGGTAAAATAACCAGGTAAAACCGACTACAAAAATGACTGCGGCAGCACGAACCATCCAGGCATATTTCTTGGGATGCGTAGCAACCGGTTTCGGTCTGTCTGTATCTATGCGGGACAAGACCTTTGCGAAAACACGTTCAGGTGCCTGTTCTTCCCGGAAGCTCGCATGATCCCATATTTTCTTATAGGTCTGATAAAGCGCCGCATGATCAGGGTTGGCATCTACCCACTGAAAAAGTCTTTGCTTTTGTTCGGCAGAGGCTTCACCACTCAGGTAAAGCAATATGAGTTTTTGATATTCTTCCTGCATAAGGTATTTCCGGTGTCTACAGGTAAAGACACGACATTTCAGGAAATCCCCTATCCGGTTCTAAGTGACATGCATAAATAGCATGACATTTTTATGCAGTAAAAGCCTCATATTGAGCATTTTAGGTTTGGTGAAAAAAAGCACCCGGCGTGGGTCGCTGGTGCTTAAAAAAATAAAAGATCAGGCGAAGAAAAGCAGCAGCAGGGCGCAGTGTTTGATCGCCGTCAGCAGATAAGACCGGGTATCCTGGCAGTTTGTGTATTGGTGAACCGCCTGGCGGATCCTATCCATCGCTTTGGCTAACTGATGCTCAACGGTCCTGGGAGAAATGTCCAGCAGTACAGCGACCTCTTTGTAAGAAAGCTGATCCTGGCGTACCATTTTAAAGACCGCCTGGCAGCGGTGCGGCAGCTTTTGGATAGCTTCCTGAACAACATGCGCATACTCAGCCGCTAAGTATACCTGCTCCGGGTTGTCATCATGTTGACCGCTTTGCTCAGGAAAATAAGGGTCTGTAGAAAAAGAAAGATGCCTGGAATCGCTGCGAAGCTGGTTGAGTGCCTGGTGTTTGGTCACTATGAACAGGTAGCTGTTCAGGTTTTGCACGGATGCCAACCGGCTTCTTTGCTCCCAAACTTTGACAAATACATCCGACACGACTTCTTCGGCCAGTGACGGAGACTTGAGGATAAGCTTGGCATAAGAGAACAGACGAGGGTAAAAATGGTCAAACAATAGCCGGAAAGCCCGCTGGTCATGATGTTGAGCGATTTTATGTACGATCAGGTTGATATGTGTGTCTGAAGAAGTCAAGCATGTAGGTTTGTGCAAAAAGATGCGTAAAATTTTTAAGGAATCAAACCCAATTTATAAAAAATCAAATTTTTTACGCTTAATTTCCGGCTAATTTTATAAGCTTTTTAGAGAACATGTTATCTGTTCGTATGACAGGTCTGTCTGGGCGACCCCGTCTGGGCGACCCCGTGAGACACAGACCTTGGGGCAGATTGACTCTACTTTGCTTTTGCGATAAAAGCATCAATTACAGACATAGGATAGCTTTTGGAGCGCGAAGAATGACAAAAGGGAAAATGTACTCACTCAACTCAGACTGTTTCCACTTCTGTCTCCTGCATCAATACATCCACCGGCAGGCTTAGTATCTTACATAAAACTATTCTGTTCTTTGTAATCTGAAAACTCAGCAGATTTTGGTAAGTTAAGCAAAAGGTGTTTATTACAGGGTAAAAAAGCAAAAGTGATATGAAAACATTGACAGCCTACAGTGAGGTGCTCACC
>JBBSNI010000451.1:0-4623 GCA_038232695.1 Cytophagales bacterium
CAATATCAAAAAGGTAAACAGGTAGCCAAAGATTTCTTGAATGACTGTAATATTGTCTTTGACCAAGTTCTGGGTAAATGGAATTATGTTGTTAAACCTCAAACCTGAAATTAGACATTTATTCCTTCTCTTTTACTAAGCATCATCATCGGCAATTTAAGGATTTTTCAGTAGCTGCACTAAATTGTCAAGGAGGCGGCGATAACGTTCAGCACCAATATTTCCTATTTTGGGTATGTCTGTGGGTTGTTCAAACGATACCTTTTGTCCATCATAGGTTGCTTTCAGTGCTTTCATAAGCGTATCTTCTTTTTATAAGTCAAAAATACAAGTTTTTTAGTAAATTCCCGACTTGAAAAACAAGCTTTCATATGAATATTGACCACTCACCTGCCTTCTCTAACATATATCATCAAGTCTTCAGGCTTTGGTGTATCAGTATGATTTGTTTTTGCATCGTTGCCTGCCAGTCCCGCGAGAAAGACCATGCCGAAAGCTATCGTACCTGGCAACACTACCTGGGCGATGCAGGGCGCACCCACTATTCTTCCCTCAAACAGATCAACAAAGATAATGTAGAGCAACTGAAAGTGGCCTGGACCTATCATACCGGCGACCCTGATTCAAACAGCTATCTCCAGTGCAACCCGCTGGTCGTCGGCGATGTATTGTATGCTACCTCTCCCCAGCTTAAAGTATTTGCCGTAGATGCCACCTCCGGCAAAGAGCGGTGGAAGTTTGACCCCTTTGCAGGCACCGACAAGAAAAGCTTTACCCGCGGACTGGCCTACTGGCAGGATGGCAAAGACCAAAGAGTACTGTTTACCGCCGAACGCTACCTCTATGCGCTGGACGCCCGTACCGGAAAGCCGGTCAGCAGCTTCGGTACCGGGGGAAAGATAGACCTGACGCAAGGCTTGGGCCGCGACATGGAAGGACTTACCTACAGCTATCTGGCGCCGGGCACTGTTTACAAAGACCTGATCATCATGGGCGCGCTTACCGCAGAGAGCCTGCCTGCCGCCCCCGGTCACATCCGTGCCTTCAACGTGCGCACCGGCGCCCAGCAATGGATCTTCCATACCATCCCCCAGCCCGGTGAGTACGGCTATGATACCTGGCAGGATTCTACCGCCTACCGCTTCATTGGCGGCGCCAACAACTGGTGCGGTATGACATTGGACGAGGCGCGGGGCATCGTTTTTGTCCCCCTGGGCTCCGCTTCCTTTGATTTCTACGGGGGCAACCGCAAGGGCGCCAACCTGTTTGCCAACTGCCTGCTGGCCCTGGATGCTACGACAGGCAAACGTATCTGGCACTTCCAGACCGTCCATCACGACATCTGGGACCGCGACCTGCCCGCACCGCCTACGCTGGTTACTGTAAAGCATGAAGGCAAAACGGTAGATGCCGTCGCCCAGATCACCAAGTCCGGGTTTGTGTATGTGTTCGACCGGGAAACGGGGGAATCGCTGTTTCCTGTAAAAGAAAAGCCGTATCCCAAGTCTGACCTGGACGGCGAAGAGACCTGGCCTACGCAGCCGCTGCCGCTCAAGCCGCCGCCTTTCTCCCGCCAGCACATGACTGCCGCAGACATCAATCCACATTCCCGGCAAAAGGATTCTTTGACCGCTTTGTTTGAGCAGTCCCGCACAGGCGGCCCCTTTGTTCCTCCCAGCCTGGAAGGCAGCCTGATCTTTCCGGGGCTGGATGGCGGCGGCGAGTGGGGCGGCGCTGCCTTTGATCCTGCCTCCGGTATGCTGTATGTTAATGCCAATGAGATGCCTTGGTTCCTCAAGATGGTCAAAACGAAGAGCGATCCTAAAGGCAATAGCATAGCCAGGGGAGAAAGCCTTTACCAGGCTAACTGCATGAGTTGCCACGGCGCCGACCGGGAAGGCTCTACCTTTCATGGCAACGCTCCCTCCCTGGTCGGGCTTAACAAACGCTTGGACGAAAAAGCAGTATATGAGGTAATACATGATGGCAGGGGCGCGATGCCTTCTTTCTCTTACCTCCGCGAGCGCGAACTGCAAGCTGTTACTGCCTTTCTGTTGGAGAAACAAGCTACTCCGGAAAATCAGCCTGCCTATGGTGCCGCGCAGAAGACACTGCCTTATAGCTTTGCCGGTTACAAACGCTTTGCCGACGCCGACGGTTACCCGGCTATAAAACCACCCTGGGGTACGCTCAACGCCATTGACCTGAACAAAGGGGAAATTGCCTGGCAGGTGCCCTTAGGCGAGTACGAGGAGCTTACCCGTCAGGGCATTCCCAAGACAGGTACAGAAAATTACGGCGGACCTATCCTCACAGCCGGGGGGTTGATCTTTATCGGTGCCACCAAAGACAACTACTTCCGGGCGTTTGACAAAAATACAGGCAAAGAAGTCTGGAAATACAAGCTGCCTTTTGCCGGTATGGCTACGCCCTGCACGTATGAGGCCGGCGGCAGACAGTACATCGTCATTGCCGCCGCAGGCGGTAAAGTCACCAAACAACGCGGCGACGCTTACATAGCCTTTGCCTTACCGGAAAAGTAATTTTAGCTGGAAGACGGAAGTGGTGCCCCACCGGGACCGAAGATATAAGTTTTTACTTCGGTCTTCCGTCTCCGGTCTTCCGTCTTCCTAACTTATGAATACATCAGAAAACAACACCGGCAACACGCTCTTCCCCGTCTTCTTTAAACTGCACGAACTGCAAGTGCTGATCGTGGGCGGCGGCGCGGTAGGGCTGGAAAAGCTGGAGGCTATCTTAAAGAACAGTCCGCAAACCCACATAACTTTAGTGGCTAAAGAAGTGCTGCAAGAGGACATCTACGACCTGGCTTCGCAACACTGGAACATAAAGGTGATAGAACGCCCTTTCCGCAAGAGCGACCTGCGTCGCAAAGACCTGGTCTTTCTGGCTACCGACGACCGTACATTGCATGAGAAGATCAAAAAGCTGACGCGCCGCAGGCATATCATGACCAACGTAGCCGACACCCCCGACCTGTGCGACTTCTACTTGGGCTCTGTCGTGAAGAAAGGTGACTTGAAAATAGCCATTTCCAGCAACGGCAAATCCCCTACCCTGACCAAACGCATCCGGGAGTACCTGGAAGAAGCCATCCCCGACGATATACAAAGGCTGTTAGACAACCTGCGCGATGTCCGCGACCGCCTAAAAGGCGACTTTGCCTACAAAGTAAAAACCCTCAACGAAGTGACCGCTAATTGGATGGAAAAAAGTGAGACCGAAGACGGGAAACGGGAAAATGAAGAATGAAGGCAGGTAAGAAGTATGAATTTAAATCTTAATTCCTACCCCTACTTTCAACCCCTTGCTCTTTCGGATTTGTAATCCGAAAGCTCCTACTATGAGGATCGGACGCCGATGCGTTTGTAATCCGACCTTATCACAACAGCATATGCCGTCCAAAAGACAAGTTCGGGATTGCAAACGCATCGGCGCCCGATCCCAAACAGCAGTTACGATGACAGGTTGCAAACGCCTTGGCACCCAATCCCGAACACCCATACACCTAAACACTCTTTACCCGCTTCCGCACCACAGGTCTGATACCCAGGATACGAAGCTTTTCGGGCTGGTCTTTGAAAGCGACGCGGGCAACGCCTTTGAAGCGGCTCATCCAGTCTTGCAGTTGGGCTTGCACTCCGTTTTTGTCCAGGGTAGACTGGCAGGCTTCGTCCCGCTCTTTCTTCTGCTGGCTGGAAGCTTCCTGCACAGCCTCTATCATCTGCCTGCCCCGCTCTATGTCTGCTGCGGTGATGCCAAACTTCTTCAAAGTAGCGGCTACCTGGGGCGCATTGGCGTAAAAGATACGCGCCTGCGAGAGCCAGCCCAACGTTTTGCGCTTGCGCTCACCGCTCAGTGAGAGCAACTTGAAAGCACCCCTGTTGCCTTTCAGCGCAATACGGGCGATGCCTACGTGTTCTACATACAAAGACCGGGCTTCTTCTTTAGACTTCTCCAAGCCGTCGGTAGCCTCATATTGCTCGCCGTATTCCTTATGCTGTGCATCCTGCATCAAGAGGGTCTGGGCTAATAGCTCGCTGCCTTCCTGCAACTTTTCGTTGTTGTAGGTGTAGTCTGCCATCGTCTGGGCAATGTCAGGGTACTTGGTGGTTTGCTCAATGGCTACTCTTACTTCCTGGGCTAATTCCTGTAATGTTTTCATGTTATTATTTGATTGTTATGATGGGGCAAATTTGTTTACCAGCAAGGTCAGATAAAAGCCGCTTACAGGCTAAATCATGTAAATGTAAGGAAGCAGCATAAAGCGTAATATGGGCGAAAAGCAAGGGGGCAAAACGCCTTGAAAATGATGATATTTTACTGTTGGGGAGGTGGTGCAAAGTCTTGGTTTTATGTTTTTTAAGGCATTGCGGCACGTACATCTTACACGGCTAAGTAAAACTAAGACATTGCGGCACATACATATTACACGGCTAAGCAAATGTATGGCATTGCAATACATACATCTTACACGGAAAGCTTGCCGCACGACATTGTAGCAGTGCAATGTCTTGCGGCAAGGTAATTTCATGGCATTGCACGAGTGCAATGTCTTGCGGCAAGCATGTTTTGCCCTGTTGTACTGCCTTCATAGGCTGC
>JBBSNI010000452.1:0-4607 GCA_038232695.1 Cytophagales bacterium
GGAATACCGAAGTAAAAGCTTCCGTCTTCGGTCTTCCAACTTCCGTCTTCCTCCTTCCGTCTTCCCCCTCACTGCGGTACGGGCGTGGTCGCACAGTTGATGCTCCACCAGCGGATGATATAGGAAAAGATCGTACAAAAAACAAAAGCGTAGAGCAGGTTGACCAGTCCGAATGTATAATACTGCGCCCGGTAAGGGTCTTCTTCGTAGAGCATGTTGATCTCGTCATGGCTGACAAAATAAGCCACGGCAAAGTTGATCAGCCCTACCAACCCCACATACAGCAGCCAGTGATACCAGCGGTTGAAGCGCGGATGGTTGATCAGGTAATAATACACTGCCATCAGCCCCAGGGTAGAGAGCAGCAGCGTCCACCCGATGGGCAGGTATAGCTGGTTGTTGTACAGATCATCCGAAAAATTGTTCAGATAAAACAAGCCCCAGCCTTCGTAGAGGGGCGCAAAGAAATCGTTCATAGGCTATTTTTTTACAGAAATGTCAAGGGTAAAATAAGTATTTTGCTGGCTCACACTCTGGTAAGCTTCTTCTACGCCTGCCACCAGGTAACCAAAGCCAAACGTCTTGGTCTGCTGCGCGCTATCGCTTTTGATATTCAGGTCGTCGTCTGTCTGGGTCGCCATTACCCAGGCGGGCGTTTGCTTTTTGATTGATACGGTAAGGTCTGCAAAGGTGTTTTCGGCTGCCATGAAAGTCAGCACATGCGTGGCTTTTTTCTCCACAACCGCAAGATCGCGGGTATTCATATCGCTGATCTTGTCCAGCGGCTCAATACTTTCAAGCTGGTAGCTGCCCGTGACCGTGTAGTTGTCTACGTTCGTCAGGTAGTCTTCGTCCACCGGCAACCCGCTCATATCTACGGCGATACTAAAGCCAAACTGATCTTCGTCGCTGCCTCGTCCGGCTGGCGTTGCGTTCTGGATGCCGTGTACATAGCCGTTGCCCGAGTAGCGGCGGTCTGTACGGAAGTTGCCGGTTTTGTGGTAGTTGCTCAGCACGGTAAAGAAGGGTTCCGAAGCTTCCTGACCGGCTGTCAGCCAGTAGGTGTTTTCAAAGCCTCCTAATTGTTGCAGCGACACCTGACTTTTGAAGGTTGCCAGCGCCTCCTGTGGTCCCGTTAGCCAGATATAATAAGGTCTTTGGATGTTCAGGGCGACAGGCTGGTCGTTTTTGTTGTAATAGCTGCCGTTGAACGTCGAACTCATTTTGATGATCAGCGTAGCAAAAGGATGTTGCTGTAGCTGGCTGCGAAAGGTATTGTAGATGCTGATCTTCTGGTTGTTGAGCTTTTCTTCCGTATTGCCGCCTTCGGCAGAAAAAATACAGTCGGAGATCAGTACGCTTACCTGGCGGGTATCTGCCGCCTGCAACACCTGGCGGAAGACCTGGTTCAGGTTGCTGCTGGAGCGGTTGCCGCCCCGCTGCTGAAAGGAGGCAGGCTCCAGCTTGCTGACAAAGTTCTGGATACCGGAGGAAAAAGGAATGACCTTGGAGTTGATATAATTCACCTGCACGGTGTCTGCCAGGTAGCTGATGTCTACCAACAGCTTATAAATGTCGTCTTCAAAAGCGGTTGTGCCCCGCACATAACCGTCCATGCTGCCGGAGTTTTCCAGAAATACCCGGTAGGCGTACGAGTCGCTGTCGGCTGTTGGCTGCTCAGTGAGTACTTCTTCTGCTATGGGCGATTCCCTTTCTGTTCTTTCCGCGCGATAGTCGCAGGAGGAGATAATGAGTAGCAACGCCAACAGCTTTACAGCGGCGAGGCTGCGGTTAAGCCCTGCGCTGTTGTATTTTGAGCGCAAAACCTCAATATATCTTATCAATCTTCTCATTTAGCAGCCGTGTTAAATCCGATTTTTCCTCCTTTGTAACCGACCGCTTCCATGCGCTGGGCAGCTTCTTCTACTTTCTCTTTCAGGTCGTCTTTGTATTCCTGTAGCTTTTCGGCTACCTTTTTGTCGTGCGTACCCAGGATTTGCGCCGCCAGTATGCCCGCGTTTTTAGCACCGTTCAGCGCGACCGTCGCTACCGGTACGCCGCCCGGCATCTGCAAGATAGACAGCACCGAGTCCCAGCCGTCTATAGAGTTGCTGGACTTGATCGGTACGCCGATCACAGGCAGCGTCGTCACGGCAGCGACCATGCCCGGCAGATGCGCCGCGCCGCCTGCCCCGGCGATAATGACTTTAAGCCCACGGTCGCGGGCTTCTTCGGCGTACTCTATCATGCGGTGCGGCGTACGGTGCGCCGATACGATGGTAACTTCTATGGGTATCTCCAGTTCTTCGAGCACCTGGGCGGCTTCTGTCATGACGGATAAATCTGACTGGCTTCCCATGATAATGCCTACTTTGGGTTTATTCATGTTTTTACTTTTAAATATTGCTGTACCTGCTTGATTTTCTCCTTCAACTGTTCAGGGTCTGCATCTATGATGGTCACATGGCCCATCTTGCGGAAGGGCTTGGTCAGCTTTTTTCCGTAAAGATGGACTTTGACGCCTTCTGTGGCTAACGCTTTTTCCAGTCCTTCGTAGGTCGCCAGCCCTGTAAAGCCTTCTTCGCCCAACAGGTTGACCATCGCGGCAGGTGTTTTCGTAACGGTGGAGCCCAGCGGCATTCCCAGGATGGCACGCAGGTGCTGCTCAAACTGGGAGGTCACGTTGGCTTCTATGGTGTGGTGCCCGCTGTTATGCGTACGGGGCGCTACCTCGTTGACGAGTATATCGCCCGTTTTGGTGACAAACATTTCTACCGCTAACAGCCCGGTCATGCCAAGCTTCTCAATAACTTGCCGGGCAATGTGCTGCGCTTTTTCCTGAATGGAATCGCTCAGTTGTGCCGGGGCAAACAGGTATTCCACCAGGTTTTTTTCCGGATGAAACACCAACTCCACCACCGGAAAGGTCTGCATTTCGACTTGTGCATTGCGGGCAACGATGACCGAAATTTCTTTCTCAAAATCAATGAGTTTTTCCAGCAAGCCGGGCTGGTCGAAGCCTTTGGCAAGGTCGGCTTCTGTCAGGATCTTTTGTACGCCCCTGCCGTCGTAACCGGCTCTGCCCAGTTTGTGTACGGCAGGCAAAAAATCTTTGTGCTGATGCAGATCAGCGCGGTTTTCAGTCAGTACAAACGGGGCGGTAGGAATGTCGTTTTCCTGGTAAAACTGCTTTTGCTTTCTTTTATCCTGGATCAGGGCGATCACGGCAGGCTCCGGAAACACGCGGATGCCTTCGTCCTGTAGCTTTTGCAAAGCCTCCGTGTTGACGTTCTCTATTTCTATGGTCAACAGGTCGCAGCTTTTGCCAAAGCGGTAGACGGTATCAAAATTGGTGAGGGAACCTACTTCGAAGCGGGTCGCCAGGTTTTTGCAAGGTGCCTCCGCATCCGGGTCCAGCACACTGACATCTATGTTAAAATCTATAGCCGACTGGATCAGCATCCGCCCCAACTGACCGCCGCCCAACACACCCAAAGTAAAATTCTGATAAAAGGCAGGAGTCATAGTGTAATGATTTATATTCTGGTGTTCAAGTGCTAAGGTGTTCAGGTATTCAAGTGCTTGTATGTTCGAGGAATTACCTGATCAAAATCCCGGCTATCTCACCCAAACATAAATATCCCTCAATCCCTCAGTTCTTCAAACGTCAAATTACGGTGAATCGAACATTTATTCCCAACAGCTACGGGCGAAATTATATATTTGCAGCAGCTTACACTATTTTTGCAACGATTATGAAAGCAACTTTACTATCTATCCTGCTTTTTTTGGGTTTGTTTTTTTCAGCCTCGGCGCAGGCTTTCCGCTCCCAGTTGGTGTTAGGGATCAACGCTTCGCAGATTGATGGGGATGCACTGGCAGGGTATAATAAGCCCGGTTTGCTGGCGGGGGCGCTGGTGGGCTACCCGGTTTCCGATCTAGTCACGCTGCAATCCGGGCTGGTCTACAGCGAAAAGGGCAGCCGCTATGGAGAGAACGATCCTTTGCTTCTGATCTGGCGTCTGAACTATCTGGAAATGCCCATACAGGCAAGGGTCAAAACCTTTAAAAATATCTATTTCAGCGGCGGCTTGTCGGTCAACTACCTGATCACGGCCAAAAGTGACTTCGGTGCCGGGTTTGCCCCCAGCCGTGCCGGACTTAAAGATGTTGACCTTTGCTATACGCTGGGTGCTGCCTACCAGCCCTTCGACCGTACCGCCTTCCAGGTCCGGTTGACCGAAGGATTCGCTACCGCCAGCCAGTGGCAGTATTTCAGAAACCGCAGCGTAAGCTTTGCCATGTTGATTAATTTGAATGGAGAGTAAGCCTAACTTGAATTTTATACTAAGATGTTACAGTGTTACGGTTTTTGTTTATACTTTAACACTCTACACTTTAACGTTTTAGGTATGGGGCTTGGCTTATGTGATGCTTTGAGCGGCTATGACCTATACCTATTTTTAAATAGGCTAGCCTTTAGGTTAGTTTTCTTTGTATCAACGTAGGTTAGGCTTCCCCCGTAATGCTTGTCTTAGCTGTTGTTGGTCGAGGTAGGACAACTTAACAAAGTACAATTTCTGATACTTTTGAAAGAATGACAGCCC
>JBBSNI010000453.1:0-4592 GCA_038232695.1 Cytophagales bacterium
CACTTTCAGCAATTTTAGATTTCTTAAAAAACTTGTGCGCCTCTTTTTTAGCATTAGCCAGCATGATCTCTGCAAATTCCTCATAGCTCTTACCCGTCTTGTAAAAACCATGAGGTACATGGTATACGTGGTGTCCGTACACTTTTACCTCATGACCTGCCGTCCGGGCAATCTGCAGGGCTTGCTCCATCGCACTTTCCGCATCGGAGGAGAAGTCCATGGCTACCACCAGGTTTTCAATCTTGATGTCGGCCTGTTTGGGCACCAACAGAACGGAGCAGTTGCTTAATTCGGCCACCTTACCGATGTTTACCTGTAGCTTCCTGCTGTACGGCGGTCTGCCCGCTATGATCAGGTTAGCCTCTTTGCGTCTGGCGTATTTGAGCAACTGATCGGTCGGCTTGCCTTCCAGGATGTCGATCACACTTTCGGTAGTTTCTCTTTCGCTGAAATACTTGCTTACTGTTTCCCGCACCTGGTGCTTAATAGTTTCATCTACCGGCGCCATCATCCCTGCATATTTTTTGGCTACTTCTTCGGGCAGGTTCAGGTCTTCGGCTACATGCAGAAAATACATAGCGTCAGCGTCCATAATGTCGGCGATGATAGAGGCATAACGGATCACTTCTTCATCCAGATCAGAAAGATTGACACTGACGACTATTCGTTTGAGTTCATACATAAGATTATAATTTTAAAAGTATAACCATTGAATATAGAAAAGTTCTGGTTGAGAATGAATCCTGTTCAATAAACTTTTTTCAAAACCTGTATTTTTATGCAGTAACGACAGGACTGGTATATTCTTTTTTGTACTGCAGGGGCGTACGGCCGGTAATGGCTTTAAACTGCCTGTTAAAATTAGAAAGCGTCTGAAAACCACAGGCATAGCAGGCTTCCGATACGTTCAACTGATCTTCCATGAGCAGCTTGCAGGCATACCCTATCCTGATCTCGCTCAGAAAACCGGAGAAGGTCTTGTTGGCATGTATCTTAAAATAACATTAATTTATCGGCAATTTGTCTAATTATTACCAAACTACGATAAAAAACAGTCAGTTATTGGCAAAATAGAATATGTTTTTTATTAATTTTTTTGAAAACTTGTAACGACAATCTACACTACGATCATGAGATTTATTATTTCCCTAAGTATCAGCTTATTAGGTGTATGCTATTACGGCTGCCAGTCCGGACACCAGGCAGACCAACCACCACGAAGAATAGAGGTGCTGTTCCTCGGTCACGACAGTGAGCATCACAACTCAGCCCAGTTGATGCCTATGCTGGCGTCGGCATTATCCAAAGAAGGCATCAACCTTACCTACACGGACCAGATAGCCGATCTTAATCCCGAAAAACTGGAGCCATACGATGCGTTGATGCTATACGCCAACTATGACGAGATCAACCCTTCCCAGGAAAAGGCATTATTAAATTTTGTAAAAGAAGGCAAAGGATTTATCCCGGTACATTGCGCCAGTTTCTGCTTTCAGAACTCCCCGGAATACATTGACCTGGTGGGCGGCCAGTTTCAGCAGCACGACACAGGCACTTTTGTGGCATCTATCGTCCAAAAAAACCATCCTGCGATGGAAGGCGTGACCGAATTTTCTACCTGGGACGAAACCTATGTACACCAAAAACAAAGCGACGACCGGACCATCCTGATGGAACGGGTAGCAGAAGACCACCGCGAGCCCTGGACCTGGACAAAAACCTACGGCGACGGGCGTGTTTTCTACACCGCCTACGGTCACGATGAACGTACCTGGAGCCAGCCCGGTTTCCACCGCCTCATGCAGCAAGGCATCCTCTGGGCAGTCGGCGAGCCTGTAAAATCTTTGTGGCAGGCCTACCAAAAAGACATGCCATCGCTGACCTATAAAGAGATGCCGGGTATTCCAAACTATGAAAAGCGCAACCCGCCCCCGCAATTCCAGGAACCACTTTCGCCGGAAGAATCTAAAAAACTGATACAAGTGCCGGTAGGTTTTACGCTGGAACTGTTTGCCTCGGAGCCGGACATCATCAATCCTGTGGCGATGGAGTGGGATGAACGGGGCAGGCTCTGGGTCATCGAGACGGTAGACTATCCCAACACGGTCAGAAACCAGGATGGGGTAGGTGACGACCGCATCAAAATATGCGAGGATACGGATGGCGACGGCAAAGCCGACAAATTTACCGTTTTTGCTGAGCAGCTTAATATTCCTACCAGCCTGGTCTTTGCCCGGGGCGGCGTGATCATCTCCCAGGCGCCCCACCTGTTATTCCTCAAAGATACCGATGGCGACGACAAAGCCGATCTGCGGCAGGAACTCATCAGCGGATGGGGTACGTTTGACACCCACGCCGGCCCTTCCAACCTGCAATATGGCATAGATAATTGGATCTGGGGCACAGTCGGCTACTCCGGTTTCAAAGGAACGATCTCCGGAAAATACTACGAATTTTCCCAGGGCTTGTATCGCTTTACACCGGATGCTTCCCGCTTTGAATATATAACCCCAACCAGCAACAATACCTGGGGACTGGGTTTTACAGAAAGCTTTGATGTGTTTGGCTCCACCGCCAACAATACCCACAGCGTATACATGGGGATTCCTAACCGTTATTATGAAGGGGTAGAAGGGTTGTCCGCCCAAGGGAGCAAAAAGATTGACGGACACTACGCCATGCATCCCATCACCGAAAAGGTGCGGCAGGTGGATGTGTTTGGAGGATTTACCGCTGCCTCAGGGCATAACTTTTATACGGCCCGCAGCTATCCTGCCACTTACTGGAAACGCATGGCGCTGGTGTGCGAACCTACCGGACATCTGCTGCATATGGCTATGATAGAAAAACAAGGCGCAGGATTTATAGAAAAAGACGGCTGGAACCTGCTGGCAAGTACCGATGAGTGGGTCGCGCCGGTAGAAGCCAAAGTAGGACCTGACGGGGCCGTCTGGGTGCTGGACTGGTACAACTTTATTGTACAACACAATCCTACGCCCACCCCGGAGCGCGGCGGCTATGAGGCAAAAACAGGAGAAGGAAACGCCTACGTCAACCCTTTGCGCGACAAATCGCACGGACGTGTCTGGCGTATCGTTTATAAAGATGCACCACCTTACCAGCCTGTTACGCTCAGCCGCGAGCATCCGGAGCAATGGGTAGACGTTCTGAAAAACGATAACCTTTTTTGGCGCACCACCGCCCAGCGGCTGCTGGTAGAACGGGGGGGAATAGAGGTGCTGCCTGCTCTTTATAAGTTAATTAACAGAAAAACCACTGGCGAACATGCAGACAACCCTGCTGCCATCCATGCCCTCTGGACGCTGCACGGACTGGGCGTATTAGACGATTCCAATGAAGAAGCTTATAAGGTAGCCATCAGTGCGCTGCATCATCCGGCACCAGGCGTCAGAAAAGCGGCTGTACAGGTACTGCCCAGGACGCCCTGGGCGAACCGCGCCATCCTGCAATCGCAGGTGCTGCATGATGCTGACCCGCATACCCGCCTGGCCGCTATTCTGGCGGTAGCCGATATGGAGCCATCCGAAGCGCTGGGACAGCGATTGTACCGGATGAGTATGGAGGACAGCGTTCGGCAGGATGCCTGGCTTTCGCAGGCTGTGTATGTGGCCGCCGCAAAACATGCCAGCGGTTTTTCAAAAGCATTCCTGGCGGCACATCCTAATTACGAAGCTGAACAAGACCGCCAGGAGGAAAAAGAAATACAAAAAGAAGTGGGCTTTGATGATACTAACTGGCAGTCTATGAACTTACCTGGCTCGTGGGAGCAAAAAGGACTGGACATAGATGGCGTAGTTTGGTTCCGCAAAACCATCGACCTGCCACCGGACTTTGCCCGTCAGAAAGGTACGATCCAATTGGGTCCTATTGATGATTCTGACGAAACCTGGATCAACGGTATCAAGGTAGGCGGTTTGCAAGATAAATATGCAGAGAACCGGAAGTATCCGGTAGCAGCAGGCATTCTCAAACCGGGCAAAAACGTGGTTGCTGTCAAAGTGGAAGATTACCGCAACGCTGGCGGGTTTGGCGGACAGCCCGACCAAATGTTTATCCAAACCGGAAAGCTTAAAAAGCCGCTGGCCGGGGCATGGAAATATGAGGTAGCCGAGATATTCAGCAGCGAAAGCGCACCACCTATTCCTGAACAGGTCAGCATCGCCGAACTGTTCATGGACAACTACCGGGACAGCCCGAAACCGGACGCGCCGCTGGCAGCCGAAGCGACCGGGGAAGCCGCTCCTACGGTGATCCATATTGAGACCGTCAAAAATGCGATGAAATATGACGTGCAGGAGATTGTCGTAGCCGCAGGCAAGGCGGTGGAAATCGTTTTTGCCAACCCGGATTTTATGCAGCACAACCTGCTGATCATTGCCCCCGGTTCTATCCAGACGGTAGGCGCGGCAGCCGACCAACTGGCTACCGATCCGGATGGCGCTGAAAAGAATTATGTGCCTGATATTCCGGAAGTGCTTTACTATACCAAACTGCTGAACCCGGACGAAACCGTCAAGCTTACTTTCACAGCGCCTAATGAGCCGGGCGAATATCCTTACCTGTGTACGTTC
>JBBSNI010000454.1:0-4585 GCA_038232695.1 Cytophagales bacterium
AAAGATATTCAGGAACATGGATTAGAGAACGCTATCTCATTGCAGGGGGGGATGGAGTATTTGAGGAATATTAAAGCTAATAGTGAAGATAAAGTCAAAATTCAAGTTGAATTTTCTACAAATGGGATTTTTTATGTGGATCATGTGCCCAGAGAAGGCGGTATTTCTTTATATTTTAAATGTACCAGCATTCTATACAATTTAGCAATTCCGCCCGATAACAATGACATACTTGATGAAGAGATAGATTTTCGTATTGATATAACAGAAACCAAATTAGACAGCGACAATGAAAAATGTCTTGGTAAGTATACTACAAAACTTAAAAAATATGGAAGCAGTATTAGTTCTTCATTTTCAGAAAGTGTGGTGAATGTAAAATTGAGCAATGGTAAGAAAGTAGATATTGATACAAGTTTAGCAAAACAAAAGAATTCTATTTTATTTTCAGGTAATTTTGAAGCTAACTCTAATGCTTTGTTATTAGAAATTTATGATTCTGTCTTACCCTTCTCTACGCGCCAGTTTTCTGTTTACGATTTTGATATAAAAAAGGTCAAAAATTTAGTTTTTCCCTTTGGAAAAGCAGAATTAGAAGGAACAGGAGAAAATTTAGCGCTTGTACTAAGTAAAATTTTAGTAGACACCTCAAAGAAACGCGAATTTACAAACTTAATAAGCAATGTTTTTCCTCATATCAAAGGAATGGAGATAGAAAAGTCTTATAACAAGTCGCTTTCACTTAAAGTAAAAGAATCTTACTATGAAAGAACGATACCAGACGCACTTCTTTCTAACGGCACTATTTCCATCACTATGATGATCGTAGCTTTGTTCTTTGAAAACAAAATATTAGCAGTCTTTGAAGAACCCGAACATGGGATTCATCCCGCACTGATTGCTAAACTTATGCAATTATTTTACGAGGCTTCGCAGGATAAGCAAATCATCATTACCACCCATAACCCGGAAGTGGTCAAGCATACTCAACTGAAAGATTTGCTGTTAGTATCCCGCCAAGAAAATGGTTCTTCTACTATTTCCCGTCCAGATAATAGTCAGGCTGTGCATACCTTTCTGGATAACGAACTAGGCATTGACGAGCTTTTCACACAAAACCTGTTGGATGTTTAAGCGATTGTTTCTTTTTGTGGAAGGACCTGATGATGAGCGTTTTTGCAGGGCAGTTGCTGAGCCAATGTTAAAGCTGCATTTTCAGGAGATCAAATACATTAATTTTGCCAACAGAAAACCAGCAGACATAGAGAAGTTTCTGAAAAGCATACCTCGGATTCCTCATGCAGATTATATTTTCATGCATGATCTGGACGAACATCCCTGCGTCACTGCCTGTAAACAAAAGCTTATTAAAAAATTTAGCAACGCTTTGCTACCAGACCAGGCAATCATTGCAAAGCAGGAAATAGAAAGCTGGTATCTGGCAGGCATCCCCAAAGAAAACTGCAAAAAGCTAAAGCTAAAGTTTCTCAAAGACACCCAAAAAGTAAACAAAGAGAAATTCAACACACTGATTCCTCTATCTTTTATCCGAACAGACTTTATGGTTGAGCTACTCAAAACATTCTCTATAGAAGAAGCCAAATCCCGTAACGACTCGTTTTGCTACTTTTGTGATAAACACTTATCAGAAAAATACTAACATCCACAACGGCAGCAAACTTATCTAAATGATCACCTTCGCCGACCTCGTCCATATCACCCAAGGGGAAGCTTTGCAGCGCCCGAACCCGCAGCAAGTTGTGCAGCATCTGCTTACCGATAGCAGGCGGGGTGTTTTTAATGCGGCTTCGCTGTTCTTTGCCATCCCCGGCGTTCGCCACGATGGGCATCGTTTTGTGGCCGAACTGTACGGGCAGGGCGTCCGGCAGTTTGTGGTGATGCAACCACCGGCTGAGGTACTTCCGGAAGCCAACATCGTGCTGGTAGCTGACAGCATTGCGGCTTTGCAGCGGCTCGCTGCCTGGCATCGGCGACAGTTTACGCTGCCCGTGGTCGGCATTACGGGTAGCAATGGCAAAACCATTGTGAAAGAATGGCTTTCGCAATTGATAACACCGTACGAGTACGTAGTGAAGAATCCGAAGAGCTATAACTCGCAGATTGGTGTGCCGCTGGCGATCTGGCAAATCCATGCTGCACATGAAGTCGGCATCTTTGAAGCAGGCATTTCGCAGCCCGGAGAGATGGAAAAACTACAACAGGTCATACAACCAACGGTCGGCATCTTTACCAACATCGGACCGGCACACGACGAAGGTTTCAATCACCGCACCGAAAAGATACAGGAGAAAGCCAGGCTTTTCCGGGATGGGCAGACCATTATCTACTGTAAAGATCATACAGACATTGACTATACACTCAGCCAGTACCACACGGAGCAACATCTCTACACCTGGTCTGCCAGCAATCTTGCCGATGCCAGCCTGCAATGTCTCAGCCGGGAAGCAACCCCCGAAGGTACGCAACTCACCCTGCGGGAGCGGTCCACCCGCCGGGAAATCTCGCTGGTCGTGCCTTTCCAGGACGAAGCTTCCCTGGAAAACGTAATGCACTGTATTGCCTATATGCTACAGGCTGGTTTTCCCTCGGAAACCATACGGAAAGGGCTGCGGGGGCTGCGCCAGGTCAATATGCGGATGGAACTCAAGCAGGGCATCCACCACTGCTATCTGCTGGATGATAGCTACAGCAACGACCTGCTCAGCTTGCAGATGGGGCTGGACTTTCTGCAACAGCAAAAACAAAACGAGAAGCAAACCGTCATTCTCTCCGACCTGCTGCAAACCGGCCAGCCCGAAGAGGAACTCTACCAGGAAGTCAGGCAACTCCTGATAGACAAAAAGGTGCAGAAGCTTATCGGCATAGGGCACCAAATGAAACGTTATCAGTCGCTGTTCAGTGGAAGCCACGCTTTGTCAGTTACTTGTTTTCCGGACACGGAGACTTTTTTGAGAGAAGCAGACTTTTCGTCTTTCCGCTACGAAAACATACTGATCAAAGGAGCGCGCCGGTTTGGCTTTGAGCAGATCGTTAGAAGGTTGCAGCAAAAGATACACAGTACCACACTGGAAATCAACCTGGATGCGCTGACACACAACCTGAACTTTTACCGCAGCCAGCTTGCTCCTGCTACCAAGATCATGGTCATGGTGAAAGCCTTTTCGTATGGCGGGGCGGCTTTTGAGATCGCCAGCCTCTTGCAGTTCCACCAGGTAGACTACCTGGCCGTGGCGTATGCCGACGAGGGTGTCAGGCTCCGGGAGCATGGCATCCGCACACCTATCCTGGTGCTTAACCCTTCGCCGGATAGCCTGGATACGATTGCTGCGTATCAGTTGGAGCCGGAGATTTACAACCTGCGTATATTGCATTTATTGCTGGAAGCTTCCCAACATTGGCAGCAGCCACCACCCGTACACCTCAAGCTGGATACCGGAATGCACCGCCTTGGCCTGGAACCGCCGGATATGGCTACGCTCAAAACACTGCTCAAAAAGCATCCCCACCTGCGCATAGCCAGTGTGTTCAGCCACCTGGCCGCTTCCGACGAGCCGCAGCACGATGCGTTTACCCAAAGTCAGATAGATCAATACCTGCAAGGCTATGCGCAGATCGCAGAGGTCTTAGGTTACCAGCCTATGCGGCATATCTTAAATTCGGCAGGCATCCTCCGCTTTCCGCCATACCATTGGGAAATGGTACGCTTAGGCATTGGCTTGTACGGCATAGCCCCGAACCGGCAGGCGCAGGACTTACGCCCGGTCAGTACGCTGAAAACGACCATCTCCCAGATCAAGCATATCCCGAAAGGCGAAACTGTCGGCTATAGCCGGAAGGGCGTCGCCACACAAGACCTGAAGATAGCCACCATCGCTATCGGCTATGCCGACGGGCTGGACCGGGGTTTGGGCAACGGCAACTGGCAGGTGCTTATCAACGGCGCGTTGGCCCCGACCATTGGCAATATCTGTATGGACATGAGCATGATTGACATCACCGGCCTCCAGGCAGCCGAAGGCGATGAAGTCATTATTTTTGGCAAAGAACCGTCTCCATCTGTACAGGCTTTAGCCGGCAAGATCGGCACCATCCCCTATGAAATCCTG
This sequence comes from Cytophagales bacterium, assembly GCA_038232695.1. Lineage (GTDB taxonomy): Bacteria > Bacteroidota > Bacteroidia > Cytophagales > Cyclobacteriaceae > JAJNNC01. The sequence goes on from JBBSNI010000454.1 coordinate 4,128, forward strand.
ACCGGCATCGGTGAGCGCGTAAAAAGAGTTTTTTATACGGAAGAGTGAATGGGGTTCTTTCATTTGAGGGCGATGGCGTTACACGATCACCTTTTATGCATTGATTCTCCAGACGGTAGTGGCTGTCGAGGCAAGGTTTTTTTGCCTGGCTTTGAGCGTTTCCGGGCTCCACTCGTCATACAGGATGTTTTTGGTTAGCTCAAACGCACTGGTCTATTTGGTAGAAAAGCTATTGATAAACTGCTCGTCAGAGACATAAAGGGACTTTAGTTCATAAAATACCTGTCGCGCTGTGGTGGTTTCACCATTTGATTTTTAGGTAGTGTTATAAATGTAAGGATGCAATTTTTGACAAATTGTAATCCACAAGAAAATAATAGATGGCATCAATATGGTTATCTAAATCTTTAGAGAAGGAAAGTGCCTTTCTTACTAGCCTGCTACATCGCTGTCTGAGG
>JBBSNI010000455.1:0-4585 GCA_038232695.1 Cytophagales bacterium
CCTCTGGATCAATCCCCACGACCCGGAGATCATGATACAAAGCAATGATGGCGGGGCTAATATTTCTTTCAATGGCGGGCAAACCTGGTCTACCCAATACAACCAGCCTACGGCAGAGATGTACCGGGTGACGGTAGACCACCAGTTTCCCTACCGCGTCTATGGCGCGCAGCAGGATAATACTACCATCTCCGTACCCAGCCAGGGCATGGCAGACCTCAGCCCCGTGCAGGATTGGTACACCGTCGGAGGCGGCGAGAGCGGGCATATTGCCGTGCAGCCTGACAACCCGGACATCGTGTATGCCGGAAGCTATATTGGGGTGATGACCCGCCTGGACCGTGCGCATGGACATATCCGCAGTGTAGAAGTGTATCCTGAACTCAACGACGGCATTCCCGGCAGAGACCTGAAATACCGTTTCCAGTGGAATGCACCCATACGTATTTCTAAGCATAATCCCGCAGTGATCTACTATACATCCAACCAGGTACACCGCTCTACCGACGAAGGAAAAAGCTGGGAAGTGATCAGCCCCGACCTGACGCGCAACATAGACGAGTACCTCAATATTCCCGGCGGGCCGATCCAGCATGACAATACCGGTGTAGAGCTATACTGCACCATCTTCTCCTTCGAAGAATCGCCGCTCGACCCACAGGTACTCTGGACAGGCAGCGACGACGGACTGGTACATCTCTCGCAAGACGGCGGCAAGACCTGGCAGAATGTGACGCCCCGCGATATGCCGCTGGAAGGGACGGTGAATGCCATAGAACCTTCCGTACACCAGCCCGGCAAAGCCTATCTGGCCGTATACCGGTACCGCGACAACGACTTTGCGCCATACATCTTCCGCACCACCGACTACGGCAAATCCTGGCAGCGGCTAGCCGATGGCAACAACGGCATTCCTGCCGATCATTTTGTGCGGGTAGTGAGGGAAGACCCGGCACGGGAAGGCTTGCTGTATGCTGGCACCGAGTTTGGCATGTTCGTGTCCTTCGACGATGGGGCACACTGGCAGTCTTTCCAGCAAAACCTGCCTGTAGTACCTATCACCGACTTACAGGTGCACCAGCAAGACCTGGTGGTGGCTACACAAGGTCGCTCCTTCTGGATATTGGATGATCTGACGCCTTTGCACCAGCTTACCGACAAGGTAGCCCGTGCCAACGTACATCTCTTTGCGCCGGACACAGCTTACCGCACCCAGGTCAACGGCTACAGGGGCCACAATGCGCCGCAAAACAAGCCCCAGGGCGCGCTCATCCGCTATTACCTGGCGCAAGCCGTAGACAGCCTGACGCTGGACATCCTAGACAAAGAAGGCAATCTCATACAAAGCTTTACCTACCCCGGTGAAGAAAAGCTAAGCGGTGAGGCGGGGATGCACCCCTTTGCCTGGGATTTAACCTACCCCAAGCCCGATTTGATCAAAGAAGCGGTTATGTCGCTCAGCTATACGGACGGACCCAAGGCAGCGCCAGGCATGTACCAGGTACGGCTTAAAGCTGGCGACTATCAGGCAAGCCGTGACTTTACGGTAAAGAGAGACCCGCGCTGGACTTTTTCCGATGAAGACCTACAGGCACAGTTTGAATTAGCCACGGCCGTTAGGGATACGCTCAACGCCTGCCATACGCTCATACGCCAGCTACGGTCTGTGCGGGAGCAGGTGCAGGAAGTGACACAGCGCAGCCAGAAGACAGCCGCAGCCGCTGACCTGCAAAGCGATTGCGATACGCTGGTCGCCATGCTGACTGCCCTGGAAGAAGACCTGATCCAGACCCGCAGCGAAAGCTCCCAGGACCCGATCAACTACCCCGTGAAGCTGGACAACCAATACGGCTACCTGTACACCGTCGTCCACGACCAGGATGCCCGTCCGGTGGCAAGCTGCTACCAGCGGTTTGAAGATTTGAATAAGCAGTTAGCCCAGCACCAGCAGACCTTTGCAGAGATTCTGCAAACAGACCTGAAAGCCTTTGAAGAGAAGATAGAACAGCAGGGCATCCCGCGCTTTATCATTTCTACCACGCGCTAAGGTGTAGCAAGCTGAGTTTTGGCAGGCTGCCCGGCTTGTTGTCTGGTATGGCTGTTCGGGATGAGGTGTCGAATCACATAACGGCTGTTCGGGATCGGGCGCCGATGCGTTTGCAATCTTGCTGCTGTTCGGGATTTGTAATCCCGAACTTGTCCTTTGGGACGGCATATGTTGTGGCTGTAAGTCGGATTACAAACGCATCGGCGCCCGATCCTCATAGTAGGTGATTTCGCAATACAACGATTAGTGCGGTGTGTTTCCTATAGCTCCCTCTACTTTTGACAGACGCAAATACCTTACATCTATCTCTTTTCCCAGCGATGAACTCACTGATTTTCAAGAATAATACGCTACCTCCACCGATGTAGACACTAAAGTAGGGTGCTTGTATGGCTACCTCCACCGAGGTAGACACTACCATGTAAGAAAGAGTGACTACCTTACCGGAGGTAGACAGGTTGATGTAAGAAATGTTGACTACCTCACCTGCAACAGTGTGTTAATCCCCTATATTGGTGTATTTTTAGCAAAATGTAAGATGTACTGAAAGGGATCGTTTGATCATTTTAACCCTGATGGCACTTCTTTCTTAACACCTTTGGACTTGCTGATCTGTGCTGACAGTTGCAGGGCTTCATTTACCACCTCCTGCGGGTAGTTGTTTAAGGCTAAGATGCGGATGGCGTTGGTGGCTTTGAGGTTACCGGCTTTGATCTTGTAATCAAACAGGATAGTTTCGTCCGCCACTACCTCGGTGAAGTGGTATAGATTGTAGGTTTCTTCCAGGTAGTCTGCCAACTCCAGATCATGGGTAGCCATCAACACGATGTTGTCTTGCTGGTTGAGGTAGCTCAACACTGATTTGCCTGCCGCGATTCGTTCAACGGTGTTGGTGCCTTTAAACAGTTCATCGAGCAAAAACAGGTTTTGAGTACCAGACCGGCTCTCTTCCAGCATCTGCCTGATGGTAAGTACTTCCTCAAAGTAATAGCTTTTGTCGCTCATCAGGTCATCGGCTATGCGGATAGCCGTCTGTATCCTGAGGGGCGATAGTACAAACTCCTGGGCAAAGCAGGTGTTGAGCGTCTGAGCGACAATGGCATTGATGCCTATGGTGCGGATGAAAGTCGTCTTTCCCGACATATTAGAGCCTGTCAGCAAAGCTGATTTCCCGTGCAACGCTATAGAATTAGGAATAAAGTCGACCAATAATGGGTGATAAAGGTCTTTGGCAGAGAGGTATTTCTTTTCTGAAGTAAAGGTCGGCTGTGTACAATAAGGAAGCTGTTGCCGTAACGCGGCAATCGCAATGGCTGCATCCACTTCTCCTACCAGTTGGTAGACCTGGTGTATCTGTTTTCTCTTGGTATCAAGCTGTTTTAATACGCTAAACAACAACAGCGGCTCTATGAGCAGCAAGGCTTTGATCATCTCCAACAGGTATTCTACGACCATTCCTATGTCACTCTGCACCCTGGCTTCTATTTTGAAGAAAGACATACGATAGCCTATACTGTCAATCGTTTTGATGGCTTGCCTTACAACTTGGTCTTCTTCTACAGGAACTTTGGCTTTGAGTATGTCTTTAGCCACCTGTTTGAGCAGCAACAACTGCGGGATAGACCCTCCGTACTGGTAGAGATTTTTCTTGTTCCAATAGTGAATGATATAGTTGATGGTCAGCATCACGATCAGGCCTATGACAAGCTGCGGAAAAAAGTAGGAGAGCAAGATAGACACCACGCTGACCAGAGAAAGAAGTTGGATGATCCAAAACCAGGAAGGCTTTCGGATATGATCATCCTGGAACAGGGAAGTGATGTAGTAGGCTTCGTTATTGTTCAGCTTGTCCATCTGCCACAGCAGGGACGCTTTTTGTTCTGTGTTGTTGTTAAAAAAACTGATCAGGGTTTCAAGTCTGTCGGACCGCTTTCGATCAGCAGGAATGGTTCTTAAGGTATGATAAAGGTATTGTTGCCCTACCTTGGAAACGGTGCGGTCTACAAACATAAACACTTCGTCTAAGTCTAGATCCTGGCAGGTCTTGTCTGAGATAAGCTGGAGAAAGCCAGTATGGTCGCTGCCTGAAAAGTAGCGTACTATCTTGTCAAAATAGAAAGTTTCCTTCTTGATCTTGTGATGGTTTTCCAGTAGTTCCGCCTTCCGCTTCTTTTTAGACCCGAACATTGGTTATTTGTTCATTTCTTTCTCTACCTGCTTCACGTAATCGGTAGATACGTCAGCGAACTGGGCTATCTTTTTGAGGCTGAGCTTGCCGTCTTTGAGCATGTTAATGATCATGTTTCTTTTGCCTTTTTCTAACCCTTTCTCTATGCCTTCTTCTAACCCTTTCTCTATGCCTTTCTCTATACCTTTCTCTATACCTTGTTCTAATCCTTTCTCTATACCTTGTTCTAAGCCTTCCTGGTAGAGATAATCTTTGGTGATGTCATAAGTGAGTCCCATATCTTGTATTTGTTTATTAGTCTGTTTGGCTAAGTTACGCAAGCGAGCCAACACTGCCAACTGCCGGATGTA
>JBBSNI010000456.1:0-4572 GCA_038232695.1 Cytophagales bacterium
CGCAGCCAAACCCGAAGTCGGACGTTACGATGCCAGTTACGGATTGTTTTTAAAAGGAGACGGTCAGGGCAACTTTACGAGTATAAAAGCCAAAGATTCAGGATTAAAATTAGAAGGGCAGGTCAGAGATTTTCTAAAACTTACCATAGGTAACAAACCTTATATCATCGTAGCAGGCAACGATCAGCCTTTGCAAATTTATAAAGTAGAGGAAAACTATTCTGTGGCTGCTCAATGATTTTGTTAGAGTTTTTGAAAGAAATTTTACAGTACTATAAGTATGTGCAGAACTTTGGATCATTGTGCAGACCAGAGGTCTGGTAATAGTCCACACGAGCCTGGAGGCTCGCGCGAACTGGATGAAATAAACAAGCACATTCGCGCGAGCGTCCACGCTCGTGTGAATTATTCAGAGGCTTCCAGCCGTTATCATTAAAAACACCTAAAAATGGCAAAATTAGATAACGTACACCCCGGAGAAATTCTGTTAAAAGATTTTCTCGAACCTATGCACATCACCCCGTACGCATTAGCGAAAGCCATCGGCGTAGATCAAACCCGGATCAGTCAATTGATCAAGGGGAAAAGAAGTATTTCGGCTGATACGGCTTTGAGGCTGTCTCAATATTTTGGCATGTCAGCCGAGTTTTGGCTCAACGCACAGAGCAGGTACGATCTGGAAGAGGAAAGAGAGAAACAAAATCATTATGACAAAATCATTCCTTATCAGCAGGCTTCATAGCATCTTCTCTATGAAGAAAACCTTGCAAAACTGGATCATGTACTTTCTCTTCCTGATAGCAAGTGCAGGTTGTAAGTCTGACCCGGATACCCTATTTGAACTGCTCCCCGCTTCTCAAACCGGCGTAACTTTCCAGAACACACTGGCAGAAACGCCGCAAATGAATATCTTCAACTACCTGTACTTCTACAACGGCGGCGGCGTAGCGGCAGGCGACCTGAACGGTGACAGCCTGCCCGACCTGTACTTTACCGCCAACCTTGAAAGCAATAAACTCTACCTCAACCAGGGAGACTTCAAATTCAAAGACATCACCGAAGCGTCAGCCACCGGCGGACAGAAAGGCTGGACGACCGGCGTGACCATGGCCGATGTGAACGGAGACGGCAAGCTTGACATCTACGTCAGCCAGTTGGGCGACTATCAGAACATACGGGGCAAAAATCAATTGTACATCAACCTGGGCAACGACCCTGGCGGCACGCCCCGCTTCGAGGATCAGGCAGCCACCTATGGACTCGACCTGGTAGGCTTTAGCACCCAGGCGGCTTTCTTCGACTATGACCTGGACGGCGACCTGGATATGTACATGCTCAACCACTCGGTACATTCCAACGGCACCTATGCCAAAGCCACGCTCAGAAAAACGAAGCATCCGCTGGCAGGCGACAAGCTGTTGCGCAACGACGGCGACCACTTTACCGACGTCACGGACAGCAGCGGCATCTACAGCAGTGCGCTGGGCTACGGACTGGGTATCACGGTGGGCGACGTCAACTGGGATGGCTACCCCGATGTGTATGTCGGCAACGACTTCCATGAAAACGATTACCTGTATATCAACCAGGGCAATGGCACATTCAGAGAAACGCTGGAGCAGGCTATGGGGCATACCAGCCGCTTTTCGATGGGCAACGACATCGGCGACATCAACAACGACGGCTTGCCGGATATTTTTTCCCTGGATATGCTGCCCTCCGACCCGGTGATGCTGAAAAACGCCGCCGGAGAAGATACCTACGATGTGTATAACTACAAACTTCAGTTTGGCTACAGCCACCAGTTTGCCAGAAATACGCTGCAACTGAACAGAGGCGGCACGCACTTCAGCGAAATCGGCTTGCTCTCAGACGTCTACGCCACCGACTGGAGTTGGTCCGGGCTGATGGCTGACCTGGACTTAGACGGATACAAAGACCTTTATGTAGGCAACGGCATCAAAAGACGGTCTAACGACCTGGATTATATCAAATACGTCTCCAGCGAAGCCGTGCAGCACCGCCTGCAAGGCGACCTGACCAGCGAAGACATGGCGTTGGTAGAAAAAATGCCGGTCGTAAAAATCCCTAACGCTGCCTTCCGCAACCTGGGCAACCTCTCTTTTGAAAACAAAGCAAAAGATTGGGGACTCGACCAGGCGTCTTTCTCCAACGGCGCTGCCTATGCCGACTTAGACAACGACGGCGACCTGGATTTGGTAACCAACAACATAGACCAGGAAGCATTTATTTATAAAAACAAAACAGTAGATGGTAACAAGGCAACGCATCACTTTCTAAAGCTAAAGTTTAAAGGAAAAGTACCCAACACCTTCGGCATTGGCGCTAAAGTAATTATTCCGCTTGATACCCAAACCATCATTCAGGAAGTGTATACGACACGGGGTTACCAATCGGCCGTACCGGCTGAGCTTGTTATCGGGCTGGGCGAAAGGGCAATCATTGACTCGCTGATTGTCATTTGGCCAGACCATACGTTTGAAGTTTTACAAAACGTAAAAACCAATCAGACACTAACGCTGGATCAGGAAAATGCTGCTGGTCAGTACGATTTTTCTTCCATTTTCCAACCAGTTTTTGCAGACGTCAGCGATTCTCTGTCAGTAGATTATGTACATCAGGAAAACACATTTGTAGAGTTCAACCGGGAAGTACTCGTTCCGCATATGTCTTCTACGGAAGGTCCCCGCCTTGCCGTAGGCGATGTGAACGGGGATGGCAAAGATGATTTCTTCATAGGAGGCGCTAAAAGGCAGCCCGGTACTTTGTATGTACAATCCAATAAAGGCTTTCAGCCAACCCAACAGCCTGCCCTGCAAGCCGACAGCCTGGCGGAAGATATAGGCGCTGCCCTGGTGGATGTAGACAACGACAACGACCTGGATTTGATCGTCGTGAGCGGAGGCAACGAGTTTCAGGGTACGGCAGAAGCCTTACAGCCCAGGCTGTACCGGAATGATGGAAAAGGACGGCTGACCCGCGACCGGCAAGCATTGCCCGGCATTTACCTCAACGGCTCCTGTGTCAGCCATGCCGACTTTGACCAGGACGGCGACCAGGATTTGTTCATTGGTGGCAGGGTGGTACCCAGAAACTATGGCAAAACACCACAAAGCTACCTGCTGCAAAACGATGGACAGGGAAACTTCACCGACGTGACTAAAGAGCTTGCCGAAGGCTTGGGTAATGCAGGCATGGTCAAAGACAGCCGCTGGGCAGACGTGAACGGCGACGGCACCCCAGACCTCGTCGTGGTCGGCGAATGGATGCCTGTCACTATTTTTGAAAATGAAAAAAGTGTGTTGAAAAAAATAAGCCTCGAAAAAACCAACGGATGGTGGAACACCGTAGAAGCCGTAGACATAGACCAGGATGGCGACCTGGACTTGCTGGCAGGCAACCTGGGATTGAATACCAAACTGAAAGCCTCAGCGCAGCAACCCGTCAGCCTCATCGTAAAAGACATGGATAACAATGGCAAGACAGAGCAGCTACTGTTTTACTATATCAATGGTAAGAAATTTTTGTTTGCCACCAAAGATCAGATTGGCTCTCAACTGACTGGCATCAAAAACCGCTATGTGCGGTACGACGACTTTGCCCGGGCAGACGTAGAAGATATTTTCCCGGAAGAAACGCTGAAAGATGCGGATAACCTATACGCCTATGAGTTCCGCTCCGGCGTATTTCTTAACGAAGGCAATCTGACGTTTACCTTCCAACCTTTTCCGGTGCAGGCGCAGTTTGCCCCGCTCAATGCTTTCTGCCTGATAGATATAGATCAGGATGGTAAAGAAGATGTGCTGGCAGCAGGCAATTTCTACGAAGTAGCCATCGAGCAAGGCCGATACGATGCCGACTACGGTACGCTGCTGCAAAACACCGGGCAGGGAAGCTTCCGCTGGATTCCCAATCGCCGGTCTGGCTTGTACCTGACAGGGCAGGTGCGCGATCTGGAAAAGATCAACTATCAGGGAAAGGAAATCATTGCTGTTGCCCGGAACAAAGACTCTTTGCAGTTTATCCGGCAAAATGCCAAGACCTATGGAAACAATATTTCTGCGGTGGGTATTCCCCATTAGTCTGGCGGCTGGCTGTACGGCAGCGCCTGCCATCACAATCCATTGAAACAATATAGAATGAAAAAAATACTGGCTATTTCCGGAAGTACCAAGAAACATTCGTCTAATGCACACCAATTCTTTAAGCACCTTAACGTTGTAATTTTACCAATGAAATACTACATTAGAAGCATCGATGGCAGTCTGTAGCCCTGGCTGGCTCAAGTATTTCTTTAGAGAAAATAACAACCGAAAATATTTTATGAGTTATGAAGGTAAAATGCTTCAAGATTTAAAAATGCCTACCCGAAAGGAAGTTGAGCAAGCATTATTGATTACCTTATTTAACAGACATTATTCTGATAATTTATTAAGTGGTTCTGGTAGCCGTTTTCAAGTTGTGTAAACCGCAGGCAATAAGCATGACTTGATCGCGTACATTTTGGACGCGTAATCTAATCTTTTCTTTGACAATATTGAGTCTTTTCAC
>JBBSNI010000457.1:0-4519 GCA_038232695.1 Cytophagales bacterium
AAAGTGTCCGGGCAGTTCAAAACTGGACAAAACACCTTCTGTATCTTACGTTCTGTCATTGACACGCTCAAAAAGAGAGACCTGGACGTATTTGCCTATCTAACCCAAATCATGCATAGTCCCGCTACCTGAGTAGTTACACTTCCCAATATGCTGAAGGTAAATGTAAAATAGATAGTAAAAACTTTTCAAAAAAGCCTCAAAAGTTAATGATAACTATTAGTAACGAATATTTACGTTGGTCACTTCGTACTGACGTATGATAACTCTTCAGATCAAGAAAATTTTATTTTTTATCATACGTTAACAAGTATTCTTTTTTGGTTAGTTATGAATTTATTCACTTAGCGATAAATAAATCAAACAATCGCTAATCATGGATAGAAATCAAGTGATCAATGACTTCCTGACAACCCTTATAGCTCCCGTTGTCAAAGAGGCTGTCCGAGAAGAACTGGCAAGACATGCTCATCTTTCTGATAACCAAAACTTGGAAGATGAATTTTTAAATGCAAAAGAATCGGCAGAGTTTATCGGGGATGCTCTTCAAACTTTTTACGGACGCACTTCTAAAGGAGAAATCAGTACTTATGGCTCTGGCAAAAGAATTTTCTGCAAGAAATCTGAGCTTATGGCATGGAAAGAAAAACAGAGGACAAAACCAAAGGAAGCAGTTGAGCAAGAAGTAGATAGTTATCTGGTAAGTAAAAGAAGAACCAAACAGCAAAAGCCATCCAAATCACGATAGTAAGCATCTTTACGAAAAGACCAGCTTTACCACTTTTCCTGATTGCCTCTCTTCATTTCCTTCAAATTATTCATCCCTAACTGACCCATCTATATGACCAAGATTGAAAAAGTAATACCCTTACAGGTAAATAAAACGGAGAAATATTCTCTCAAGACAATGGATGAACTGGCAGAAGCCGGCAAGTCTATGCCCAAGCGAAAAAGACTCTTCGGTGACTATATCTTTGAACGTGAACTCATACACTTTCCCTCTGAAAGAGGCACTGGCAAGACCTTCATCTTACTACAGCTTTGTATCGCTGTTGCCAAATGTTTTGATTCATTTTTAGGAGAGAGGATAGAGCGCTACGGCAATACGCTTTTCCTAAGCTTTGAAATGAGCGAAGAGGACATCACAGAAAGAGTACATGATCTCTACCAGCACCCACCGGAAGGCATACACAACGATCGCTTTCATGAGGCTGATGTCTTAACGTCTAAGGAAGAATACCGCAGCTTGGAGCATAAAGTTATCAATATCATAGAAGCCAAACGTCCTGTTCTAGTCGTACTGGACAATTTCTCTATTGCATTTACTGACATTGATAAAAGAAGTGATACAGCCAAGGCTTGGAGAGAACTTCTTAAACTAAAAGACAAATACCGGTTTGCCCTCATCATTGTGGACCACACCCGAAAGAACACCCGGCATCTGCGTACTGACAGCGACCTGCAAAGCGGAACCGGCGTGAAATCTGACCTGAGCGATGGAGATATGTTTATTAGGTTCAGTTGTCAAGATCACAACTATAGACTACTGAAAAGAGCCAAGACAAGGCGGAGAGCAAGATATGATGGTGCTAAGTTGATAGCGTTTAATCCAGAAACCCTGTGGTTTAAACACGTAGCCGATAACGTCAATGAAATGGATCATCTCAACCCAGAAATAGCAGGCATCATGGAAGAAGACCATAAGCTTGAGATGGCAAAAACACTATTAAGTGCAGGACATAGTTATGAAACTGTAGCCAGTACGGTAGGTATTCCAAAGTCAACGCTACATCGCAAGATGAACAAGGCAAAATCTTAGTTTTGTATAAATTCATTTCCTGTATCCCATCCCATACTGTTTTGTCTCACCTATCCCATATAGGGTAACTCTTTGGCTAAAAGAAAGAGAAAAGCCTTCAAAATCGTCAAACAAGGACATATAAAATAGGATAAATGGGCGGGATGGGATAGCTGGAACGTCTGGGACAAATGGAACGGTATACTTCATCCCATTTTAGAAGAGTCAAAATTATATTAGTACAACTCATGTGCTTTGCAAACCTAAAAGCCAGCGAAAAGAAAAAAATGGTATCACCACACAAGATTGATCAAGCCAACCAGGTCTGTATCGCTGCTTACCTGCAAGCCCAAGGCTTTAAACCCATCAACAGATGGAGCCAGAACACCCGGTTTGAGAACCCCCTGCGAGAGGAAAAGACACCTTCCTTTGATGTGAATGAAAAGAAAAACCTTTGGTTTGATCGCGGTACCGGCCAAGGCGGAGATATGATCAAATTAGTCATGCAGTACAAGCAATGTAGTTTTCAAGCAGCCGTAGCTGAACTAACAGCGCATACCTCCTCTTTTTCTTTTCGCCAGCCATCTACTCAGGTGGCAGAGCAACAGGCTATATTGTTGAAAAAGGTGAAACCACTGGAAAACAAAGCCCTGCTTCAATATCTGCAACAAAGAGCCATTGACACAGCTATTGCCAAAGAATATGTGCAGGAAGCCTACTACTGCCCGGATGAGAGTAGCAGACAATACTTCTCACTGGCATTTCCAAGCAAAGCAGGTGGCTATGAGCTAAGAAACAAGTACTATAAAGGTTGCATAGGGCAAAAATGTTACTCCCTGATTGGCGGGGCAGACCGTTCCAGGCTGCTTTTGTTTGAGGGATTCATGGACTTTTTAAGTTATCTAACCTTTCATGCTATTGCCAGACCTGGGCATCCAAGCCTTGTACTCAATAGCCTAACCCTGCTTACCGATGAACTCATAGATAAAATGAAGCCTTTTGAGGTGCACACCTACTTGGATAATGATTTGGCCGGTGAAGAGGCTACCAGGAAGCTATACCAAAGAAAACTTACAGTAGTTGATCACAGCGTAGAGTATGAGCCTTATAAAGACTTCAATGAGTTTCTCACAAAAATATGAGCAGTTCCGGTATGCTCTCACAAATAGCAGTATTAACTTTCATTTTGAAACATATGAAAAAGACCAAAGAACAGTTTCATCAACTCCTGCAAAAGGATTTTGCTAAAGTCTATCAAGATCATGTCTTTGAGGAGACCTTGCAGCCTTTGTTTAATCAACAAGAAGCCATAGAAGCCAACAAGCCCATCCGCTATCACATAGCCGCACCGGTAGAAAAAGATATGTTTGCTCTTTTGGTGAAAACATGCCAAAAGATAGACTGCCACTTCGTACTCACAGAGCAGCAAGAACTGCATTTTCTGCTGACTGCCTCGGATAAGAAACGATCTTTCTTCAGCTAAAAGTAAGATTTGGCTCCTTTGGCAGTAAGACCATCTCAAACTACGGCAAAAAAACATACAGAAAAACACAGAAAAGTGCTATATTGCTTGGTAAGCCAAAGCAGCTTTTGGCTTTTAAACCAACACAACCAATGGCAAAGCTCACGGTATATATGTCAAACCGGAAATATGAACTTTTCGTATATAAGCTATAAAAAAGCTTTGTAATAGCTGCTGTCTGGATAGAAGATCATCAGCGAATGCATGAGAGGTGAATCGTTTGTTGTGGTAGCCTCAGCAGTCGCTGTTTGGAAAAAGGCTCTTAGATAGAAGACCTGTGACAAACCCATCAGAACTTGTCCTTGTAGTTCTAAGAGCACTGAGACCCTGAAAGAATAGATTACAAACTCTTAGAGGCTTGTAGCTGTACATCTCAGGGTCTCTTCTTTTGATAGTATCATGTGCAATAATTTTTCTTAGAAGCAACAGCGATGGCTAAACTTACCGTACGTGCCCTTGCCCTGGAAGTCACTTTTGACAGTATTGAATATGGATGGATCAACTATGCGATCTACTTCAAATGGAACGGCATACCCATCATCAACCAAAGCATCCTTTGGGCTGGTCCCAGACATATCAACAAAGCCGATGCGCTGTGGGCCAATGATGACGAAGAAACACTCATGAGCACTATGAAGAAAGTTTTAGAAAGCTATGAACCCGCCTATTGGGAAACAACGGAACCTGATATGATCATGGCTTTCTTTCCAGGGCATCCTTTCCCTTTTATGAAATCCAATTGGCAAGTACCTACTGACATGAGCTCTCAAGCGTTTTCTCAAGCAGTCTTAACGGGAAACTTCAAGGCAGCCGAACATCCTATGGAGCAAGTGGAGCACACGATGGATAAAAACCATATCCAGATCATTGCCAAGATCAGTACTGCTAACTTCACAGCAGCCTCCGAAGATGATGTTGGCTATGGCGATGAAGGCATCTCTTTGCATATGGTCGTGGAAGACTGGCAGCTTCACAACTTCCTTAAAGAACTCAAAACAGAATACCAAGCCCTGAAAGAACGGTATCCTGATGAGTTTGAAGAAGATCAGGACAATAAGGACAACATAGTATGATTTTGGGCTGGTGGCTTTTTTGCCAATTGTGCCAAAGCCAAAAACGCCAAAAGCTATTTGCTTTACCCTTCTGTTGTGCCATATAGATACAACAGCCAAATCCTACTTATCTATTGCAACAATATG
>JBBSNI010000458.1:0-4511 GCA_038232695.1 Cytophagales bacterium
ATCTTCTTGACTTTGTTTCCAACTCAAATATTGCTCGTACATCACTCTAAATTGAGCTTCTTCATTCCTGGATTTTTCCATCTTGTCTTTTTTTGCCCTAAATTAAGCTCTTTTCTAAACTTGTCCTACACCCGCACGGTCAGATACTTTATTTCCGGGAAAGAAAATTGCTATTTTTGCGAATAGATGCTTCTGTCACAGATGTCCGCATTGTCAGTTGTTGATGACTAATGTTGATTTTTGGAATAAGACATATAAAAGCAGATCGAAAATATGCGCAAAACCATTACTAATTCCCAGTCTTTAGCCCAAGAAAACATCATCCTGATCTCTCTGGCGGCTTTCCTTTTTTTCTTTCATCTCTTTGCCAATGCTTTTACCTCCTATGGCATCTTCCGCGATGAGTTTTACTACCTGGCCTGCACCCGGCATCTGGCCTGGGGTTATGTAGACCATCCGCCATTGTCCATCTTCCTGCTTGTTCTGAACCGCTGGCTGCTGGGCGATGCTTTGTTTGCCCTTCGCCTGCTACCGGCACTGGCGATGGCGCTGACGGTAGTGTTTACCGGGCTGATGGTGCGGCAGATGAAAGGCGGCTCGCTGGCTATCTTGATCGCCTGCCTGGCGGTAGTGCTGGCCCCTATCTTTCTGGCGATGGGCACGTACTATTCTATGAACAGCTTTGATATACTGCTGTGGTCTGTCGCGGCTTACCTGCTGCTGCGGATCATCCGTCGTCCCAAGCCGGTATACTGGATAAGTCTGGGCGTGGTGATGGGATTGGGCTTGCTCAATAAGATAGGATTCCTGTGGTTTGGCGCCGGTTTGTTTTTTGCATTACTGCTTACCCCTTTGCGCAGCCAACTGCTGACGCCCTGGCCTTACCTGGCAGGCATCCTCGCTTTTGCTATTTTTTCGCCCTTTATCCTCTGGAATGTTCAGCACGACTTTGCCCATGTGGCGTTCATGCAAAATGCAGTAGCGTATAAATATAACAGCTTAAGCCGGGTAGATTTTGTTTTGGGACAACTGCTGCTGCCTAACCCTGCGGCTTTACCCGTCTGGCTGGCCGGGCTGTACTTTTTCTTCTTTCATCCGGCCGGCAAAACCTATCGCCCGCTGGGTATTGTCTTTCTGACGGCTTTCCTGATCCTGCTCATCAATGGACACAGCAAACCGGAGTATCTGTCGGCGGCTTATCCTATGGTCTTTGCTGGCGGAGCGGTGCTGTTAGCACAGATGGGAAGAAAGTGGCGATGGGTGACCTATGTAATTATTGCCGGTTTGGCCTTTACGCTCGCGCTGACGCCCCTGACCGTTCCGCTGCTGCCGGTGCGTACGTATATCGCTTATGCCGATGCTTTAGGTATCAGCGCGCCCAATACCGAAGGCAAAGCAATGGCGGAGCTACCCCAATTTTATGCCGATATGTTTGGCTGGGAAGCCCTGGCGCAGCATGTGTCTGCTGTGTACCAGTCGCTGCCGGAAGCTGAGCGCGCACATACGCTGGTATATACCCAAAACTATGGAGAAGCCGGCGCGCTGGAATATTACAGTAAGTCCTATCTTTTGCCACAAATCATTTCGGGGCATAACAATTACTGGCTTTGGGGCTACGGCGACCATGAGTGGCAAACCCTGATCGTGGTAGGCGGCGACAGGGAAGACCATCTGCAATCTTTTGAACAGGTAGAGGAGGTTGCCATTCACCAGGCGCCCTATGCGATGCCTTATGAAAACAACCTGCCTGTTTTTGTCTGCCGGAAAATAAAGCGGTCTACAGAAGAAATCTGGCAGGATACCAAAAAATTTATCTAAGCCAAGCTGCTTCTAAACTCCACTCCGAAGGCTTCATCCCGGGAATTTCATTCCGGGGCATCCTTTTTGTATTAGTTTGAATGGTTCTGGGAAACAGGTAGCATGATGAGCACATGGTCATTACCTCCCAAGCCCTGTTATCTTGTACACTTAAACATTAATCCTATGCGACCTTATCGATCATATCTATGGTGGATAGCCTGCTGTGCTATCCTGTTGTCCAATTGCCAGGTAGATGAAGGCATTCCGGGTCCGCCGGGGCTTCCCGGACCTCCCGGCTCTATGGGACCTGCTGGCCCTCCCGGCGCTCAGGGTGTCGGACTCATGTACGAGTATGTTTTTAGCCTGAACGCTGCCAACAACTGGCAAACTTTGTTCACCTTCCCGCCCAACGACGAGATATACTTGGAGGATGTGGTGCTGGTGTATCTGCTCTGGGACCAGGTAGATACCAACGGCGAACTGGTAGACATCTGGCGGCTGATGCCAATCAATTACTTTGAGGAAGAAGGTTTGTTGCAGATCAACTACGATTTTTCTGTCAGCGATGTGAATCTTTTTGCCGAAGCAAGCTTTCCTTTGGATGATATTCAGTTTGATGAGATCGTGGCCAGAATCGTGGTAGTGCCGGCAGACTTTTCGTCCAACGCCCGGACAAGCCGCACGCTGGACTATGAAAATTATGGAGCCGTCCGGGAAGCTTTTGCCCTTCCTGAACCTGTCAGAAGCCAGGGAAAGCCTTTTATGCAGATCGTGCAGTCTTTACCGTAAGAGCCGATCAAACTTTTTCACACATACCCGGCAGCCTCTACCGGGTATTTGTTTTATAAGGGCATCGTCATTTTTCGGGTCAAAGCCAGGATACCTACGGTCAGCAGCACCCTGGCCAGCAGCAGATATACCATACCAAAGACCAACATCTTCCAGCTTATCGCAAACGGCAGAAGCGCTGCCACCGCCATCACTGCGTGTTGGATGGCTTGCCCGTAGTGGATCAAAACATACGCGCCTACTGCAACGACGAACAGCAAAACAGCGAACAGCCCGGCGACCACCAGGGCGGTTGGCTTTCTTCTCACAGGTACAGGCAGCCGCGACACACTTTGCATCACCTGACGGGTGTAATCCCGCGAGGGAGGCGCCTGCAAGCTATGGGTTTTGAGTATATCTTTTAAAAAGTTGTCGGTTTCTTCAGCGTTCATAATAAATCCTCCTTTCCGTCTTGTAACATACCGTGCAGATAGCCATAGAGTTTTTTTCTTGCCCGGAAAAGCCGCACCCGCACATGGCTGGCCTTCAGCCCGGCGATGGCGCCTATCTCTTCCATACTCTTTTCCAGTATGTAATACATATGAATAAACGAAGCTTCCTCTCCGGATAGTTTGCTTAGGGCGGCTTCTATGTATTTTTTTTGGTCTTCCTGTACCATCGTCTGAAAAGTGTCCTGCACAGCAGCGGGTTCGGCACATAAGGTATCCAGCGGAACGGTAGTAGCTTTCTTCTTCCGGGTGCGGGAGACCGCCGTATTGTAGACGATCCGGTAGAGCCAGGTAGAGAAGGCTGCTTCCTGCCGGAAGGTGGGCAACGCCTGATAGGCTTTCACAAAAGCGTCCTGCGATATTTCTTCCGCCTCAGGGGCGTTGCCGACCACACGAAATGCCAGCGTATAAGCCATCGCCTGGTATTTGTCTACCAGAAAGGTATAAGCCCGGGTATTTCCCCGGATCACCTTGCGGATGCATGTCAGGTCTTGCTGCTGGCTCATGTCTCTGTTAGACTACGGCATACGCCAGGGCGTTACACGCAAAAAAAATAAATTTTTTTGGTAACGCCCTATCCCTTCCCGGCGTCAAAGCTTTCGAAACCAAAGATAATATAACCTTGATGAATGCCTATTACAAAAAATATGACGGCGTGTGGGAAGCCACCTTTTGGCTGAGCGGCTTTATTTTCCTGGCAATGATAGACCCCTCGAAGGCTCATCTGTCGCTATGTCCGCTGCACTATCTGAATGTGTACTGCCCGGGTTGCGGACTGGGGCGATCTATCACCTACCTGTTGCGCGGAGAGGTGGTGGACTCTTTCCAGACACATCCGCTGGGTGGGGTAGCAACCCTGGTACTGGTCCACCGCATACTGCAACTGGGCATGGCTTCTGTCAGACAACTGAGAAGGTCAGCCGGAGAAAAAGCCATATGACTCTATAAACCAAATGATTATTCACCATAAATTTAAGAAACCATGAGACTGATTCACTTATTACCCGAAATAGAAGGAGAAGAAATGAACTACATCCAGCAACTGCTGGAAGGCATGAGCGAGGAAAACCAAAAGATTTTTGCCAATGTATACCGGACACGCCGCCGCGACCCGCAGACCGTACTGCTGATGGGCATCATCGGGCTGCTGGTGGTACCCGGCTTGCAGCGGTTCTATGTCGACCAGATCGGCATGGGCATCTTGTACTTCCTTACGATCGGACTATGTTTTATAGGCTCTATCGTAGACCTGGTCAACTACAAAAGGCTTGCGATGGAATACAACACCAAAGTAGCCCGCGAAGCGCTGGCAATGGTAATGGGCGACACCTCTGTTGAATAAATCTATAAGTTCCTCAGAAAAAGCCTTTGGCTTCGGCGGTAGTTCTTGTTATTTTTGTATCTTTTACCTGTAAGAACCTACACTGCCCTATG
>JBBSNI010000459.1:0-4510 GCA_038232695.1 Cytophagales bacterium
AATTAAAAAAGGTAAAGAACTATTAAAAAAGTATCTCATAGACCAGTAAAATTATGGTCCTGTATGGGAGGTCTGTTTTCCGAAGGCAAAGAAGCTAATTTTTATCGTCCGGACCCTGCCTCTACTAAAATATGTGTGGAAAGATGGCCTGTTCAGGTTGTATTTGCCAGGAATTCTTCGAGTTGGATTCGGTTAAGTTCAGCGACGTGAGAGAAGAGTTGTTGCATAGAGACAAAAGTCAGGATTTTGAAAGCAGCGCGGATATTTTCCCAAAGTTTGGCTTTGGTTTTAAGATTTTGCCAGAGTTTGTGGAAGAAGGTACAAGTGTGTTGTTGGATTTGATCTACCGTGAAGGCTAACATCATCAATAGGGCAAACACTGAGCAAAGATGTTGTTTTCCATGTCCATAATTATGCTCAAATCGGACCGCCGACGCGGTTATATCCTTGGTTCTTGAGAGTATTGAACGTTTCATTCTCTATCGCCCGGCGACCCGGTTCACAGAAAACCACCGCAGCGGCGGCCGCTTCATCGACCCCGTCTACCGAAGTGACTAAATCAAAGAGATGCCTTATCGAATCGTCCGCGTCGGCTTCTTTGATGAGAACTTTGATTTTCTTTTCTACTTCGGCAATCTGTTTTTCTAAAGCTTCAACAGGTTTTTTATTGAGTTTTTCCATCCCGGTGGGGCACCACTCTTTTTGGAGCTTCTTGTCCTGAAAGTCAGCCACTTTGAGAGCATAAAAAACCGTGGGGCAATTAGGCCGCTTGCCTAGATTCTTCGGCTTCTACTTTTAGGTTTGGATACCATTGCTGAAAGCAGTCACGCAGTTCTTCGTTAAACAACTTGCTACGCATCACAGGAAGGAGGTGAGCCCCTTTCTTGCTCCACTGCATCTGTTGCTTTTTGCAGCATCGGCGAGCAACGATCGCGCGGCGAACCGTCTGATTGATGGGAGACTCCACAAAACTGAAGGTCATAGAAAAAAGTGTCTTTGGTGAGTACCCAACGGTTTTGGCAACCATGTCGGGTAAAGGTAATACATTGCTGCGTCACCCTCCCCTAAGAACCGCTCGTGCCAGTTTTCCGGCAAGCGGCCGGGACGCGTAGTCTCAAGCAAATGAATCGGAGCGCCGAAGCGACAGCAGCCTGTTTTACTGACTGCTGCGGTTGAACAACTGATTGTTTCTGGTCATGAACTTGCCGGTGACAGTTAGGGTGCAACAAAACCAAGTTGTTTAGCGTCCATTTACCACCCAAATGTTTCTCCTGAATATGATGGCGACCGTCGCGCGGGTGTGCCATCCAGTGTCAGTCGTAATCTTGGTTTGGCAAACTGGACACCTCCCTTGTTGTCTTCGGTAGAGTAATGGGGTTCCGATAGTATTTGGACGAAATGTATCGTTAAGCGTTTATCCTAAGATCACGTAGCTTGCCATTGAGTGCTTTTTCATCAAAGTCAAAGAAATATTTTCCTAACCGATTAATATGGGTGAATCTGGCAGGAGACAAATGACTGATGTCATTCGGATTCACCGGATAGCCTTGACTCTGCATTTCATTTAAAATTTGCTGCATATAAACCGTGTTCCAAAGCACCACACAATTGGTAGCCACATTCAAACAGAGTGCTTGCTCCTGCTGCTCTTCCTGCTGTTTCTTCCGGATTTTTCCATCCCCACCAAACCACAAAAAGTTACGCAGGGCATGCAAGGCTTCGCCTTTATTGAGCTGGGTATTGATCTTTCGTCTCAATGACTCACTGGCCAGATAACGCAGAATAAAGCCTGTTTTGATTAGCCGACCGTATTCCTGGAGCACATAGGTCAGGTTATTCCGACGAGGATAGGATTGGAGTTTCCCGATGAATAGGGAAGCCGTAACATACCCCAGTTTCATGGAACCGGCAATTCGAAGTAGGTCATCCCAACGGCTGGCAATATACTCCGGATTCACTACCCCGGTAAACTTCAAAGAAGGATACCGGGTCGCCGGGCGATCAAAATCTTTGCCTTTAATCTTGGAAAGCTTTTGGTCCTTGATATCCCGTAGACGAGGTGAAAACTGCATGCCCAGCAAATCAAAAAGCCCAAATACCAGGTCGGTATAACCTGCCGTATCGGTGGTATGCTCCAAAATATTCAACTCTGTTTCATTATTGAGAATTTCATCCAGCACATACATGGCATCTCTTTCCGTTGAGGCGATGACCTTGCTTCCGTATTGCGAGTATTGATCAGAGGTATGGGTGTAAAAAGTAACGCCTTTGCCATAGCCAAAGTACTTGATCTGGGCTTTAGCGTTCCGGATCTTGCCACTCACCGGAAAGCGCTGGCCATCCGATGAAGACAAGGTGCCACCCCCCCATAGGGCCGTTAGCCATTCCTGATGGTGGTAATTGACCAAATGGTTATTTGCCTGTTTTAGGGTATCCTCTCGTTGATAACTGCGAATAGACCAGAGCAGATCATAGTAATCGATATTGGTACTCCGTGCCATATCAACCCAGGGAATATTGCAGGCATTGCTCAGTAATGAAGCATAGACTCGCTTTATCTGACTTTCACCAGGGACCTTTCCATCATGAATGGAGATAAAATGGTCAGTAAATTTAGTCCAGGAGTTTACTTCCATCAATAGTTCCGATAAATCGACTAAAGGCAAGCGGGCGGAAATCAGACTCTCCAATTCCGCCGCAGAATCCGGTAATTCTTGCGCCTGAAGCCGGGGCACTACCAGTATACCCTCTTCCAGTCTTATCTCGTCTGTGCCATTGAGCAAATCACTCACTAAAGGGAGAAGTTCCTCGCTTTCCTTTATTTTTTGATTAATCCTATTATAAGGATTTGAAGAAATATAGAGCTGCTGACAAACTTCTTCTTTGGAGTCACTCCAATATGCTTTGGGTACCAGGTAACCTTCCGGATCAGCGTACCTGCGCGAATTGCCCACAAATATATCCCCTGAACTGAGCTTGTCTTTCAAGTTATAAAGGACGCACCATTCATAGGCACGTTTTACCGGTAGGCTGTCTTCATCGCGCGGCGCACCGTCAAACACATACTTGGCCCAAGTTGGGGTGATAAAATCAATGGGTGCATCTTCGGGAATTTTCTTACGAGCCCCGCTCTGGAGATCTGTTACTATCTCAATCGCGTACAAGAATTTATCGTCTTTGAGAGGTGAAAGAAAAGTAAGTGTCCTTAGAAAATAGGCACTAAACCGTCTCAGCCGGGTATAGTAATTATCAATAAAAGAAAGGAAATTATCCCTGGTGGGTCTTAATATCTCCTGGGTCACCGTGACCGCTTTTGTTAGTTCTTCTTTCGAAACCCTTTCGAAGATATGCCTTCTTAGCTCTTCGGTTGAGATATTTTCCTCATCGACCACCATGGCTGCTGCCAGGTTCAGGGTTGCCATCGCGTTATCCTTGGCCATCGCTGTCCTTCTTTGATAATCTTCCATCTCCCTTTTGCATTTATGTTGCACCTCCTCCAGGAAGGCACTATACATGTCTAAGATAGAGTCCGTGATATCAATCAGGTTCTGATGTAAGAACGCGATAAGTATCGGGTAGCGCTTTTCATTATTCATCCGCTGCAATTCCTGGTTGGTTGACCGTCGGGCCTTCTGTGCCAGAAATTTTCTGCGATTGGGATTGAGCATAGAAAGATCCCACTCGCTTACCCCAATATCCAGTAGCGAAACATATTTGTTCAGCGAGCTTTTAATATTGGAAGGAGTGTTGGCATTTGGTTCTTCGCGGAGTTGGGAGAACCTAGTGTACGTACTGTCTTCTTCTACCACTAAAAGAGCATCCAGTTCGGCCCGTAGTTTCTGGTCCAGCATACTGCTGAGCCGACGATACGTTTCTGTATAGGCTTGTCCTCTCACGGCAACCACCATTCGCTCAAGGCTTCCGATAGCAGGGCGCAGAATCCTGCTCTGAATAAGCTTCTCACAGGCCAAATCCAACAGCAGTGTCGGCTTATCATGCTCTAAGGCCCGTTCCAGGAGCCAGGATTCGAGTTGCGCAGCGTCCATCGGGGTCCATCGGGTAAAGTGCAAATATTTTAAGGTGTGTTGCAGATGATCTGACCGGGTCTCGCCAGACCGGGTATTCCTTCGTACACTATAGTGCTGCAAATCGTTGGGATTAGTGTCGAGCTGGTCGCTTAATCTCTCCAGCAATGGCGCTGGTACCGTCGTCAGCCAGTCGTTGGGCAAATAACCCATAAATTTTATCAGGCAAAGCTGGCAAGCAAAGCCCAGGCGTTGCCCGTTTCCTCTTTGTTCCTTTATTAAAGCCTGATCGGCCTCTGATAAATGGAAGTGAACATTAAGATCTTCTTCGGAAATAATTGAAGGGACCTGTTCATATCGGACTCGTTCGGTGTTGGTAAGAAACTGGCCAGCCATAGTATCTGATTTAAAGCTTTTTTTGGGTCGCTCTTTCTTTTCTGACCACCCGCTCCACCTTTAGATAATCCAGGTAATGGTAGATGGTC
>JBBSNI010000460.1:0-4490 GCA_038232695.1 Cytophagales bacterium
AACAGGTAGCCAAAGATTTCTTGAATGACTGTAATATTGTCTTTGACCAAGTTCTGGGTAAATGGAATTATGTTGTTAAACCTCAAACCTGAAATTAGACATTTATTCCTTCTCTTTTACTTAACTTCATCAGCGCCACTTTCCAAAAAAGCAACGATATCGTTTACCTGATCCTCGGAAAACTGTGTAAAGGCCGGCATCATACCACGGCCATTGTGCAGGACGCCGCGAATTTCCTGGCTGCTTATCCTCAGGTTAGTGAGCGGGGGGTATGTCGGCGCATTTCCCTGTCTGTTGGCCCCATGACAGGAAGTACAGTTTTGATTATATATCAGGGCGCCACGCTGGATGGGAGTCGCCGTCGCTGTGTTTTCCTGATCATAATACTTTACCAGTTTGTTGATGGTAGGCGCTTCATTGACATTCACATACAGCACATTGGCGTAAGGATCAAAAGAACCCCCGCCCCATTCCATGCCTCCCTGATGGCCGGGTAGGGTGATGGTGCCACGCTCGGAAGCCGGTGTGTATAAAAAACCGGATTTGTATTTCCTGAATTGCTTTAACACTGAGTCCCTGGATTCCGGGGTAATGTTGGTCAGGTCAGCCTCCGTTAATAGTAAGCGGGCGAGCGGGGGCGGCTTTAAAGGGAATGGCTGCGTGGGCCAGGCTTCCTCACCCGGCACATCGGATGCCGACACGGGAATCTCTGCTACGGGAAACAAGGGCTCTCCGGTATCCCGGTCCAATACGAAGGTGAGGCCCATTTTGGTAAGCTGTACAACAGCATCCCTGGATTTTCCTTCAGCGTTGATCGTTGTCAGGATAGGGGCCGGAGGGTTGTCGTAGTCAAAGATATCATGATGAATCGTCTGGAAATGCCACTGGTACGCGCCCGTCGCCGCATCTACTGCCAGGACGCAATTTCCAAACAAATTCTCTCCTTTACGATCGCCTCCATAAATAAAATCCGGGGCTGGTGATCCGGTGGCGAAGAAAACCCAGCCTCTTTCCTCGTCAAGGGAGAAACCACCCCAGGGGTTGGCGCCGCCGTAGGTTACGCCATCGACAAATTCCCAGGTATCATAACCAAACTCGCCCGCTTGCGGTATCGTGTGAAATATCCACCGAAACTTCCCGGTTACCGTATCATAAGCACGAACGTCGCCCGGCGTCGAGTTATCTCCTTCAGGTACGCGCGAACCCACAATAAGGAAGTTCTTGTATACAATGCCGGGAGAGGTGACCTCGATGGAGGCCTGGGCTGGATCAACGGGGAGATGCTTCCGTAAATCGATAAAGCCTTTCTCCCCAAACGATTTGATAAGGTCGCCGGATTTCGCGTCTATGGCATACACCCGGTCTTTTACAAAATTAAAAATTCTCTGGTTTTTACCTTTGGCATCTTCCCAGTAGGTGACGCCCCGGCTGCGTCCCCGAAAATCCTTATGATCCGCATGGTATGTAGCAGGATCGAACACCCATACTTCCTCTCCGGTAGCTGCGTTCAGGGCCACTGCCTTCAGTTTGGGAGTCGTGAAATACAGCAGTCCTTCCACGATAATAGGATTGCTGTACATAGACGGCCCGTTAGGATCGCCCGTGTGGTATTCCCAGGCTGGCTCCAGTTTGTGAACGTTCGCCGCATTGATCTGTGCCAGTTCGGCGTACTGGTTGGCTTTCTTATCTCCCCGATAGATAGCCCAATCCGTATAATTATCGTACCTGTCGCGACCCTTACTTTCGGGAACAGTGTCTAACGCAAGGGTATACTGCCTGGGTATGGAGGCGTTCTTGAGGAAAGGTAATATCGCCAACAAAGGCAAAATGGCTAAAAAGAAAGTAAATGGTTTTATGAATGCCATACAGGTTCAACCCTGGTTTATCATGTACAAAATAAATTTATTACATCAATACTCACAGACAAATGCCTTCCATAAGCGGGTGAGTCCGGTATCGCTGAGTTTTCCGGTATAAGCGACCAGTCTGTAACGGATGCTCTTGGTTTCATGTTCAGCAATTTTCCAATCGCCCAGTATTTGTAAGGAAGGGCCGACGCCCAGCTCATGGTCTACCCGCCACGGTGTTGGGAAGGCCTGTGGGCGGCATTCCGCATTATCCGGGTGATCAAAGATCGCTATGTGAGCCAGGTCATCGCGCCCCGGGACCTGAATGCCTACATCGGTCCATATGGCGCGTTGCGCCTCTGCCTCGGTGTTGCGCTGCCCGGCAGCATTGACCACTTCGCCAGGGATTCCCTGATGCCAGGGCATACGAAGGAACAAGCCCCCCACATAGAATTTCCCGAGCGTGATGTCCGTTTTCGCTTTGCCTTTCCACGCCAGATCTAACAGAAATTTTCCGTCTTGTTCCTGCATCGACCAGGTTTGTGTTTCGGTAAGTATGGTATTGCCTTTTTCATCCAGCAAATCATATACTGTCTGCCATTGGACTTCGGGTCCCTTTCCTTTTATGACATTGGCCGAAACCCGACGCCAGTAGTCGCCCTGCCAGTTCATAAAATAGTCCCGGCCATTGACCAGTTTTAACCCCCAGTAAAGACCTGTTTGGTGTAAGTGATGTTTCGGACGGTATTCCGTCAATAAGCCTTTACCATCAGGCGCTACGATAGGATGAATGTACGGACGAACATCCTCCCTGGCATTTTGTACTAGAATCGGCTCTTTCCCGCCGGAACGGAAGACAGCAATGGTACCTGCCTTCTGATCTTGCTCAATGCTTAATGCTATTTCATTGGCGGGCGGCGTTCCGCTGGGCGGCACTTCGTTGGCTAATTCTTTTTGTCCATAGGCATTTGGCAGGAACATACCGCACCCGTAGCTAATCATAACAACGGACATACCTATCGTCGCAGATTTTATCATAATTTTTCTCATCATCTACTCAGAAGAAGCCACATCCCTGGTGACCCGTCCTATGCCAAACTGATTGCCCGCCTTCACCGCCTTATGGCCATCGAAGTGGATTTCCACCATTTTTTCGCTGGCCACATTGTTATAAAACTCGTCTTGCAGCGTGCGCAGGATTTTACGGGTTTTCACATCAATCACCTCCCCGCTGGAGGGATAGGCATATTTTCCATCGATGCTGAACGTGACCCAGCCGGGCATATCCTGTAAGGGGATGGTAGTAAGTTGCTGAAAGGGCGCAACGGCACTAAAGACATGCATACGCATATTATGTCCATCGCTGACCCATACTTCCTTTTCATCAGGCGTGAGGCCGATGCCATGACTTGGGTTGCCATGCCGCCTGACCTTCCCCATCTCCCATCCTTCTACCACAATACGAGCGATCTTCTGGCCGGTCTTCAGGTCTCCTACTTCAAACCCCAGCAGACTATCCACATTCACAAACGCCAGGGTTTCTTTCCCATTGATGGTAAAGGGGCGAATGCCATTGCCAAAGGGCCCCACCTTTTTTATGATGGTATGGGTTTTTGAATCAGTGACGTGCAAATAGGGCGAGGCGATGTCGGCCAGATAGGCATGATCACCAGAAAGTCCGTAGAGGGTATTGTGGGACCGGCGAAGCACCTCAATTTTTTTGATGATATTGCCCGATTCGCAATCGATGACATTCCAGAAAGTTTTCTCTAAAGAAGGCAAATACATGGTTTTACCATCTGGTGAGATCGCCATGCGGTCGCAGCCTCCTTCAAAGGCTTTTTCCCACACAACTTTTTCTGTGGTCAGATCGATGCGCTGGAGTGACTCGAGGGTACTTACATACAGGCTGTTGAGTGGCACACTGACCGCCACCCCTTTCACGTTCGATGGTGTTTTGTCTGCATGGAGTCCTTGCGTTTTAATCCGTTTAACAAAACGATGATCGTGATCCATGTCAAACACCAGAATGCCATGCCCGCCATATCCAAGATAATCCCGGATGCCCGGCACAGCCACATACAAATACCGTCCTGCCGCAGGCGTCTTTACTTCGGAAGCAGGTTGGTGCGCAGGTAGAGATGTCCATGCTGCGGTCAACATGATCATCAACCCGCATAGTATTACGATTAAAATGTTAGTTTTTGTGTTCTTCATGGTTTTCTGAAATTTTGGTTCAACTGACAAGCTATTCATTTCATGCTAATAAACACGCTACCCCGTTGCTATTTTCTTAACAAACACTACTTTTTTTATCTGCTATTAAAAAAATACTATCATCTGAACTTTATTGCAATCCAATTTATAAAGTTATTTCGTAGATACTATTTCAGCACTCCAATTTTTTTATAACCTTTTAACACAACCATTTTATGAAGACAAATCCTACTTTTGATTCCTGGAAAAGGAAGATCATGCGCATGAGCGTGGTTTTCCTTTTTTTTTGCGGATCAACGTCCCTGTTTGCTTCGAGCCACCGGGAGGCGCCTTTGATCTCCAGTGACCCGCAAGCAGACAACACCGATGTGTATGCCTTCCGCAGCCCGGATGATCCTAACACCATCACCATCATTGCCAACTACA
>JBBSNI010000461.1:0-4467 GCA_038232695.1 Cytophagales bacterium
AACATCTAACGTCTAAATTCATGTCCCTGGCTGCACAGTATAATCCTGAAGAGATTGAAGATAAATGGTACCAATACTGGCTCGATAGGAATTATTTTCATTCGGAGCCTGATCCGCAGAAAGAGCCGTATACGATTGTCATACCGCCCCCCAACGTGACCGGCGTACTGCACATGGGGCATATGCTCAACAACACACTACAGGATGTGCTCATCCGGAAAGCCCGCATGGAAGGCAAAGAAGCCTGCTGGGTGCCCGGCACCGACCATGCCTCTATCGCTACGGAAGCCAAAGTAGTGGCGATGCTCAAGGAAAAGGGCATCAATAAGCGCGACATCGGCCGGGAAGCCTTCCTGAAATATGCCTGGGAGTGGAGGGAAAAATACGGCGGCATCATCCTGGAGCAACTCAAAAAACTGGGTGCTTCCTGCGACTGGGCGCGTACCCGCTTTACGATGGAGCCGCACATGAGCGAATCGGTCACCAAAGTCTTTGTAGATTTATACAACAAAGGACATATCTACCGCGGCTACCGTATGATCAACTGGGACCCGCAGGGCCGTACCGGCATCGCCGACGATGAGGTGAACCACAAAGAAGTCAACTCTAAGCTTTACTTTGTGAACTATGCAGTAGAAGGAGAAGACAGCTTTGTCACCATCGCGACCACCCGCCCAGAGACTATCCTGGGCGATACCGCCGTGTGTGTGCATCCCGGCGACGAACGTTACCACCACCTGAAAGGCAAGCGGGTCATCGTGCCGCTGGTCAACCGGACGGTGCCTGTCATCGAGGACGAATATGTGAGCATGGAGTTTGGTACAGGCTGCCTGAAAGTTACCCCTGCCCACGATGTCAACGACTACGAATTGGGCAAAAAGCATGACCTGGAAATCATAGAGGTGATTGCCGACGATGGCACGATGAGTGAGGCAGCGCAGTTCTTCGTAGGCGAAGACCGCTTTGTAGTCAGGAAAAAGATGGCGCAACAACTGGAAGCGTTAGGGCAACTGGTCAAGACAGAAGACTATAAAAACAGCGTAGGCTTTTCCGAAAGGACCGATGCGGTCATTGAGCCTAAGCTTTCCGTGCAGTGGTTTGTGCGCATGAAAGAACTGGTGCAACCCGCTCTGGCGCATGTCATGGACGATACCATACAGCTACATCCGTCCAAGTTCAAGAATATGTACCGCTCCTGGATGGAAAACGTGCGCGACTGGAATATCTCCCGCCAACTCTGGTGGGGGCAGCGCATTCCGGCGTATTATCTGCCCGATGATACGTTCGTCGTAGCCGAAACGCCCGAAGAAGCTCTCCGCCTGGCACA
Organism: Cytophagales bacterium; assembly: GCA_038232695.1. Classification (GTDB taxonomy): domain Bacteria; phylum Bacteroidota; class Bacteroidia; order Cytophagales; family Cyclobacteriaceae; genus JAJNNC01. Next base: position 1,328 of record JBBSNI010000461.1, read on the forward strand.
GGAGAAAAGTGGTAATTCCAGCCTGACTGCTGCTGACCTACGGCAGGATGAAGATGTGCTGGATACCTGGTTCTCCTCCGGCCTGTGGCCCATCACCGTCTTTGATGGCATCCGCCATCCTGGCAACCCGGACATCAACTATTATTATCCGACCAACGATCTGGTAACCGCCCCTGAGATACTTTTCTTCTGGGTAGCCCGCATGATCATGTACGGGTATGAGTACCGGCAGGAAAAACCTTTCAGCAATGTATACCTGACGGGTATCGTCCGCGATAAGCAGGGCAGGAAAATGTCTAAATCGCTGGGCAACTCGCCCAATCCGCTGGAATTGATCAGGAAATATGGAGCCGATGGGGTACGCACCGGCATGTTGTTCAGTTCACCGGCAGGCAACGATCTGTTGTTTGACATCAAACTATGTGAGCAGGGCAGAAACTTTGCTAACAAGATATGGAACGCCCTCAGGCTGGTGAAAAGCTGGCAGGTAGACAAAACCGTTGATGGCGAAACCAACCAAGCAGCTATCGGCTGGTTTGCTGCCCGTTTTAATCAGGCAATGATAGAATTGGAAGATCATTTCTCTAAGTTCCGTATTTCCGATGCACTGCTGACGGTATATAAGTTGCTATGGGACGACTTCTGTTCGTGGTACCTGGAGATGGTCAAACCGGCCTATGGCAAAGGGATAGATGCTATGACCTATGAGGCAACGCTCAAATTCTTCGAGAAAGCGATGAAAGTGCTGCATCCGTTCATGCCTTTTATTACGGAAGAGATCTGGCACCTGCTCCGGGAGCGACAGGAAGACGACTGCCTCATCGTTGCCGCCTGGCCCACTGCCGATACCAGCACCGACCGTATGGAAGCCGACGCTACTGTGCTGAGCAGCGGCGTTACAGTCTTTGATGCCATTACGCAGCTGAGGAACATCCGCAACAGCAGGCAGATCAGCCAGAAGCAGGCTTTGAAGCTGTGGATCAAAACCGGGACGCCGCAAAAGTACCATCAGTTTGGCAGCATCATCCGAAAGATGGCGAACATAGAAGCGGTTGATTTTACCGAAGAAAAAGTAGAGGGAGCGGTCAGCTTTATTGTGAATGCTGCGCAGGGGCAGCCCGACGAGTTTTTTGTGCCCCTGGGCGATACCATTGATGTGGAGGAAGAAATACAAAAGCTGGAGAAAGAACTTGCTTACCAGCAAGGCTTCAGGCAGTCGGTAGACAAAAAGCTCAGCAACACCAGGTTTGTAGAAAACGCCCCCGAGGCTGTCATAGCGATGGAGCGCAAAAAGAAAGCCGACGCCGAGGCAAAGATCGCCGCCATACAGGAGCAGTTAGCAGCGCTGAGGAAGAAGTGATTCACTTACTGCTTTCCTAGCATTTACTGGCGTGTGTTTGAGTCTATATCTGCATTGTCAAGCCTATCAATCAAGGATTGAATCTCTACTTTCAACGCGGGTATGTGTTTTGAAATAATAGACCATATGCTCTCATCAGAGATGTTATCATAAGCATGAATGATCTGATTTCTTAATCCTACAATGCGTTTTGCATTGGTAATTGGAAAATCCGGGTCTCGTTTTATGATGCGATTAACTGCCTCACCTATAATTTCTAAATCACGTTCTACGGCTCTTTTTAAAATAGTATTTGACTGATAAAGATTAAAATCTTTGGGGAAATCTACAAAATAGCTTTCAATCTCATAGATTGCGTCTTGAATGTCATACAGCCACTTTAGAATCCTCTCGTCCATATAACAGCACTTTGTTGCGGTCTATTGAGCGTTTTAGAATAGGGTTTTTTACAGTCTGGATCTCAACTAGATCAACGGCTCTTGAAAGTAAATCCTCTAATTTCTCTTTAAGATCCATGTAGTTATCAAAATACGCAAAGGGATTTACTTTTTCAAATTTCACTAAGAAATCAATATCGCTCTTTGATGAAAAGTTGTCATTCAACACAGAACCAAAAACGTACATTTCCGCCACATGGTAATCTTTGCAAAGCTTTTTGATTTCTTTGATATGTTTCTGAATTGGTTTCATGTTTTAAAGATACAAATAAATCATACGAACTGGCATAAGTCCTCTTTTCTTTCTTCTATAACTGATTCACTAAAATGTCCTTTATAACCACCCTTGGTAGCGTCCACTACGATCTAAAACTGTCAAATCCTCCCGTTCTTTGATCTAAAACGCCCTACATATGTCGTAGCGGACGCTACGTCCAGGGGCGAAACATCACACTATCTTTATATATTGTTAGCAAGCATTTGTAGTTGTTTTATGTGTCTCAAATACAAACTGGATTTTTGCCATCTTTCTAATAATTTTTTGTTTCCAAAAATTATTTCTCTTGAAGAGTTCTCAATAGTTCTTTTCTTAAATTCTCTGTACTTAAAAAAAGAGATTCTATCATAAATAGTACAAACTTGTAGTTCAGGAACAGATTTATTAAGATCAATTTCAAGGAGTAAATCAGGCGCAAGAGGCAGATAAATATGAGATGCTCTAATTAAAACAGGATTGTCAGAAAGAGGAAACTTTTCTTTTTTGGTTCTGTACAACTTCCAAGAAGACGAAACGAATGGTATAATTGAACCCATTAATTTGTCAGGATTGGCTATTGTATGCTTTAGGTCAACAAAAAATTCAAACTTCGCTATATTGTGTGCTTTATAAGCACGTAAAATCTCTGCTAAGAAGTTGTGGTTACGCGTAATTTGTATAAAAACAAAAAAAGAAAGAGAGGTTTTATCTTGAATATTTTTAACCTCGCGTTGAATAATTACTTTCTCAAGACTTGATTTATATAGATTTTCAAATTCGGTAAAATGATTCTCAAAATCTATTCTTAAATCCTCTGGGTGTTTTTGATAATAATCTTCGAGTTCATCATATTTCTCTGGGAATTCTCTTTTGCAGTAGGCTAAAGCATCTTCTTTGGTTATATCGGCGATGCTAGCACCTTTTTCATAAAATATATTGTTGGTCTTATTTTTTAAAACCTTATTGCTTTCAATGGTTCGTTAAAAAATGAGATGTTAAAAATGGATTCTTAACAAGAAAGGCGTGTTAGTTAAGGGTATTCGACATCCATAACTAAACACGCCATGACGGAATTAACTAACTCCAT
>JBBSNI010000462.1:0-4463 GCA_038232695.1 Cytophagales bacterium
GTAAATAATGTCCACGCTATCACAGCTTAAACTTATGAATGGGAAACACGGGCGGGCGGCGCTCCGCTGGGCGGCAATCCGTTTGTAAAACTACAAATAGGGGGAACTCTGCTGGGCGGCATACCGCTGTGTTCACTCTCCGGTTGCAACTGGGCGGCGCTCCGTGAAGGAAATAAAGGCTGCCATGTCATAGAACGCGGCTTTATAGAAAATAAGGGCGATTGTTTTGTCTTTGTCGTCCACAAGCTCTGTCCATAGGGGATGGGTAGTAGGGTTGATTTGCCAGCCTTTGGGCAGCACGGTGGTATAGAACAGGGGGTCATTGGGGTTAAGGCAAAGCACTTTGATACTGTGCTGCCAGTAGAGATTTTCAGCAGGGGAGGCGAAGGCTGTAAGGGCCGGGAGTTGGGTAAAGGCATGGCTGCCCGAATCAATCATATCCAGAGCGCCCTGGGCTTCTTGCGCTTCAATGGAGGCTGGATCGCAGACATAATCCTCGGATGTGTTTCTGATCTTTTTATTTCTCATATGGGCGCCGCTGGGCGGCAACCGTCGTGGACACGATCCGCTCCGCGAAAAGAAAGGTCTATAACTCTTTTCTTGTCGTATTCTTTGTTATCTTCATTGAGGACATAATACTCAACGAGGTGGGAGTTCCATTCAAATGTTTCTTTTGGGTAATGGTAGCCAACAGCTTTTATTAACTCAACGCTAACGGCTTCATAGGGATTGTCCTTACTAAGCTCAAAAGTTAGGCTACTTCCTAAAAATTGTTTAGCAATAATATTAATCAACTTATCCATTTCGCGTCTGGGCGGCAACCCGCTTTTTATTTCTCATAACGGCAAAAGGGGTCGGATAATGTATTTGCCTATGATGATATGTTTATTCAAGCGGTTTCTATCGCTAAAAAGGGCAGATGTGCTTTTCAGGTTCTTGATAATGAGTCCATAGCCTTTGATGCGAAACCAGAGCATATGATCCTTACGGTAATGGTAGCTAAAGAAAGGATACTTCATAAGTTAGCAAGGCGTTGCAGGACATCTTGTGGGGTATGACCATCAAAGGGTGGGGCTTTGGAAAGGGTAGCAGCGAAGGCACAATCCTTCCAGTACTCGTCTTCCAGGTGGTAGGTGATCTGCTCACCGGCATTAAAGCCGATGCCAAGCAGGAAGTAGCCATCCAGGCGGGTGCCGTCGCTGTGGGATTTGCTGCGCCAGACATCGGTGAATTGGATATAGCGGCACAGGGCGATAAACAGGCGGGTGCGATGGGCGTAGAGTTCGCCGAAGGTGTGGTAGCCATCGCTGATCAGGTTGGTGCTGACGGGTGGGCGGCAATCCGCCGGCGTCCCAGGCACTCCAATTTTTTGGGCATCTCTGATCATGTCATTGATCATATCAATAAGATAGGGACGCGGGTGCGGCAATCCGGTGGGAATTTTCTCACGCGCGGGCGGCACTCCGTTGGGCAAATCAAATGTATTGTCGTTCATCGGGGGTGGTGTTTGGTGTCGCAGTGAATACTGTAGAAGAATTTTTCAAATTAAATCAGAAATGTTTTTGATTGCAAACAAATAGTGTTATACTTGCTAAACTCACCTGTTCGGGTGAACATTTATCGTACACCAAACGTAAATAACCATGAAGAATGTTGTTAATGTAACGGGCATGATTGCTGTAGCAGTGATATGCCTGTGTTTTTCTTCCTGTCAGGAAGAAGGAATTGAGAGTATAAAGGGGGGCGGTAATCCTGCTTTGGATACAACCACCACCGGCCCAGTAGTGCCGGTCATTACCTATGCTGATTTAAAGGCAGGCACTTTTGCTTTTATGCAGCAGGCAGAGGCGCAAAGGGAAGTGTTCTTTGATCAGGATGGAGACTTGAAAGAAATCTATGCATCGGGGAAGCGGGAGGCGTTCTTAGATTTAGAGAACTTTTCTGCGCCTGGTTTGCCGCCTGCTGCCTTTGCTTACTATCAGTACCGTTTGAAGGTACCAACCAATGCCGAAATAGAGAACTGGCAGGCGTTGGGCAAAAGCAGGGTACTCACGACAGGTGAAAAGACCGCCCGTCGGCAACAGGCAAAACAGCAGATCAACAGCTTGGGCTTTTCTTTAGAAGGGCAGGAAGTTTTGCTGGCGGTTTCTGACTATATGTATGCGCTAAAGGGCAAAGAGTTAGAAGAGGTCAGGGCTTTTTTAACAGGTAACTTAAAAGAAGTGGCTGTTAGCAACATGCAGGAGATAGAGCAGCTTATGGTCAGCCAGGTGATCTATTATACTTTGGCTAATGTAGAGACAGCCCATGCCTTGCAGGCGGCTGGGCGGCAATCCGCTGGCGATCCAGTCGCCGGGACGACGGGCGGACAGAACCAGCGCAGTTGTCTTACGGGCAAAAGCAAAGAGGAATGGATAGATGTGGCAGAGAGCATGTTTGATGCCGGTATTGCCGGGGGTGTTGCCTACGGCTGGCAGGGGGTCAGGTTAGGGGCAGCGGCTACGCTTGCCTCGGGCAACCCATTTGTAGGCGCTGTGGTAGGCGGCATGATTGGTTTTGCCATAGGCTTTGCCGGGGGTGCGGCACTGGCAGGGGGTGCCAAGCTGGTCTTTGACTGTATTAGGCAGGCTATGACTGAATCAGTACCTTTACATGCTATTAGCTGTGGCAACGGCACAGTGTTCTACGCCAACACCGCCTCACCGCCAGCCGGGTGCAAGTTTGTGTCAGGGGATTTGCGGGCGCTTTCTTCTATGTCCATGATCCCTGTCTATGGCAGAAACTATGTGGACCCGGCTGTTATCGCGGCGGTAGAAAAAGCTTTGAGGGTACCACCGACGACACCGACACCTGCCAGGCCGGCGCCCATTAGGCCTTCTGGCGGCAGAGACGAGCGATAAAAGAATGACTGGGCAGCTTGCCCCGAAAGCTTTCGGGGGCAATCCGCTGAAACACTTAAAACAATGACTATGAAAAATTCAAAAAATAAGCTTCCTGCGGACGGCAACCCGGCGCAGCTAAGCACACGCGCTGTCAGGCTTGGCACAACATTAGTTTTCGGCATCGCCTTTTTCTGCCTGCTTCTTTACAGGGGCTGGTCGCATGGGCATATTGACTGGCCAGAGCTTTTGTTTTTAGTAATCCTGACCACTGTGGGCATGTACTTTGTTAGCCCTGTTTTCAACTTGTTACTTGAAAAAGTAATGAACCGGACGTCCCGAAAGCGTTCAGGAGACGCCGGCTTATGACAGATAAATCTATTATAGATGCCTGGGCTAAAATTCGTGAAAGTGATTTGGGTATCCCAGATGATGTGCTTGTTGTGATGAGGGACGCTGCCTTGAAAGAAATAAGGAACCCTCAAATTGTCAGGGAAGCCAGAGTAAATTCTTTTCTTACCAAAATGTTGGAAACGGATAAAGAATTATATGAACGTATACTTGATACGGATGGCTTTGCATATTATTTCAATAACCTTGTGTTGATGGCAATGCATGGCAGGCATGGGATGAAGTCGCCGGGACGCCGGTCGCCGGGACGCCGGTCGCCGGGACGCCGGTCGCCGGGACGCCGGTCGCCGGGACGCCGGTCGCCGGGACGCCGGTCGCCGGGACGCGGTCGAAAGCTTTTATAGACGATTGTTTAAGCATAGGTTAAAAAGAACGGGGTTCTACCTGTTCTTTTTTTTTGCTAAACTTTTTTCGCATTTTAGCAATTCTAAAATTTGGTAATACACACATATCTATGAAAGCAGGCAGGAACTATTGCCTTTTGCAGGTAGAAAAGGAATACGAAAACGTCTCGGCAGTCAAAGGCTTAGGCGGCAAAGATATTCTCATCAACACAACCTATGATCCCAAACGACATGCACGTATCTACGGTACTGCTATTGCCGCCCCGGATAGAGCTTTGGATGGCGGGCAGCAAGGGGCGCGCATCATACTGTTTGAAAACCATCCGGGACAGCCTATCCCACTTGCCTACCATGAGCCTGACAGCTTCTGGGCACGGGACTGGAAAACCATTGCAGAGATCATCCCGGAGGTTGAGGTAGGGGACAGGGTATACTTTCATTATGATACCTTGTCAGACAGCAACGTGCGCTTAATGGCTGTAGATGAGGACGGTAAAACCTTCTATGCCGTGCGCTATGATGAAATCTTTTGTGTGGTCAGAGCCGGTAACATTATTCCTATCGGCTCACACGTGCTGGTAACCCCTGACAAAGAACCCTGGGACAGTATACTGGTGCCTACGCGAAACAGTGACGGCAGCCTGAAAGACAAGTCGCTTTGGCTGCAAACCAAAGTGGAGCCCTCGGAGAAATACCTGTTAGGATGGGTAGCCCATGTAGGCACACCTTATGCCTGCGACCGGCGGCCCGCAGGCAACGGGGGGCACTCCGTGGAATTGGCGCCGGGCGATCATATCATCTATTCGGTGAACTCGGACTTTCGGGCGAC
>JBBSNI010000463.1:0-4452 GCA_038232695.1 Cytophagales bacterium
AACCCATCCATTTTTTCTGTTATCTTTGCTACAAGAGCCTGGCTCTTGCGGGAAGCATCATTGTGTAGGAGTCGCATCTTCGCAAAAAGGTGCTTCCTCTTTTATTTTCCAAACCTTTTCAAAAACTTACCGGACTATTGGGTGAATAACATCTAAAAATAAGGTTTTTCTGTCTCATTGCAAATACTTTCTATCTTTGCAGGCTCACAGAGCAAATACATGAAAGAAGCAATGTCCACAAATTTATCCCGGTTTATAGAAGAACTCACCTGGCGCGGCATGATCCAGGACATGACCCCCGGCACCGCAGAACAACTCTCTAAAGAAGTGACCAAAGGCTATATCGGCTTTGACCCTACCGCCAAATCCCTGCACATAGGCAACCTGGCGACTATTATGCTGCTGGTACATCTGCAACGGGCAGGACACCAGCCCGTAGCCCTGGTCGGTGGTGCCACAGGCATGATCGGCGACCCTTCCGGTAAGTCGGCAGAAAGAAGCCTGCTGGATACGGCTACGCTACAGGAAAACCAGGCGGGCATCCGCCAGCAGTTAGAAAAATTCCTGGACTTTACTACCCAAGACAATCCCGCCGCGATGGTCAACAACTACGAATGGTTTGGAGCCATGGGCTTTCTGGAATTTCTCCGGGAAGCAGGCAAGCACCTGACCATCAACTACATGATCGCCAAAGAATCGGTGAAGAAGCGTATGGAGACAGGGCTTTCTTTTACGGAATTTTCCTACCAGCTTTTGCAGGGGTACGACTTTTTCCATTTGTACCAACACCAGGGCGTCAAACTACAGATGGGTGGCTCCGACCAGTGGGGTAACATCACCACCGGCACCGAATTTATCCGCCGCAAGGCAGAAGGAGAAGCCTTCGCGCTGACTACCCCGCTGGTGACCAAAGCCGACGGCACCAAGTTCGGCAAATCCGAAGCAGGCAACGTGTGGCTGGATGCCGAGATGACTTCTCCCTACCAGTTCTACCAGTTTTGGCTCAACACCGCCGACGAAGATTGCGGCAGGCTTATCCGCGTCTTTACCCTGAAAAGCAAAGAGGAAATCGAGCAGTTGGAACAGCAACATACCCAAGCCCCGCACCAGCGGCTCCTCCAGAAAGCGATGGCAGAAGAAATCACCATCCGGGTACACTCTAAAGAAGACTACGAGATGGCTGTCAGAGCCTCCAACATACTGTTTGGCAATGCCACAGAAGAAGAACTGGGTGCTTTTGATGAAAAGACCTTGCTGCAAGTGTTTGAAGGCGTACCCCAGCAAACTATTTCTACCAGCGATTATCGCGCTACTGATAACGTGGTAGACCTGCTTTCAGAAAAGTCCGGCGGGCTGGTCTTTGCGTCCAAAGGCGAAGCCCGGCGTATGATCCGCCAGGGCGGCATCAGCATCAACAAGCAGAAGATCGCTTCGGAAGAAACGCCCATGAATTTCCGTCTGCTGCAAGGAAAATACCTGATCGTACAGCGCGGCAAGAAGAACTATTATCTGCTGAAAGTAATGGAGTAGCTTGAAGACGGGAGACTGAAGACTGAAGACTCAACAATAAAAACTTCCGTCTTCGGTCTTCCGTCTTCGGTCTCCCGTCTTCTCCATTCAATACACGCCCCGTTCGGGAAACTTTGGGGTAACGGTCTTGTAAAAGTTTTTGATCTCTTCCATATCTTTCTCTACATCGCCGGTCGGGTGAAAGATCGGGCCGATGCCTGCTTCTTTCTTTCCGTAGTCAAGGTATGCCAGTACGATAGGCACCTGCGCTTGCTGCGCCGTATGGTAAAAGCCTGTGCGCCATCGTTCGGCATGTTGACGGGTGCCTTCCGGCGTCACCAGGATGATCATCTTCTCATGCCGGCTGAGCAGCCGTTTCATCACATCCACCATGCTTTCTTTGGGCTTATATTTAGGATTTCTGTCAACAGGTAGCGCGCCCAGGGGGTTGAGGATCAGCCCCATCGGGAAGCCTGTCCATTCTTTTTTGATGGTAAACCGGATGGGAATGCGCATGATGAACAACGCCGCCCTGGCATATACAATGTCCCAGTTGCTGGTATGGGGTGCAGCGACCATTACCCCTTTCTGCAAACCCGGTGGCAAGTTGCCCTTGGCAGTCCAGCCGGTTATTTTGAATAGAATGATAGCGATAATTCTTAGCATCTTTGTTTGATTCAAAAGGTGAAAGAAAAAACCACTTCACCTGACAACCCACTATACCGCGTTTTCATTTCCACTAACAAATATAGCAATTTCAAATGATACACACAGAACTCAGAACATAGAACTCAAAACCCAAAACATCTCCATAATCTTACACAGTACATAAATAACCATTTTTTGAAAGCCACAGCCTGTCTTAAAGGTTAATTTTAGCCCCCTATACGCATGATACCTTTGTTTATGAAACAGTTTGTCAGACTCACCGTAATTCTTTTGTTTTTTGTAAGTCTCCGCTTATCCGCCCAGGATGCCGCCACGGCAGAGGAAACAGCGGAACGCTACCGACAGGAAGCCGAAAGCAAGCTAAAAGCCCAGGACTGGCAGGGCGCCAAAGTGGCTTTTACCCAATACATCGTTGCCAAACCCAGCCTTGCCGAAGGCTACCAGGGCAGAGGCATTGCCAACTATAAGCTGGAAAAATACGACGCCGCTCTTCAGGACCTGAACAAAGCTGTAGAACTGCGTGCCTTCAACGAGCAGGTTTTCTTCTACCGGGGTATGATGCTCTATGACAACAAAGACTACAAAGGCGCACTCAGCGATCTGACCAAAGCCATAGAGCAGGGAAACCAGCAACCGCAGACCTATTATAAGCGGGGCAACGCCTATTTTCTGCTCAACGACTACCCTAAAGCCATTGCCGATTATGACGCCGCTACCGCCAAAGGCGCTGATGATGAAATCCTTTATAACAACCGCGGCAAAGCCAAACTGTTGACAGAAAAGTACGAAGCGGCGCTGGCCGACTTCAGCAAGGCGCTGGCCAAAAAAGAAAGCTACCAGCAAGCCTGGACCAACCGGGCTGCCGCCCATTATTCCCTGAAACGCTGGCAGGAAGCAATTATCGACTACCAGAAAGCAATCGCATTAGGTGAGAAAGACACAGAAGCCTACTTCCGCATCGCAGCGGCTTATTACCAGTTGCAGCAGTACACAGATGCGGTGCGGGCCTTTGATGATGCCTACCGCCAGGGCAGCCGAGAGACTACGCTGTACGCGCAGCGCGGCATAGCACGTTTCCTGACCGGGCAATATGCAGAAGCCACCAGCGATCTAAAGCAGGTCACCGCTGCCGGTAAGCAGGAGTACCTGACCGCCGACTTGTACCGCGCCCTTGGGTTGTCTGCCTTTGCTCTGAAAAACAGCGCAGCCGCCCTGGATGGACTGGAAAGAGCCGTAGCGCTGGGCGCCAGCGACCCACCCACCTGGCTGGCCTTGGGCGAGATATATTTTACAAAAGAAGCCTACCAGGAGACTGTCAAGGCATTGCTTAAAGTAAAAGACCAGCGTGCCGCCACGCCCCTGCTCGCCAAATCTTACTATTATCTGAACGACTACGCCCTTGCGCTACCTGCGCTAAACCAGGCGATCACCCAGGACGATCAGGAAGCTGTGCTCTATTTTTGCCGGGGCAGCGTGTATGCCAGGCAGCAAAACTACCCGGCAGCCCTAACAGATTTTGAGAAGGCATCGGCACGAGGTATGAACAGCGGCGAAGTGTATGCCGCCCTGGGCAACACCCGCTTTCATCTCAAACAGTACGAAGCCGCCATCGCCGATCTGAATAAATCCCAGGAAAAAGGGATCAAGTCAGCCGAAATCTTACAGAACCGGGGCAATGCTAGGGCTTTCACCGGGCAGTATGCCGCTGCCATTCCCGACCTCAAAGCGGCTATCCAGCAAGGAGCTACGGACGTCCTTACCTACCGCCACTTAGGCAAAGCTGAGTATGAGGTTAAAAACTACAAAGCCGCCGTTGCCGCCCTGGACCAGGCGATCAAAATGGAGTCCTCTGCTGATCTGTACCTGTGGCGCGGCAATGCCCGGTATCAGCTTCAGGATATCACCGCCGTGGACGACCTCAACCAAGCCATCACCCTGGGAACCCAGGATACGCTAGCCTATATGAACCGCGCAGCGATCCGTTTGCGGGCTAATGCTAAAGGGACTCCCTCCCAGGAAGACCTGAAAGCCGCTATCGCTTACCTGGACCGGGCGGTCAGCCTGGGGGCGCATGGGGCGATCATCTATCTGGAGCGTGGCAAAGCCCGTTTATCTGCCGGTGCTTTTCCAGAAGCCTTAGTAATTGCGTCAAAATAACATTTCTATTTACATGTTTGGCTCAATGCAATAATTCCATTCCCCGTGAAATGAATCTGTGCTGATATTTACAGCAGCCAATTGTTCATTGGAAACGCTGATACCTTTATCGTATTG
>JBBSNI010000464.1:0-4437 GCA_038232695.1 Cytophagales bacterium
ATACAAAAGTGGCTGGAAAACTATGCCTTCAGCACTACCATTCGTTGGTGGATGTTGGCGTTGCCGGTTTTAGTAGGAGTGCTCACAGCGGTGCTGATTAATTATAAGTATTCAAACCATTCGGGCAGCTTTGGCCAATCCGGTGGATAGCTTGCGTTATGAATAAGAGGAGTCTTATACTCATTGAAGAAGTGATTTATTGTAGATCATTCACCGCAAAGTAGACGGACAAAAAGTGTATCTGGCAGTACTTACTTACTATCCCCCACCAAAGCTCCATACACCAGTACCCTATACTTACGCACAAACTCACTGTAATGCGCAAAAGGATAGACATTCGTATACACCATCATCACCAGGTCATTCTTTGGGTCTATCGTGTATTCAGAACAGTACATGCCGCCCCAGTTCAGCGTGCCGGGGGGTGCCTGGTCACCGTAGCGGCTTTCCGGAGTCATCACCATCAGTCCATAGCCGAACTTATCCTGCCGTTCCCATACCGTCAACTCGCCAATCTGGTTGCGGGTCATCAGGCGCACCGTCCAGGGGCTGAGCAAACGGTGTCCGTTGAACGTACCTTCATTGAGGATCAACTGGCAGATTTTGGCATAGTCCATTGCGGTGCTCACCAGTCCGCCGCCGCCACTATATAAGGTGCATGCCGTGCTGCGGGCAAAGTTCTGGTATACCGAATCTGTCTGCACCGATAACGCGCCTTTCAGTGAATCTTTGCGGAAGAGCGTCACAAGGCGGTCTGCTTTTTCTGCAGGCAGGTAAAAGTAAGTATCGTTCATGCCCAGCGGCGCAAAAATATGTTCGCGGAAGAAGGCATCCAGCGTTTGCCCGGAAACTACTTCTATGAGCCTGCCCAAGATATCCGTGTTGAAACCGTACGTGAATTTTTCTCCCGGGTCGTGCAGCAGAGGTCGAGTTGCAATGCGGTTGACGGCATCCTCCAGCCGGTCGGATGATAAAAAAGGTACCTCAAACTCTGTATACTCCTGTAAAGGATGTTCATAAGGAATGCCCGCCGTATGCGTCAGCAGGTCGCGGATGCTAATCTCTCTTTTGGCAGGTCGGATCTTATAGTCGAGGGTCGCCGAATCTACGCTAACTAATACCTTAGGATTGGCAAAGGCGGGAATATAACGGGAAATGGGATCTTCCAGCAGAGATTTTCCCTGTTCGTATAGCCTCATGACCGCTACGGTGGTGATCAACTTGCTTTGGGAGGCGATCCGCCAGATAGCATCTTTTGGCAGCGGTTCTTCGCGGGCAGCATCGCTCGTACCGTACGCCTGGTAGTGTACGATTTGTCCCTTTCGTATGACCAATGACACAGCATGAGGCACCTTGCCTTCGCTGACCCACTGTTGCAGGAAAGCGTCTACCCGTTGCAGCCGCTCAGGCGAGAAACCTAAGGCGGCCGGATTGCTCTCGGAAAAAGTCTGTGCCTGGGCGGTGAGGGAGAGTACAAGGAAGGTGATGAAGTGGATAGGTCTGAACATATTTTTTTAGTATTGACAATGACAAAGGTAGCTATCGCACAAAAGAGTACAACAAGCTAACTTATTATTTCGTAAAAAAGGACATTTAATATGAACAAGCATTTTTGTTAACCTAAACCTAAATAATCATGGATATTAAATTAGGCGATACCGCCCCCGACTTTACAGCAAAGACCACAGAAGGTGAAATCCACTTCCACAAGTGGCTGGGCAGTAGCTGGTGTGTACTCTTCTCCCACCCGGCGGACTATACGCCGGTGTGTACGACCGAATTGGGCAGAACGGCACAGCTTAAAAGTGAATTTGATAAGAGAAATGTAAAAGTGCTGGCAGTCAGCGTAGACGGGCTGGAGTCGCACAAAGGATGGATCAAAGACATCAACGAAACCCAAAACACAAATGTCAATTTTCCCCTGATCGCCGACGAAGACCGCAAAGTAGCTGACCTGTACGGCATGATCCATCCGAACGCTTCGGACAGCATGACCGTGCGCTCTGTATTTATCGTTGGACCGGACAAAAAAGTAAAGCTGACGCTGACCTACCCGGCTTCTACCGGTCGCAACTTCAATGAAATCCTCCGGGTGATCGACTCCCTGCAACTTACCGCCAACTACAGCGTAGCTACCCCCGCCGACTGGAAAGAAGGCGACGACTGTGTGGTGTCTCCCTCTATTCCTACCGAGGAAATTCCCAACCGTTTTCCTAAAGGACACAAGGTGGTTAAACCGTATCTGAGGACGACGCCGCAGCCTAATCTCTAAAGGCAACCAGAGCAAGCAATACCTTGCCACATTTTTTACTTGAGTGTTGAGCATTGAGTGCGCCCGGCGCCCGGTTGATTGTTGAATGTTTAAAATATTCAACAGTCAATGCTCAATATTCAAGGAAAGTTGGTAATCAGTCTCTTACTATTTCTTCAATGCATTCTGTACAGCAGCCGCTGTCAATGCTCCTGTTAGGTATAGCCCTACGGTCAGGATTTGGGTTTGCGAAGTACGGCGGGTAGCTTTTGAGTTGAGGTGCAACGGCTTGGGAAGTAGCACGGCTCCCAGACCGGCGGCTGTGCCCAGCACAAGCCCTTTCTGCCAGTTCTTCTTCGGGGAAGGGCTGTATATCCAGCTATAGTAAAGCGTGTTGGACAGCACGTCGCCCGCCATCGCCCAACGTCTTAAAGGCTTGCGGCGAATACGGCGGTTACCTGTTTCAGAAATTATCTTTTGTATCGCTTGCATCCCCAGCAAGTCCAGGCGCGGAGCTTTGGTTGTGGCTGCCTGCTTTCTAAGAGTTTCGTGCAGTGCTGTCAGCGCCACAGCGCCTATCAGCCCTCCGGCAGCCGCTTGGGCTAAAGGTGGAATATTCATCCTAAAAGTTGCCTACCTTTTTGTCCCACTCCTCATATTCCTGAGACTCTATCACGCCATTGCCGTCGGTATCCCATTTAGCAAATACTTCTTCGGAAAATTCTTTTTCGGTGAGTTTTCCGTCGCCATCTTCGTCCCACTTTTTGAAGTATTTAGCGTCTTTCATCTTTTCCTGAAACTCGCCGGGTTGGACCTGCTTGTCGCCATTGCTGTCCCAGTCGGTAAATTTTCCATACCGGATCTTGCCGTTTTCTCCGAAATACGAGGTAATACCCTTTTGCCATTCGGGGTTGTCCAGCACATTGTCTTTGTTCTGATCCAGCATAGTAAAGTAATCTTTATAAAATTCCTCCGGGCTAATGGTCTTATCACCGTTGGTATCCCACTTGGCAAAATAAGGAGAAGTGGTAAAAGCCTGATCTAACTTGTCGTTGTCTATCAGATCGTTGTTGTCAGCTTCCTCGCTTTCGTACACGTCGCTTTCTTCTCCTTCTTTAGCATTGTTACCTCTGTCTACGCACGCCCAGGTCAAAGGAACAAGAGCAATCAATAAAAAAATAGTTTTCATAACGCATCAGGTTATATGAAACAAGTAGAACTATACCTCTCTTAAATTGTTTACCGCCGAAGTCAGACTTTAAGGTGATGTTTAAAAGCTTTCTAAGGCTACATTACGTTTAATATTTAAAATGTTTTCTTAAACAAACAGGTTTGTCTAAACAATGTCTTGCTTATCCTGTTCAACAAGTAAGATTATTTCTTAAATTTTTAAATTAAACTTTTATTACTTATGAAAACCAAGTTATTAAGCATATGCACTGTGTGTGTATTTTCAGCCGGAGCGGTATGGGCACAGGAAACCCAGCAAAGCCCAGCCATGCAAGAGGCAGATACAGCCACTATGCAGATGGAAGAGGAAATGGCTCCTATGGAAAACCAAATGGAAGAAACTTCAGATGAAGCATCAGCCACAGGCATGCAAGATATAGTAGCCTTAGCTGCATCCAACGATGATCTTTCTACGCTGGTAACCGCTGTCAAAGCAGCCGGTCTGGCAGAAACCTTACAAGGAGATGGTCCTTTTACCGTATTTGCGCCTACCAACGAAGCATTTGAAGCATTACCCGAAGGCTTGTTAGATGAACTCCTGAAGCCTGAAAACAAAGAAAAACTTGTCAAAGTGCTGACCTATCATGTCATTCCTAGTGAAGTGATGTCTTCTCAACTGAAAGACGGCATGACCTCAGCCTCCGTAGAGGGCGAAGACGTGAAATTCATGAAGCAAGGAGACAGCTTTACCGTAGAAGGTGCCGAAATTGAAAAAGCAGATATTGATGCCTCCAATGGCGTAGTACATGTCATCAGCCAGGTGATCTTGCCACCGGATATGAAAGACATGGCTAAGAATAAAGAGTAAATAGTTAAACTGTTATAAGAAAAAGGCTGCCTTTCCTGAAAGGGCAGCTTTTTTTGTGTTCTGATGAGTTTGATGAAAATCTGTCCGGCTTGACGCTGCTATCTTTTACTTGAGCATTGAATGTTGAGTGCGCCCGGCGCCCGGTTGA
>JBBSNI010000465.1:0-4406 GCA_038232695.1 Cytophagales bacterium
CAGACCCAGGTTTTGATTCAGAAGGCTTCCAGCAGGCATGCCAACAAGAGGAAATTATTGCCAATGTAAAACCGCGCGGCGTCCGCCTAATCCAAGAAATTCAGCAGAAAAGCAAATGGAACCTTATGAGAGCAAAACACATATTTTTGATGAAGAACTCTACAAAGACAGGTCGGTCATTGAACATGCTAATGCTTGGATTGACGGCTTTAAAGCTTTGCTGGTCAGGTTTGAATTTACAGTCAGAAACTGGATGAGTCTGCATTTTATAGCATTTGCAATCATTTTTCTACGAAAAATTAATAAACGCTTAAAAGTTTAAACAGCTTCGAAAGATAATCATTTAATCATACGCATATTTTCAGTATTTGATTTAACGTAAAAATTTTGCTTTCTCATGGCAATCGTGCTTTCAACGATCTATCTCATAGGCAAACTACTTTTACGCTTTGTCCAAACTAGAAAATGCGCTTTACGCAAAAAATCAACCATTCACGCAATAGAATATACTTTTCAGAGCATCCTCCATAGTTTATCATCCTGCTTTTTTATACCTTGATTACCTATTGGAGGTCTTATGCGCTCACTGATCCTTTTCGCGGTGCTACTGACTTTTTCCAGCGTATTGGCGCAGGAAGAGCCGCTGGTATTGCATGGAAGTTTACCAGTCGCGCAGATGGATATTGCGCCCTATACGTCCTTTTATGAAGACCTTTCGGGCGATACGCTGCCGCTGTCGGTGATCTGCACAAAAAATTTTAGACCCTTTGCTGAAAAAAGAGACGAACGCTCCACTTTTTCCAGCCGTTCGGTGATGGTGACCTGGTTGCGGTTTACCATTCGTAACACCCATCCGACTGATACGCTAAATCTCCTGCACAACACGGCCGTACATAGCCTTACCACACTCTATGAAAACAATCAGTGTATCGGCCGAACTGGTATAAGTATACCGCCTCTACAACGACCCGACCGTTTTGCGTTACCAGTGTCCATTCCACCCAAATCTGACTGTACCTATTATGCTCGAGTGATAGATTACATCTGGAGTCCGACAGCTATTTATTCTAGAGTATCATCGGTTAGAGGCGGCTATGAACTGGATTACAATTGGCAAATGGAATCTGATGTGCTGTTAGCTGTGGTCGGATTACTGGCAGGTTGTTTATTTTTTATGAGCTTGTACACTTTCTACTCGTACTATTTAACACGTGATAGAGCATTTCTCTACTATGCGCTGTACGCCCTTATTTGCTTTCTGTTTACGCTGCACCATATGGATTACCGGTTTAGCTTTGCGATGCTGTTTCCGCTGCGTAGGTCAGATATTCTCAATCCATTCCACATTGCCCTGATCTCGCTCTTTTACACGCTATTTATAACAGAAGTAATAGACTTACGCATAAAATTTCCCCGCACTTGGCAAGTCTTGCAGGGATTGATGGTCATCTTGATCATGCAGGAGATACATGCCATCGTTGAATGGATTATTAACAAACCCCTTTTTCTGAACAACAACTTTTATATATATGCTATGGTTCCGGCTGCATTAACCACCTGTGTTCTGTTAAGTGCAGTGTTTCGCAGTCGTTTGCCAATAAGATCTTACTTATTGATAGGTATGTGCAGTCTGTTGGGCGTATCTTTCATACCGGGTTCCCTTGATCTGTATCTTCCTAATTTGCCAAGTATTGCCGATAACTTTATCAATAATCCTTTCTTTTGGGTGATCCTGGGGTTATCCATTGAAGCCTTTTGTTTTGCCTTAGCATTAGCCTACCGGGGAAGGCTCATCGAACTGGAAAAACAACGTATCCAAGAGAACTATACCCACGATCTGGAAGCACAACTGGCCCAGCGTAGTCAGGAAATTGCCATCCAGTGTAATGCGTTGGAACAACAGCATATTCTCCAACTGAAAATGGAATTTGAACAAAAACTCGCCGATACAGAAATGATAGCTTTGCGAGCACAGATGAACCCGCACTTTATCTTCAACTGCCTGAATTCTATCAAGCTTTATACGCTGGAAAACAACTCTGAACTGGCTTCCGATTACCTGAGCAAATTTTCCCGCTTAATCCGGCTGGTACTGGAAAATTCCCGCTCCGAGTTGGTGACCCTTGGCAATGAACTGGAAGCTTTGCAATTGTATATGGAGTTGGAAGCCATGCGGTTTAAAAACAAGGTGCGATTCAGCATCCATGTATCCTCTGAAGTAGATATGCAATATCTGAGAATCCCACCTTTGTTGCTGCAACCTTTTGTAGAGAATGCCATCTGGCATGGGCTGATGCATAAACCGGAAGGCGGTACGGTAATGATTGAGGTATGCCAGCCCGACGAGCATCTGTTAAGGATTGAGATAACTGACGATGGCATAGGTCGTGCCCGGGCGGCTGAGCTAAAAAGCAAGTCGGCCAGCAAGCACAAATCGTTGGGGATGCAGGTAACGGCCGACCGTATCAGGATGATCAACCAGCTATATAATATCCAAACCCGCATTCAAGTGACAGATTTGGTAGACAGTTTTGGGGAGCCTTGCGGCACCAGGGTACTGCTGGAAATACCTGTTTAAGAAAATGAATGATTTAAATCCACCACACCATGCGCGCTATCCTTATTGATGACGAACCTGACAACCTAAAGCTGCTAACCCTGCAATTAGGTCGTCACTGTCCACAGGTGGAAGTGGTAGGTCAGTATACAGAAAGCATGGAAGGCTTAAAAGGCATCCGTACGCTGCAACCTGCCCTGGTATTGCTGGACATTGAAATGCCCGTGATGAACGGTTTTCAATTATTAGAGAAAGTAGGAGACATCAATTTTCAGTTGATCTTTATTACCGCCTACGATCAATATGCCGTGCGTGCCTTCCGGTTCAGTGCCCTCGACTACCTCCTCAAGCCCGTAGATACCATCGACCTGGTGGCGGCTATCCAACGGGCGGAGAAATTATCGAAGATCAATCCACAGCAATTAGATTTGCTCCAGCAGTATTATGCTGCCGGTGCGGGCGGTAGTCCTCAAAAAATAGCCCTACCGCATACACACGGGCTGGTGTTTGTAGATATTGCCCAGATCATTTATTGCGAAGCTGACAGCAACTATACTCGCTTTTACCTGGAAAATGGGGAACAACATCTGATCTCTAAAACGCTGGGCACAGTACAGGAAGTCCTCGAACCCCGTAATTTTGTACGTGTACACCGGCAGTTCATGGTCAACATCGTTCATATCAAAAAGCTAATAAAAGGGGAAGGAACGTATCTGCTGCTTACTAACGGCGCAAGCATTCCGGTAGCCCGCCAGCAAAAAGAGCGGCTCATGGAGCGTTTTGGATGGGTGTAAATGATAAAGAATACGCAATTCTTTCTAAATTTACGTTTCAATTCACCAACCTCCATTTTTTAAACTGATGAAAAAAATACTGATCACCGGCGCCTCAGGCGTCTTAGGCTTAGAAATCTTAAAACTGCTTTCCCCACAGGATTATTTCATACGCGCCCTGATCCGGGACCCTGCCAAAAAAGAACAGGTAGCGCCTTACTGCCAGGAAGTCTTCATCGGCGATGCCACCGATCCGGCTTCTATTCGGAGCGTTTGCGAGGATATAGAGATTGTAGTGTCTACCCTGGGCAAAAGTGTGAGTTTATTTACCCACGAGTGGCATTCTTTCTACCAGGTAGATTACCAAGGGAACCATAACCTGTTGAAAGAAGCTTTGGCATCGGGCGTACAGCGTTTTGTCTATACTTCCATCTTTGCCAGCGAGGCTTCCGACCAGTTGCCTGTAGGCTGGTCGCAGGAGTTGTTCTCGCGTGAGTTGAAACAGTCGGGGTTCAGTTATACCATCATCAAGCCGGTAGGCACTTTCTCCGGGCTGCACGACTTGCTCATCATGGGGCGTTGGGGATTGATCCTGACACCTGGCGATGGTAAGCCACTGACCAACCCCATCCATCAGCAAGACTTAGCGGCTGTTTGCGTGCAGCATTTGCAGCAAGGCCCCGCTGTGCTGCCGGTAGGCGGACCGGAAATCCACAGCCGCCAGCAGACGGCTGAACTGGTGTGCCAGCTTACCCGTTGCCGGTGGCATCTCAACGTTCCGCTGTGGCTCGTCAAGCCGGGATTGCCCCTGGTCAGACTGTTCAGCCGGAACTTATATCATAAGATGAAGCAGTTTGTCTTCATCACCACCCACGATATGGTAGCACCTTCTTACGGAAGCCTGACGCTGGAAGACTATCTTCCCGTGAGCATTGAATATTGAGTGTTGAGTGCGCCCGGCGCCCGGTTGAATATGTCCGTCCCTGCTATAGGTTGACCGCTTCAATCAGGACAGAGATGACAAAAGTACAAAGAAGAATCAAGATTAAGCGCGTTTTTAGCCAAGCAATGAAGCA
>JBBSNI010000466.1:0-4386 GCA_038232695.1 Cytophagales bacterium
AAGATACCCAGCTAAAAATTAAACTCATGCCTTACTAATATTGGTTGAGACGCTAAAGACTGGAAGTTAGAAGACGTCAACCAGAAGTAAAAAACTTCGGACTTCCGTCTTCTAACTTCCAGCTTTTTTTAATTTTGTCTGCTTTTGTTCTAATTTAGCTCAAACTACATAATGATGAACCAATACGTCAGATCGCTGGATGGGGTACGGGCTATCGCAGTGCTGCTGGTGATGCTTTTTCACTACCGCATCTATGCATTTGGCTCGGCCGGAATCGGCGTGGGCTGGATCGGTGTCCAGTTATTTTTCGTGTTGTCGGGCTTTCTGATCACCCGCATACTGTTGCATGAAAAAAAGAACGCGCTGGGTTTTTATCTGAAAAAATTCTACTGGCGTCGTTCTCTCCGCATTTTTCCCCTGTATTTTGGGTATCTGTTTGTTATCTCCGCCCTGTTTTTTGTGACCAGGCAGCCTTCTTTTTTAGGCGACAAGCTTCCTTTTCTGTATACTTACACGTTTAACTTCACCCGGCTTTTTCCCGGCTGGCAACACAGTCCTCTGTATACGCATCTCTGGTCGCTCTCTGTCGAGGAGCAGTTCTATCTGTTTTGGCCTTTCTTTATTTTCTTTCTTTCCGGCAAGCGGCTCAAGGTTGGCATTATCAGCATACTGGTCGGGGTGCCGGTGTTCCGGTTCCTGCTGGGCTATTACCTGGTAAACTTTAGCGCTCTGGAGCCGGAAGCTATCGGCGAAGCCATCTACTGGTGTACGTTCAGCCATATCGACGCCTTTGCCCTGGGCGGCGCAATTACCATCTTCGACTGGCAACATAAGGTCAAAAACTCCGCTTACTGGCTGATGGGTTCCTGCATCGCGCTAAGCCTAAGCGGCTTGCTCAATGCACTTTCTATCATGCAGACCGATACACGTTTTGAAGTTTCCAGCCTAGGCTACCCCATCGGGGGAATGCACAACTTGCAGCATGTCTGGTCTTATACCTTGTTCAACATTGCCTTTGCCGCGCTGATCTTGTTTTTGCTCCACCGCCAAGACAAAAAAAATATTTTTGATAACCCCTGGCTGGTCTCTGTCGGACGGGTTTCTTATGGGATGTACCTGTTTCACTGGGCTATACTGTCAGGGTATAGCAAGCTGGTAGAAAAGCTGCCCTTTGCGGTGCCCAGCGTGCTTTTGTTTGCCGTATACTTTGTGATGGTGTATGCAGCCGCGCTGCTCAGCTACCAGGTCTATGAAAAAAGGTTTTTGAAGCTGAAAGACCAGCATTACAACAAAAAACCAAAATACCAGGCGGGAAGTACTCCCTGACAGGAAAAAAGCAAGCGGACTAAAAATAAGCCGCCTTCAGTTGCAACCCCATCGTTTCCGATAAGCCAAACATCAGGTTCATATTTTGCACCGCCTGCCCGGAAGCACCTTTCAGCAGGTTGTCTAACACGCTGATGATAAGCAGCATATCCTCATGTTTTTCCAGGTATAAAAGGCACTTATTAGTATTTACTACTTGCTTTAGGTGTGGATTATCGCCGCTGATGTGTACAAAAGGAGCATCTTGATAAAAGTCCTCGTAAGCCTGCCATATTTTGTCCAAAGCCTCTTCCGTCCGGGTATACATGGAAGCCAGGATGCCCCGCGTGAAGTTGCCCCGAATGGGCACAAAATGGATAGGCTGGTCAAAGGCAGGTTGCAAAGTGCAGAGGCTTTGCCGTATCTCCGGCAGATGCTGGTGCTGGAAAGGTTTGTACACCGAAACATTACTGCTTCTCCAACTAAAGTGTGACGTTTCGCTCAGTTGTTGCCCCGCCCCGGTAGAGCCGGTGATGGCATGGACGTGCACCGCATCCCGGAGCCAATCCTGTTGCGCCAGCGGCAGCAAACCTAATTGGATGGCTGTGGCAAAACAACCCGGATTAGCCACCTGCTGCGCCTCCCGGATGCGGCTGCGCTGTAGCTCCGGCAACCCGTACACAAACGAATGGTTGCTGCCAGCGATACGAAAATCCTGGCTCAGGTCAATGATCTTTACTTGTTTATCTAAGGTATGTTCTTTCAGGAAAGTTTTGGAAGTGCTATGCCCGGTACAAAGGAACAGTACGTCGATGTCTTCGCTGATTTGGGAAGTAAACGCCAGATCGGTTTCTCCCAACAGATCGGTATGCACCTCATGGATGGGGTGACCGGCATGGCTCTGGCTATGTACCCAGGCTATGTCTGCCTGCGGATGATAGACCAGCAGCCGGAGCAACTCGCCGGCCGTATAGCCTGCGCCGCCTACAATACCTGCTTTAATCTTCTTCATGAGATAAAGGGTGAATGGCGTAATAGATCTGGGTAGCGTTCGCCAGGATCTTCGTAAAACCTTTAACATCTTCGCCGCTCCAGGCTTTGTTCATCTCCCCGTATTGCCCAAATTTGGACACCATCAGGTCGGAGGGTGAACGGATGCCCAGCAAATCGAAGCGGTAGGGCAGCAGCCTGACGTGCACCTCTCCGCTCACATGCACTTGCGTGCTTTCCAGGAACTGTTCTATGTTGCGCATCACCGGGTCCAGGTATTGCCCTTCGTGCAGCATCATACCGTACCAGGTCGCCATCTGGTCTTTCCAGTACAACTGCCATTTGCCCAGCACATGCTTCTCCAGCAATTGATGCGCTTTGATAATGACGAGCGGGGCGGCGGCCTCAAAGCCTACCCGCCCCTTGATGCCGATGATGGTGTCGCCCACGTGTATGTCCCGCCCGATGCCGTAGGGGTTGGCTAAGGCTTCCAAATGCTGTATGGCTTGTACCGGGTCTGCAAAAGTCTGGTCATTGATGCCTTGCAACTCTCCTTTCTCAAAATGCAAGGTGACTTCCTGGACGTCTTGCCGGGTGACCTGGTGCGGAAAAGCTTCTTCGGGCAGCGGCTCGCAGGAAGTGAGCGTTTCCTGTCCGCCTACGCTGGTGCCCCACAGCCCTTTGTTGATAGAATATTTGGCTTTCTCCCAGCTTAGTTGGATTCCCTTTTTCTGTAGAAATTCCACTTCCTGCTGCCTGGAAAGCTGTTGGTCGCGGATCGGGGTGATGATCTTGATGTCCGGCGCTACGATCTGGGCGATGAGGTCGAAGCGCACCTGGTCGTTGCCTGCCCCGGTGCTGCCGTGGGCAATGAAAGAAGCATTGATCTTCTGCGCGTAACGTACCACGGCTAGCGCCTGGAAGACCCGCTCGGCGCTGACCGACAGCGGATAGGTATGGTTGCGCAGCACATTGCCAAAGATCAGGTACTTCAGGCATTGCCGGTAGAAGCGTTCTGTCTCGTCTATTACCTCATGGTGCGCCACCTCCAGCATAGCTGCCCGCCCGGCGATCTCTTTAAGCTCTTCCTCCGAAAAGCCGCCGGTATTGACCAGCACAGAATGCACCGCATACCCTTGTTCTGTAAGGTATTTAACGCAATAGGAGGTGTCCAGTCCGCCGCTGAAGGCAAGTACGAGCTTTTGGTTGTCGTGTTGTGTCATAACTATGATTAAATGATGGTATGATTTGACTTTAATTATTTCACAAACGTGATATGATCAAAGAAATCTTTCCGGCTCTTGATTCTCACAAACCAAAACACCTAACTCCTACACCACTTGCTTCCTCTTCTTCAAAAATACATGTTGTTTGAGGCGCAGCCAGCGTTCGTATTTTTTGATATGTTGCCGCACGTTGAAGCGGCTGCTCTTTCGTTTTTGGGAAACCACCTTAGGGTTCGGGTCGTAGAGCATGGCCGTACACAGGCAGTTCCTGCGCTCGTTGCGCGTCAGGATGTCAAAGTTAGGACAACTCTGGCAACCTTTCCAGAACTCATCGTCGGTCGTTAGCTCCGAATATGTGACCGGCTTGTAGCCCAGGTCTGAGTTGATCTTCATCACGGGCAGGCTGGTGGTGATGCCAAACAGCTTGGCATCGGGAAACTTCTTGCGGGAGAGCTTATAGGCGGCTTTCTTGATTTTGGTAGCCAGCCCATGCTGCCGGAATTTTTCGTTGACGATCAGCCCGGAGTTAGCGATGTACTTGCCGTGGCTCCACGTCTCGATATAGCAGAAGCCGGCCAGTTCTTTTTGTTGGAGTGCGATGATGGCTTTGCCTTCTTCCATCTTGCGGCGGATATATTCGGGCGGGCGTTTGGAGATGCCTGTGCCCCGTGCTTTGGCAGCCGCTTCAATCATGGCGCTGATCTGTTCGGCATAATCCAAATGAGAAGTGTCTGCTACAGTGATCGTAAAGTTCATGGTAGGGGCATGGGGTTTGATTGGAAAGAAAGAACGAAAGGAAAGGTGTAGCGTACCGCCGCATAGGCCGTACAAAAGTAGCTCAGACCCCTGCGGGCCTGAAGGGGCT
>JBBSNI010000467.1:0-4374 GCA_038232695.1 Cytophagales bacterium
AGTACGCTGCTGGAACACTACGGGCTGCAAGCCTCTCTTATTCCCGACACCGTGCCTACCTTTGCCGAGCAGGCAACGCTGACGGCTGATGTCGCCAAAACGCTGGGCTTACCCTCCGGCATCCCGATTGCCTACCGGGCAGGCGACCAGCCTAACAACGCGCTGTCGCTCAATGTGCTGGAGCCGGGCGAGGTAGCCGCCACCGCCGGTACCTCCGGCGTACTCTACGGCGTGAGCGACCGCCTGGAATATGATCTGCAATCCAGGGTCAATACCTTTGCCCATGTCAACTCCAGCGAGCAGCATCCGCGCTACGGCATCCTGGCTTGTGTGAATGGTACGGGCATTCTCAACAACTGGACGAAGCACCAGTTGATGCTTAACCACCTGTCGTATGAGGAGATGAACACACTGGCGGCGCAGGCGCCTGCCGGGGCTGCCGGGTTGGTGGTGCTTCCTTTTGGCAATGGCGCCGAGCGCACCCTGGGCAATGCCGACCTTGGGGCGCACCTGCATGGGTTGCAGCTTAATATCCATCACAGCAGCCATGTGTTGCGGGCGGTGCAGGAAGGCATCGTGTTTGCCCTTCGCTACAGCTTTGACATTATGCAAAATATGGGTATGACGATCCGCAAGGTCAAGGCGGGCAAAGCCAATATGTTTCTCAGCCCGGTATTCGGCGAGGCTTTTACCAACGTCACCGGCGCCGAGGTAGAACTCTACGATACCGACGGGGCAGCAGGGGCTGCCCGTGGCGCGGGCGTAGGAGTGGGCATCTATAAGGATTTTCAGGAAGCCTTCAGTCAGCTTCATAAAGTAGAAACCCTAACGCCCTCACCCGACCTTCAGCCAGCGTATGAAGAGGCGTATGCACGCTGGCATGAGGTATTGCAGCAGCATTTGACGAACGGTGAGGAAGCGGCCCGGTAGCTATTCAGTCGATATACTCCTTCCGCTTAACTAATGTGTAATGGTCGGCGTCTGCCTCGATGTAGCCCTGGTCGTAGCAGAAATAATAGGTGTTGCCACTTTTGGTCTGGTAGATGTTGGTAAAGTAAGTGAAGTTAAATCCTTTCCGGGCCAATGTCTCGCGGTGGATACGGGTTTTGCCGGTAGGGTTCAGGTCTGTCAGGATTCTCTGATTTTTGCGCAGGGTATTGTTAATACTCCGCATCAGGCTGCTGGAGTCGCTGTTGACGCGGTTGTTATAACTGTTGCGACAGGCGTCGGAGCAGAATTTTTTATCGACTCGCCCGCGGACAGGAGCGTGGCATTCTAAACAGGACTTTTCCATTTATGTCAAATTTGTATCTGGCAAAATCAATGGCATGAAGCGGACGAATCATGCTGTAGGTTTGAAAAGAAAGTAGAAAGTTACGAAAAAATTATCCGTTTGCAAACGTTTACAAACGCTTATAGTCGTCTGTAAATGTTTAACAACCGACTCTTCGTTTCCGGCTGCCCTACCTTTGCTTCATCAAAACAAATTTATTCGTTCACTTAAATTTTACTATTATGAATCAGTTAAAAAATCGTGTACAGTTGATCGGACACTTAGGCAAAGATCCTGAAGTAAGACAGTTTGAAGGCGGAGTGCCGCCCAGCGGTAACGTGAAAGCCCAGTTCTCGCTGGCTACTTCCGAGACATACAAGAATACCAAAGGAGAAAAAGTAACCGATACGCAGTGGCACCAGGTGATTTGCTGGGGCAAACTGGCGCAGATCGTCGAACAATATCTGCAAAAAGGCCAGCAGGTAGCCGTAGAAGGCAAGCTGACCTACCGCAGCTACGAAGACAAACAAGGCGTGAAGCGGTACATCACCGAAGTAGTCGCCAGCGACATCCTGATGCTGGATAAGAAAGAAGGAGCCACGGCAGAGAAAGCTGCAACGGAAGATGCGCTGCCTTTTTAATTAATGGAATATTGAGTGCGCCCGTCGCCCGGTTGAGTGTTTAAATACTCAACCTGGCGGCCTCACTCAATACATAACATGCAAGTAAAAGAACTACTTGCTTCAAATCACATAAAAGATTTTTTCTTTACGCTACAAAAACTACTTTTAGGGCAGTATTGAAAAACTACACTTTGTGACACCCAAACCTACCGCCTCTTCTTACCTCTACAAAACCGTCGGCTTTCTGGCAGGACCGCTACTGTTTATTCTCATGCTGCTGCTGGTAGACCTGCAAGGGCTGGACGAAAATGCCAACCGGGTAATCGCCATTGGTCTCTGGATGGTTATCTGGTGGATCACCGAAGCGGTTCCGCTGCCTGTGACGGCACTGTTGCCGCTGATCATGCTTCCCATTTTGCAGGTTTTTAGCGTAAGCGAGGCGGCCGCTCCCTACGCTAACCCTATTATCTTTTTGTTTATGGGCGGCTTTCTGATCGCGCTGGCGATGGAAAAGCGCAACTTGCACCGCAGAATTGCCCTGAACATCATCCGCGTGACCGGTACCACTGCCAACGGCATTATCCTGGGATTTATGCTCTCAACGGCTTTTCTGAGCATGTGGATTTCCAATACAGCGACCACCGTCATGATGCTGCCCATTGCCCTGTCGGTAGTAGATTTGCTGGAAGATAAGCAGGCGCAAACCGGCGAAGGCTATCGGCGGTTTGCCCTGGGACTCATGCTTTGCATTGCCTATGCTGCCAACATCGGAGGCACCACCACCATCATTGGTACACCGCCTAATGTGGTGTTTGTAGGCTATATGAAAGAGTTTTACGACCGCGACATTGCCTTCGGACGCTGGCTTCTTGTGGGCATACCCGTCTGCTTTAGTCTGCTGTTCATCACTTACTTTTTGATCACCCGCGTCTTGTACCCCCACCGGCTGCACCGGCTGGCAGGGTCGGGTACGCTCATCCGGGATAAGCTCAAAGAACTGGGTGTGATGAGCCGTGCCGAGAAGCTAGTCGCTGCCGTATTTTTTCTGACGGCCTTCTGCTGGGTTTTCCAGTCGCCGATCAACATCCTGCTGGGCGGCGATTATCTGGACAATACGGTGGTGGCCATGGCGGGCGGCGTGCTGATGTTTATCGTGCCTGTTAATATACGGCGGCAGGAGTTCCTACTGGACTGGAAAAGCACCGAGCGGCTGCCCTGGGGTATCCTGCTGCTATTCGGCGGCGGACTGTGTCTTGCCAAAGGCATGGAAAACACCGGCATCGTGCAGTTGGTAGGAGAGAAGATAGCCGGTAGTGGCGACATCAGCCTCTGGTGGCTGGTCTTCCTGCTGACAGGTTTTGCTTTGTTCATCACCGAAGTCATGAGCAATGTAGCCCTGACAGTGATCTTTATACCGGTAGTGCTGGGCATTGCCGAGAGTTTGCAGATAGAACCCATGTATCTGGCCGTTCCCGTTACGCTGGCTGCCAGTTGCGCCTTTATGATGCCTGTCTCTACGCCCCCCAACGCGGTGGTTTTCTCCAGCGGTTATATTAAAATATCGGAAATGGTCAAAGCAGGCTTTTTTCTGAACCTGATCTCTGTAGTCGTGCTGGTGCTGGTCGCCATGACGGTGGTTCGCTGGGTGTATGGTTGAGAGAAGGGGTTCAGGTGCTGATATGTTTCTGGATACTTTTGTCCCTTGAGCATTGAGTGCGCCCGGCGCCCGGTTGAATATTGAGTGTTTAAAAAATATTCAACACTCAATATTCAATATTCAATATTCAAGTAGAAACACGTCAAAGTAATCAACTCCTGATACCAAGGCATCGTTTCGTCTCAAACACCGTAACACCGTAACACCGTAACACCGTAACACCGTAACACCGTAACACCGTAACACCGTAACACCGTAACACCGTAACACCGTAACACCTTAACACCTTAACACAAAAATTCGTATCTTCAACCCCTATGGAAAAATATGCCATCAAACTGCCTAAAAGCAAGTCGTTCAGCGATGATGAGTTTTACGCCTTTTGCCAGGACAACCGTAATCTGAAGTTTGAGCGTACTGCTCAGGGAGAAATTATTATTATGCCACCAACCGGAGGAACCACAGGTTTTAGAAATAGCGATATTGTTACAGAGCTAACTATTTGGAATCGCAAACACCCATTAGGTAAAGTATTTGACTCTTCTACGGGCTTTCGCATACCCAATGGCGCTATCCGTTCTCCTAATGCCTCCTGGGTAGAAAAGTCCCGGTGGCAAGCGTTGAGTGAGGAAGACAAAGAGAAATTTCCACCGCTCTGTCCCGACTTTGTGGTAGAACTCATGTCCCGCACGGACGAATTAAAAGAAGCACAAGCTAAAATGGAAGAATGGGTCGCCAACGGTTGCCGCATGGGCTGGCTGATCATGCCCAAAGATGAAAAAGTATTCGTTTATACACCTGACCAGCCGTTGCAGGAGATC
>JBBSNI010000468.1:0-4359 GCA_038232695.1 Cytophagales bacterium
CAATGCTTATGACAGACTATTTTTCTGCCTTCATTTTAGAGTGAACTTAGAAACTGATGTAGGTATGTAGAGACTGTTCAAATGTACCTTTGACCAAAGGTCAGCAAATACCAGTTAGATGTAATATATATGGATAGCGGAATGAGCGTTATGGTATTTTTGAACCCCTCAACCCTTGATGTTTCAGGATTAATAGCAAGAAATGTTGGTGCAATAAAAAAGCACTTACAAGAAAAAAACTCGTAAGTGCTTGATAATCAACGTGGGCCCTGTTGGAATCGAACCAACCACCTACTGATTATGAGTCAGTTGCTCTAACCGAATGAGCTAAGGGCCCTTTGCCAGATAGCAAAATGAGGTGACAAAGGTAAAAATTTATGGTGAGTACACAAAAACAAACCTTATGGAATTTTGCATGAGCCTTCCGTGAGGTCAGTATACCTGACAGCACAAAAAGACAAGTAGCAGCCAGAGATTTTAACATTCACTTATTTTAATTCATACTTTTTTCTCATACCTTTAAAAATTACCTTGAGTATGCATTCTTTTTAACGTATTTCCAAAATATACACACCTTATGTCAAAGCAACCTGATCATTACCGCAGGAAATTCCTGAAAAAACTGGGCGGTACGGTAGCCGCTGTCGCCAGTGCACCTGCCGCTTTCGCTGCTACCCCGCAACCCTTTTATATTCTCAAATCCAGAGACTCGGTGCCGGCCAACGACCGTATCAACCTGGCCCTGATCGGCGCGGGGCTGATGGGCTTCACCGATACGCATGTAGCGCTGAGTACGGGCGGCGTAGAACTTATCGCTGCCGCTGATTGCTACCAAGGGCATCTGACGCGCGTTCATGAGGACTTTGGTAAGGATGTGAAAACGACGATGAACTTCCAGGAAGTGTTGGACAACCCTGAGATAGATGCTGTCATCATCGCTACGCCCGACCACTGGCACGACCGGATCGCCATAGAAGCTATGAAAAAAGGCAAAGCCGTCTATTGCGAAAAGCCGATGGTACAGCAAATTCCCGAAGGCAGGGAAGTCATCAAAGTGCACCAGCAAACCAAGGTGCCCTTTCAGGTAGGCAGCCAGTATGCCAGCTCTATTGTCTTCCATAAAGCCAAAGAACTCTACGAAGCCGGGCAGATCGGCAAACTCAACTACGCTGAAGTGTACTTCGACCGCTTCTCGGCGCTGGGCGCCTGGGAGTACTCCATTCCGCCGGATGCTTCGCCCCAAACCTGCGACTGGAAGATGTTTCAGGGGGATGCCTCCGACGTGCCCTTTGATGCCAAACGCTTCTTCCGCTGGCGCAACTACCGCGACTATGGCACGGGCATACCCGGCGACTTATTTGTTCACCTCTTTACCATGCTCCACCTGATCACCAGTTCTCATGGGCCGGAGCAGATCTACGCCACCGGCGGCCTGCGCTACTGGGACGATGACCGCGACGTGGCCGACGTGATGCTGGGCTTGGTGGACTATCCTGAAACGAAGCAGCATCCGGCGTTTAACCTTTCTTTGCGGGTGAATTTTGTGGACGGGTCAGGCGGCGGACAGCAAACCCGTTTGGTAGGCACCGAAGGCGAGATGGTCTTAGACCCCACCCGGATCGCGCTGCGCAAGAAGACACTGCCGAAGGCACCCGGTTATGGCGGCTACGATACTTATAATGTATTTCCCAAAGCTGTACAGGAAAAGTTTGCCGAGCAATATCAGCAGGAATACGGCAGCCAGCGTACGGAGATGACGCCGCCGGAAGAACAAGTCTACAAAGCACCCGAAGACTACGGCTGGGAAGGGATGCGCAAAGACCATTTTGCCAACTGGTTTGGCGTGATCCGCAACGGAGGCGAAACGGTAGAAGGTCCGGTCTTTGGACTCAGAGCCGCCGGTCCGGCGCTGGCTTCCAATATCAGCCATTACGAAAACCGCATTGTCTACTGGGACCCGGAGAAAATGGAAGTAGTAGACCGGGAACAAGCAGGTAAGTAGATGCCTGGTGCTGCTCTGTTAGTTATCCTTGAGCGTTGATTATTGAGTGCGCCCGGCGCACTCAATGCTCAAGTAAAACGGCAATGTAGTAAAGTGGTCTTTCATTCAAAATGTACTACAAAACTTTTATGCTAACTACATCTTTATCCTAACACCTATGAAAAAAACATGCTTGCTTTTTGGACTTTCTATCGTTGCCCTGTGCTGGGCTTTTCAAAGTCCTTCTTTTGTTACAACGACCCCATCGGCTTCTGTCATACAGCAGAAAGATACCGGTAAGTGGATCACGCTCTTTGATGGCAAGGATATGAAACACTGGCGCAACTTCAAGAAGAAAGACATCAACTGGAGGGTGGAAGACGGCGCGCTGACCTCTCCGGGCGGTAAGGGCGACATTGTGACCAAAGAAAAATACGGCAACTTTGAAATGGAGTTCGACTGGAAAATCTCCGATGGAGGCAACAGCGGTGTGATGTACCTGGTGCAGGAAGGAGACAACAAAGAGTCTTACTACACCGGCCCCGAATACCAGATCATCGATGCCGATGCATTTACCAAAAAAAATGATTACAAACTGGAAGCTAACCAGAAATCAGGCGCCAACTATGGGCTGGATGCACCTTCCCGTATGGCTGCCAAGCCTGCCGGTGAGTGGAACAAAGGTAAGATCATGATCAAAGACGGGCATGTAGCGCACTGGCTCAATGGAGAAAAGGTAGTCTCCTATGACTTGTGGACGGACGCCTGGAAGAAACAGGTAAGCCAGACCAAGTTCAAAGAGTGGCCACAGTACGGCATGGCCAAAGAAGGATACATCGCCCTGCAAGACCACGGCGACCAGGTGTGGTTTAAAAATATCAGGCTGAGGAAACTGTAGCGGAAGTCAGAAGACGGAAGACCGGAGACGGAAGTTTCTTCCCGCTTCGGTCTCCTGTCTCCTGTCTCCCTTTTCAATCTATAAAAAACGCTGTTTCTATACCATATTTATTGCCATAGTCGGTGTGGATTTGCCCGGCGGACTCAGGACCGTGCAGGCCGCTGCACAATACGCAGACCGTGCCACCGCTGCCGCCGCCTGTGACGCGGGCACCGTATAAACCTTTTTTGTTGCCCATCGCCTTGACCATAGCAACGATCTCATCGGTTCTTTCGTGACCCAGCCCGCAATCCGTGTAGCTTTGGTGCGACTGGTACATCAACTCGCCCAACAGGCTGAGGCGGTTGGAGTAGTGCTGAAACTCGGTCGTATAGTTTTTAATGATCTGGGCAAACAGCATCACGCGGAAGTTCTCATACACCGGATGGCGCGTACAAGCCAGCAGCCGGTACGTCTTGTCGCGGTTTATGAAAGAGAGCGGGTCGATGATGGCTTTGTATTTTTCTATAAAGTCCTCGCCGCTGATGGTTTCGGGCAATAGGGGCAGGTATTTATCCTCAAACTCCGAAGGGCTGATGTTGGCCAGGTAACCCTGGTAGGGAAGCCTGCTCCACTGTCTGGTTTCTTTGGCGATCTCCAGGTCGCGGACAGCCGCCCCTGCCGCCAGGGCGATCATGCTGTAACCCATAAAAGCCGCAGTGCGCGCTTCTATGTAAGCCTCTCCGCTGATGTCATGCTTCACGCCGCTGTCTATCCCTGCCAGTTGGATGGCGTCCGGAATGTCGATAAAATGATACACTTCGCTGGGCTGGCAGATCATAGGGATGAGCTTACCCGGTTTGCCTACATAGGCGGCAAGCTGGTCCATAAGTCCGCATGGAGCGCCTACGACGTAGTTTTCAGCTTGTTGCGCCAGGACAGGGATCTCGTATTCGTCCATATTGAGGCTGTAGGCGTCTTTCAGGGCTTTGAGCAACGCCACCTCTACGGCTGCCGAAGAAGCGACGCCCTTGCCCATCGGCACTTCTGAGGTGATGATCATATCTACGCCTTCCGGCTTGATCTTTTTTTCATGAAAAAACACCAAAAGGCAGCCGACCAGGTGAATCGCCCAGTCGCCGCCTTCCCGGGCCAGGATCTGCTGGCGCGAATAGTCATAGTTGACCGATTTGAAGTTGCCTACAAGCTGGCTATAGTTGGCAGAAAAGCTGCGGGTTTCGCCCTGGTAGATACTTTTGATCAGGATGTTGAGGTCTTCGCGGAAAGCCAGGTAGACGGTTGTTTCCTGGGGCAACACCTTGGGTAATAACAGCGAACCGGCATAGTCGGCTACGCCACCCATCACATCCAGGCGGCCTGGAGCTTCCGCCTGAAATACCTTTTGCTGATGAGCTGCATAAAAATCTTTTAAAACGCCTGCTATTTTACTCATTTTGGGGGAATTGTTGGGTCAAAATTTTTGAAAGATGCTACCTTCGCG
>JBBSNI010000469.1:0-4320 GCA_038232695.1 Cytophagales bacterium
AGATTTACCAGTGTGGAATTAGAGATTAAAAACGCAGTAACCTTAGTTAGCAATAAGTTGGAAGCATGGCTGGAGACAGCTATTGCCATGCTTCCTAATCTGGTAGTTGCTGTCTTAATATTGATATTATTCTTCCTGGCAGGGCGCATCATCAAGCGTCTGGCTTACAGGATTTTTAATAAAGTATCCGGTAGAGCATCGCTTAACGATCTGTTCTCAAACGTTCTTTATTTTGCTGTATTAGCCGTTGGGCTCTTTATCGCCCTGGGTATATTAAAACTTACTCCCATTGTCCAGACGTTGCTGGCAGGGGTAGGTATCCTGGGCTTGGCCCTTGGATTTGCCTTTCAGGACATTACGGCTAATTTTATTTCCGGCGTTCTGATCGTATTTCAAAGACCCTTTGAGATAGGAGATATTATCAAGTCGGGCGACTATATGGGTACGGTCACCACTATTAACCTGCGTATGACGGTCATCAGGACTTTTCAGGGACTGGAAGTGTTGATACCTAATAAACAGTTGTTTCAGGAAGTAGTTACTAACTTTACACGTACGCCTGAGCGGCGGATAGACCTTGCCGTAGGCGTCTCTTATGGGGACGATTTACAAAGAGTAAAGGATATTACGCTACAGGCGGTCAAAAGCCTTGAGTCCATAGATCAGTCCCGGGAAGTAACGCTCTTTTATAAAGAATTTGGCGATAGTTCTATCAACTTTGAAGTCAGATTCTGGGGCAGAACAGCAGGACAAGTAGATTTTCTGACTGCCCAGAGCGACGCTATCATAGCCATCAAACAGGCCTATGATACCCACGATATTATGATCCCGTTTCCTATCAGAACATTGGATTTTGGGATCAAGGGCGGCGAAAAGTTGTCCGACATGAAAATTTTTAATCACGAAGAGAATTAATACTTTAATTATTTTAAAATCAATGTTTAAACAAACCCTTTTAGTTATGAAAACCAAGTTTTTGAAAAAACACATATCACTGATGTTTGCCGGTTTATTTTCACTGGCCTTATTTACACAATGTGATAGTCCAAACACAGCCAACGACACCGAGGTAGGAGAAGAAACCGAGGAAGCCGCCGACGCTGTAGGCGATCAGATGGAATCCATGAGCAATGACTTCCAGGCTGAGCAGCAAGAGTGGACGACCAAGATTGAAAATAAAATCACTGAACTGGAAAGCGACATGGAGAATGCTTCTGCCGAAGCTAAGCCTGAGATCCAGGAAAAAATCGACAAGCTTGACCAGCAAATGGATAAGTTGGAAAATTCCACGGAAGATTCTTGGCAGGATGTCAAAGGTGAAGTAAACCAGGCCTTTGAAGAAGTTGACGCCGAGATTGACTCCAACAGCTAAAAAATAACAAGGCTGTAACGATAAAAATCAGGAAAGTTAGCTTTCCTGATTTTTTTTTGTCAATCTTTGAATATGGCGCGTGAGAAATACCTTTTTGTGATCAATCCTATTGCCGGCGGGCTCGATAAAAATGAGTATGTCGCTGGTTTAAAGCACAGGTTTGAAAAGATAACCGCTTCTTTTGACGTCATCGAGACTACCCGGGAGGATGACACAAAGAAGATTCTGGACTATATGGAAAACTGCCGGCCGGATACCGTGGTAGCCGTTGGCGGCGATGGCACCTGCAACCTGGTAGCAGGGCTGCTGAGAGATAAAAATTTGGTATTGGGCATCGTCCCCCTGGGTTCTGC
Source organism: Cytophagales bacterium (assembly GCA_038232695.1). GTDB lineage: Bacteria > Bacteroidota > Bacteroidia > Cytophagales > Cyclobacteriaceae > JAJNNC01. Next base: position 1,726 of record JBBSNI010000469.1, read on the forward strand.
CAATGGGCTTGCCACAGAATTGAGCATACCCGCAGACCCCGGATTAGCAACTGCTCTCCTTTTTGAAGGCAAAGAAATGGATATCGACGCCGTGCTGGTCAACCAACAGCATTTGTGTATCCACCTGAGCGATATAGGACTGAATGCCCGTGTGGTGAAACGCTTTGAGCGGGAAAAATCCCGGGGTATGATGGGCTATTTCCGTCAGTATGTGACCGAACTGCTCCATATGGAAGCCAAGAAGTTCAGCTTCGAGGTGAATGGCAACCAGTTCAAACGTAAAGCGCATATGGTGGTGATTGCCAACGCCCGCAAGTATGGTACAGGCGCGATTGTCAATCCTTTAGGAAAGATCAATGATGGTAAGTTTGAGGTTTGTATCGTAAAACCTTTTCCGGTGTGGTTGTTTTTTGCGCTTACGATTTCCCTGTTTCGCGGTACGCTCAAAGGCTCCCGGTATGTCAAGATATTTTCCTGCAAAAAGATCAGGGTTTTTAACCGGAACAAAGAAACCTTGCAGGTAGATGGAGAAGTGATCGGCGAACCCGCTGTCGTAGATGCAGAGATCTTACCCAAAGCTTTGAGAGTGATCGTACCATCCTCCTTTAAGCCGGGTTCATCACCCGCTCCATAAGCTGCCCTATATCGTTGGGCATCTTCTGATTCTCCTCTTTTTCTGCCACAATTTCCCGGATACGATCCGCTGTAATATACCCTTTTTGCAGGGCGTGTAACGCCGCCGCTTCGGTATCTTTGACCAGCAACATCTCAATACCATCTCCGTCCAGACTTTTGGCAATAGCCTGCACTGCCTCATGCCGCGACGGACGCACATCGCGGATATAAATAGTGAGTATACGCTCAGGATATTCACAGGCGATCTGCTGGTATATTTCCGCATCTTGCTGACCGCTATCGCCGATCAGGATGAAGCGGTTGTCTTCATGCAGTTGCAGAATATGCCTGATTTTCTCCAGCTTGTGAGAATGGTTGCCGGTACCGGTTTTCCATATTTTAGATAATTTGATCTCGGCATCCCGCAGCAAAAAAGGTCCCTTGGGCAACTTGTGGTATTCACAAAAGTCTACCAGCAGGTCGTACAGGTTCCATTCACTGCTCGAGACGTAGAAGAAAGGATTGTGATGCTGACCGCTCCTGCCGCCCTGCAAAGCACAGTAGAAAGAAGCTACGCCATCGAAAGGCAACCTGGTTTTGGCATTTTTGAACAACATCAGGCGAAGCTTTTTTCTGAAATTTGTAGAATGAGAAATGAGCAGCGTATCATCAATGTCTGTGATAACGCCAAACTGATCTTCAATATGAGAGAGCAACACCTGGCCGGTAGCTTCTATAGGTTTCTGAGCGGGCGGCAAACCCTCAGAGGCTTTGAAGTGAATGCGCTGCCACTCATTGAGCGTACGTGGCGGATGGTTCAGGGGCAGATTGATCTCAAAGTATCCGTCCTCATCGGTCAGGCAGCTTCGTTTTATATCTCCAAAGTCCCCGCATACTTCCACATCAGCGATACCGTTGCTGGCATAGCGTTTGACCATCGCCAGCAGGTTTTGCCAGAGGCTGTCGCATTCGTCGGGCTGGCTTAGCCCTGTATCTTCAATGACCCTGCCGCGTATATAAAACTCATGGCGGTTGCCATAGCCACGATAAGGAAGGATCACGGGGGTGCTAAGCCAGCCCAGTTTTTTTTTAACGAATGATTTTAGTTTTCTAAAAGGATAATTGATCAGGTTGATTATAAAATTAATCATCATGACAGGCTATCATAAAAAAAGCAAAGGAGTGACCTTTGCTCTTTAGGTTATACTTTCGTTTTGATCAGCGCGCCGACTCAGCTTCAAATTCTTTGATCTGGCTCAGCGTACCTTTGATCAGGTTAAACTGTTTTTGTACTTTTTCTTCTACATACTCCGGTAAGGTGCTGGCCAACACTTTACTATATTTGTCAATAGCGTGTTTCTCACCGCGCTCGCACTCTTTGAGTACGGCTTTGGTATCTTTGCCGCTTAGGCCGGCTTTAAAATCCATCCAGCCCCGGTGCAGTTTGCTCAGGATAGAATCACTTTCTTTGGCCTCGTCGCCCATATCCTTGATCAGGATTTCCTCCAACTCTGCTTTAAACAGTGTTCTTTGCTGGGAAAGACGGTAAAGAATGGTTTTCAATTCCTGGTCTTCTACTTTTTCGGAAGCTTCTTTATAGCCTCTTTCTCCTTCTTTGCACACTTCAATCAGTTCGTGCAAGTGGTTTACGGTGTCTTTATGTTTTTCGTTCATAACTAAAAAATTGATAGTACGGTCCAAAAAATTTCTTTCCAATACTTAGTTTAACACTTTTCATCGTATTGTGTTTGCCACTGTAGCGTAAGTTTTCCATAGTGCTCAAATGCTTGCATCCAGACACAATTTTGATGTTTTGCTCAAATCCGTATCTCCCCCTGTTTTTGCGCAAAGAGCGGGCAAAGCTGGCGCAGACCCGTATCAAGCTGGAGCAAAACTTTTATGCCAGGTCTTTTCAGCGTGTGCAGATGATCAATGAGATCAATGCTTCCTACAACACCTGGCAGAATACCGGCGAATTGC
>JBBSNI010000470.1:0-4313 GCA_038232695.1 Cytophagales bacterium
GGCTGGAGGCGGTAGGAGAAGTGATATGCTCCCACTTCAGGATCGCCCAGAAGACAAAAGCGGTAAAAAATGAGGACAGCCCGTACACCTCCGCTTCGGTGGCCGAAAACCAGAAGGAGTCGGAAAAGGTATAGACCAGCGCACCAATGACACCGCTGCCGACCAGCCAGACGGTCTGTTCTTTGGTTTCTGCACCTTCGGGCACTTTCAGTATTTTTCTACCCAGCAGCGTGATCGTCCAATACAAAAACATAATGGTAGCTCCGCTGCTGACCACGCTGATCATATTGACCAGGATAGCGACCAGTTCGCGATTGCCTGCCGCCAGCATAGAGAACAGCCGACCCAGCAACAGGAACAAGGGCGCGCCGGGCGGGTGAGGCACTTCCAGCTTATAGGAAACCGCGATAAACTCGCCACAGTCCCAGAAGCTGGCCGTTTCTTCTACGGTAAAAGCATAGACCAGGGTAGCCAGGATGAACAACGACCAGCCGGTCAGGTTATTAAGGGTTTTGAAATGCCACATGAATGATGTCTTTGAAAAAACTCCGCAAAAGTAATGTAAAGCACCAGAGGCGCCAAACGATTTGCAAGAATACCTATTTTTTTGGAGAACCTACACGAATGCAACGCTTTAGGCGTGGGTTTATGATACAGGCAGGGAATTTATCCAAGGTTGCAAGAAACAGCAAAAGAGGGTATATTGCTATGGCAAAAATCCCCTGGGCGATGATATGCCGTCTGCTTTTACCCAAAACCCCAACCGTCAGCCGCTGTGTAGCTATAGGGGATATATATGTAATGCGTATTATACGGATGTTGGGCATCATATATGAACTGGAACGAATTACATAGTACGATTTATTATTGGGACGGATCTTGGCGTGACATATACATTTTTGACACGACAGAAGAAGACTGGTCAGAATTCATAAAATATGCCAATGAGAACTGTAACGTGTCATGGTACAATGGAAAAAGGGAACAAGACGAAAATAAGATTGATTTCAGTGTTATAAAGGAATATTGGGGAGATAATGGTGATTTGGTATCAACTGCTAAATTGTTTCTCGGTGAAATTCAAATCAATACTCACTTTTTTACAGACACAGAGATTGAGTGTGATATAGATCCAAGAGAATTTAAATCAATAGAAGATCATTATAAACTCATGGATTTTCTGATTAAGCTGTCTGAAGTGATAAGAAAAACTGTCTATGTCACACCAGAAAATTGCCCAGAAATAAAGTTGATTACAATAGATGGAAAGAATGTTAATTTAAACTTAGGAAGTGACCCTAGTGATTGACCGATTAGAATGAAAGAATAAAATACGAACGCCCAACATTGATAGATTTTGAAATAATGACAATTTTGTATAAAACATAGAAAAGGTATGGAAGCCATTAAAAAGAAATATATTGTTGATGAGGATCAAAATAAAGTAGCAGTACAAATTGATATTACTGATTTTGAAAAGATAGAGCAAATTTTAGAAGATTATGCGCTTGGGAAACTCATGGAAGAAAATGATCCTGCTGAGAATTTAGATTTAGATGAAGCCAGAAAACTCTATGATCAATTAGATAAGGCCTGACGGAATGAAAGTTCAAATCAACAAGAAATTTTTGAAGGATTTGGCCAAGATTCCCTTTAATGATCGGCAAAAGATTGAGACATTTGTTTTTAAAGAGAGCAAAAAGATTGTATCAATAGAATCGGCAGGCATATTTGAAAAGCTGAAAGGACACCATGACTACTATCGTGTCAGATTTGGGAATTATAGGGTTGGAGTGAAATATGAATATGAAATGCTAACCTTTGAAAGAGTACTTAATAGGAAAGAAATATACCGGTACTTTCCTTGAAAGAGAAAGCAAGATGGCATCAGGATTTTGGTATTTAAAAGATGGAAGAGGTTTTTCTGTAAAAGTGCAGTGGATGATAAAAATGATGGAAGAAATTTACTCTGAATTAGTTTTGAATCCTGAAGCTCAAGAATTTGCGAACTATCTGAGTCAATATATTCCTACAGAAAAATACAACCTCAATGGATACGGAGGATTTTATAATCAGGAGACTGGAGAAAATACAATGATGGAAATCGATTTCAGAGAGTTTACAAAAGAAAATCAAGAACACTTCTGGAAAGCGACACAAAAACGACTAAATACAATTATCCAGAGAAGCGATTCAGATGATGAGATGATAATCCAACTTTTAAAAGAACTGTTGGATATGAACAAAAGGGCAAATAAAGGGGAGAACCCGACAGAACTTAACCATATGAGAGATGTATTGCCATCAACAGGAAAGAAAAGTGGGCCAGGTTGGAAAACTGGATGAAAACCTTTTCTGTCAATTAAGATACTGAATCAACACCTTCAAAAGCTAATGCGGCCTGTATAAACGCTGCTTCATGCTCGCTGCCCAAAGCTGCCGCCGGAAGCTGGGCAAAATCCGGATTTTTTGATGGCGCTCTGACCGGTTTGCAAGTCAAACAGATCGGTGAAATAGAGATAGTCACCCTGGCTATCCAGGCAGAAATCTTCAATATTGCGGTATAGTCCAAAAAGTATGTAGCCGCAGGTAGGTAAAACATGAAATAATGCTTTACTTTGGTTACAAATCATCTCAGACCTCTTACTAATCAACAGATATGAAAATAGTAAGTCAGCATCTTACCGACGCTGAAGTCATCGAGGCTGTACGGGATAGAAAAAAGCTGGAGGAAGCCGTTCGCTACTTATACCGGGCACATTTCGACAGCCTGGCGCATTTTATCAAAACCAACAGCGGGAGTGAGCAGGATGCAGAAGACTATTTTCAGGAAGCGCTGGTGGTTTTCATAGAGCTGGTGCAGCAGGGAAAGTTCCGGGGCGACAGCAGTATCAAAACGTTTTTGTATGCCATCCTGCGCAACCTCTGGCTCAACGAACTGAAAAGAAGAAACAGGGCCTTGCACCGGGAAACGCAGTATTACGAAAACAATGAAAAAGAAGAAGCCAGCGTTCAGACGGGGGTCTGGCAGAACGAAACAAAAAAACAGGTGCTAAGTTTAATCGAAAGGCTGGGAGAAAACTGTAAAAAGATTCTGATCCTTTTCTATTATGAGGAGTTGCCCATGAAAGATATCTTTCCGCTGATGGGCTACGAAAGCGAACAGGTAGCCCGCAATATGAAGTATAAATGTATGAAAAAGCTGAGCGAACTATTAGATGGCAATGAAGCGGTGAAGCAGTCGTTCAAAAACCTGTTGGTGAATGGATAACCGGGAAATAGAAAGATCAACACGCATTGATCAGTATTTAAAAGGTCGTATGACCGACACAGAGATGGCTCGATTTAAAAACCAGTTGGAAGAAGATGCCACGCTGCGCGCGGAACTGGAAAACTATGAAATCTCCCGGCAAGCCATCCGAAACTACGGGCTGCGCCGGGAGTTGAAAGACATCCGCAGCGCGATGCTCGCTGAGTCTGCTACGGCTCCAACACCCAAGTCCAAAGTGGTTCCTTTCTCCGCTTACTGGCCGCGGGTGGCTGCCGCCGTCCTGCTTATCATCACAGGGCTACTGGCTTTACAAATGGCTACGCTGTCCGGAGAAGATTTGTACGAAGAAAAAGCTTTTCCCTACGAAGTCACCACCAGCCGGAATACCGGGGAGCCTTCAGACACCCCCAACAAGACCATACAAGAACAGTATGCGGCAGGCAATTTCAGAGAAACCGTTGCCCAATACGAGAACTTGTCAGACCCTTCGCCTGCCGCTATTTTTGTAGCAGGCAACGCTTACCTGCAATTAGACCAACCCCGGCAAGCCATCAATGCCTTTCAGAAAGTACTGGAGACTAACGCCCGCCAGGGAACCCGTTTCTTCCAGGAAGACGCCACCTTTTACTTGGCCATGAGCTACCTGCGCGCCGGAGATTATGAAGAGGCGCTCAGCAGGCTCCGCCAGACCAAAGCCGCCGGCGGCGATTACAGCCAGTACATCAGCAATTATTATTTGTTCAGACTCAGGATGCTGGACTGGATGCATTAAGAAACCTGGAAAGTAAATTTTAGTAGGGGATAAAGTTTTTAAACACGATGGACACGAAGTATAAGCACAAAGGGCACAAGGAAAACCAGACATCCCAAGACTGGCGTGCGTTTAGCGGGTTGCCGCCCAGCGCAGCGTAACACGTGTTCCCCTGTCCTGGGTTTCAGTGAAATGCGGCGGCTGGAAGCCTATTAATAAACCACACGAGCGTGGACGCTCGCGCGAACACAGGACTTTTTAACCACAAAGACACAAAGCATACACTAAGTA
>JBBSNI010000471.1:0-4313 GCA_038232695.1 Cytophagales bacterium
AAGCAACCACAGCTACTACCCCAAAGGCACCGAAATAGACTGTTTCCTTTGGAAAACCTCTACCTCGCTGATGGCTCTTTTTCTTTAGACTTTCGTCTAATGACTTCCTTTAGGTTTGGCCTGACTTTAATCTCTGTTATGTTTTATTACTGCAAGTTCGTATTTTTGTCTTTGACGAAAATTCCAAAAAAGCTTGAATTTATAATACCATGAAAACAGAAAATACTTTCATCATCCGTCCTGAGACTGTAGAACAGGAAAATGCCTTGAAGGCTTTTGTCAAGGCGATCAAAATGAAGTTTGAAGTATCCAAAGAGAAGCCTTACGATCCTGAGTTTGTCGCTAAAATTCAGGAGAGCAGGCAACAAGTGAAGGAGGGGAAAACTGTAAAGATTGAACTGGATGATATATGATAAAATCTTCATCCTTTCTGCCAGGGGACATTACTAACCCGAAGTCACCGAAGTAGAATGCTTGCCTTGCGAAACCTCTACCTCGCTGATGGCTTTTCTTCTGGGTTGCTTCACTTTCTCCTTCTTTTTGCTGGCTTTCTTAAAGACAATGCTGTACAAGTCCTTCCGCCGCTGTTGCAGGTTTCTGACACTTCCTTGTTTTCTGAGCTTTTTGAGCAATTCTAAGTCCAGGTCAGTCACCAACGTGGTTTCTGTGTTGGGCGTTGCTTCGGCTACCACGGCATCGTGCGGAAAGGAGAAGTCGGAAGGAGAGAATACGGCTGACTGGGAATATTGGATGTCCATATTTTCTACGCGGGGCAGGTTGCCTACGCTGCCGGTAATTACTACGTAGCACTCGTTTTCAATAGCTCGCGCCTGGGCGCATCGCCTTACGCGCAGGTAAGCGTTTTTGGTGTCTGTCCAATAAGGCACAAACAGTATATCCATTTCCTGCTCGGCCAGCAGGCGGCCTAGTTCGGGGAATTCCACATCGTAGCAGATCAGCACACCGATCCTGCCGGCGTCGGTTTTGAAGACGCGCAGGTCGTCGCCGCCCTGCAAACCCCAGTAGTTTTGCTCATCGGGTGTGATGTGCAGCTTGTATTGGGCGTCTACGTTGCCGTCGCGGTGCATCAGGTAGCTGACGTTGTAGAGCCGGTGGTCTTCATACAGCGGCATAGAGCCGGCAATGATATTGATGTTATAAGAAATAGCCAAATCCTGCATCTTGGCCTTTACCCTGTCGGTATAATCGGCCAGCAGCCTGACAGCATCGGCAGCGTCTACATCTTTGAACATGGCCATCAGCGGGGCGTTGAAGAATTCAGGAAATACGACAAAGTCGGCATTGTAGCTCGAGACGGTATCCACGAAAAACTCCACCTGGTGCAACATATCTTCTATGGATGATACCGTACGCATCTGCCACTGTACGGCGCCTATCCTGACGACCGCTTTGGTACCACCGATGAGTTTTTCCGACTCATCGTAGTATACGTTGATCCATTCCAGCAGCGTAGCGTAATGGTGCGAGGCAATATCATCTTCGGAGTAGCGGGACATGATCTTACGAATATGAAAATCATTGGCCAACTGAAAGCTCAGTACAGGATCGTATACCTCTTTATTTTTTACTTCCTCTATGTATTGCTTGGGCGTCATGGTATCGCGGTACTTTTTGTAGCCGGGAATCCTGCCACCTGCGATGATAGCCCGCAGATTCAGGTTTTCGCAAAGCTCTTTGCGGGCGTCGTAAAGCCTTCGCCCTAAGCGCATATCGCGGTACTCGGGATTGACAAAAACATCCGTGCCATAGAGTGTATCGCCATCGTAGTCGTGGGTGTTAAACTTGCCATACCCTGTGATTTCTTCGTAGGTATGGCGGTCGCCAAATTTGGCATAGTCTACCACGATGCTGAGCGCGGCCGCTATCACTTTGCCGTCGGCCTCGATACAAATCTGCCCTTCGGGAAAAGCCTTTACCTGGTTGAGGAACTCCCGTTTGGTCCAGGCGCCGCCGGCATCCTTGTAGACGATGAGCATGATGGCTTTGATGTCATCGTAATCGGATTCTTTGATGGTTCGTAATTTTAATCTATGGTGCTCGGCGCTTCCGTTATGGTTCATAATAAATGGTAATAATTTTAAAGACGTAAAAAATATGAAAAGGTAAAATGATAAAATAAGTTCAAGGTACTGCTGTAATTTACCAACATTTGGCGGCAGAGATAGTTTTATAGTCTCAAATACTTAACCACAAATTAAAACAAATCATGGCAGTACGTAAAGCAAAAGCCCAATGGGAAGGCGGTCTGAAAGAGGGCAAAGGAAATTTGTCTCTGGGCAGCGGCGCCTTCGAAGGCAAGTATAGTTTTAAATCAAGGTTTGAAGAAGGCACCGGCACCAATCCCGAAGAACTCATTGGCGCCGCCCATGCGGCTTGTTACAGCATGGCCCTTTCGGCAGGATTAGAGCAGGCCGGCTACAAACCCAAAAGCGTAAAAACCGATGCCCAGGTACACTTAGACAAAGCCGGAGAAGGCTTCCAGATCAGTAAAGTAAAGCTGACTACCCACGCCAGCGTACCGGATATGAGCGAGGAAGACTTCAAAAAACAGGCTGACATCGCCAAAGCTAATTGCCTCGTCTCCAAAGCCCTGGCAGGCGTGGCGATAGAGTTGGCTGCTACATTAGACTAAGTAGTTCTACTTTCTATTTTTCTACTTGAGTATTGAATGTTGAATATTGAGTGCGCCCGGCGCCCGGTTGAATATTTTTAAACACTCAATACTCAATGCTCAAGGAAAGCTCATTATAAGATTTGCTTCTTAGGGATTAACCGACAAAGTATAAAGATAGGAAGTACAAAGTTCTAACTTCTCGCTTCTCTTTTCTTATCTGTAAATGTCCACAGTTTCCCCTTCTGTATCTTTACAAGCCCGGTACATCCCTTCTGTATTGAAGACCAGGCTCATTTGCCCCTGACCATCGACGGCTACCAGGCCGCCATCGCCGCCCAGGGCTGTCAGACGGGTATGGACGACCTCCCGGCAAGCTTCTTCCAGGCGGTAGTTTTTGTATTCCATCAGGCAGGACACATCATAGGCGACTACTCCACGCAGGAAGTATTCGCCGCTGCCGGTGCAGGAGACGGCGCAGGTGCGGTTGTTCGCATACGTGCCTGAGCCAATCACCGGGCTGTCGCCGATACGCCCCCACCGCTTGTTGGTCATGCCGCCGGTAGAGGTAGCCGCTGCTACATGACCTTGCTGGTCGCAGGCTGCCGCGCCTACCGTACCCAGGCTGTCTTTAGGCTTGACCGTATGGTCTAACTGAAACCGGTCGGTATGCCGGATGGCTTGCCACTGCTCGTAGCGGAACTGGTCGAAGAAGTAAGCCTCGTCGGCCGGGTCGCACTGCATCTTCCGGGCAAATGCCAGCGCACCTTCGCCTGCCAGGAAGACGTGCCCGGAGTGTTCCATGACCATCCGTGCCAGGCTTACTGGGTTCTTCACGCCTTTGACCGAGGCAATCGCCCCGGCTGAGAGGTTGCGTCCGTCCATGATGGAAGCGTCCATTTCGTGGGTGCCTTCGGCGGTAAACACTGAACCTTTTCCGGCGTTGAACAGCGGGCAGTCTTCCAGGTGTCTGACGGTAGCTTCCACGGCGTCCAGGGCACTGCCGTTTTGCTGCAAAATGTAAAACCCTATGTGCAGCGCTTCCTGCAAGGCTGAGCGGTAGCGCGCTTCCTGTTCAGGGCTCATTTCACTTCTGATGATCGTTCCGGCGCCTCCATGAAGCGCAATAGCAATAGGCATATATAAAAATCGAGAGTAGATAAAAATCAGAAAATTCAGAACAGACGTAATAGATATGATGTTTGAAAAAACTATCAAACTCCTATCTGTTTGCCGCCCGGTCGGGGGCAAATATAGTAAAGCAAAAGACAAAAAAATACCCGCAGGTCTGCCAACCAGCGGGTAATATGTCTAAGTGTTCTGCCAAATATATGTATACTTTTAGCGGACGCGATATTGAATGGCTACTTCGCTTTCAGCAAGATCAAATCCTACGGTTACCTGCTCCAAGCTGACCAGTGCATATTCGCTGCTGGAACCTGGTGTTGCATCTGCCAACTTCACGATCAATACCAAACCGGTAGGCAGATCACGAACATCTCCTAATGAAGTCACCGGTGTACCTGCTGCATAAGCATCGCGGGTCGTTTGAAAAGTGGCGTCCTCAAAGCTGAATCCTTCGTCTGCCAATACAAAGTTGGAGCCGTTGACACTTTCAAGAACAAGCTCTGTTCCTCCAAGCAATCCACCGTCTCTTACCAACAGTTGCAGGTCACCAGCG
>JBBSNI010000472.1:0-4250 GCA_038232695.1 Cytophagales bacterium
ATCGCCGGGCAGCAGGCGGATGTCGTACCTTGAATTGGGCTTGGCTGATATTCTTTTCAGATCAATGCCAATGCTTTGTGTCAGCGGCTCTACGATTTTATACCTGGGGATAGACGCACTCTCTATAGCCAGGTATTCCCGGAAAGAGGGAGCCTGGGTGTTGATCCTGTTTGTTGTATTTGGCGTATTGGTCAGGACAGGCTGCGGGCTGTTGGGATCCGAAAAATACCTCTGGTGCTGAAGCATCCGCAGCGAATCTCTCAGGGCTTCTTCCCGCAGTGCCTTTTCTTCGAAGTAATCAGGGTTCAGCCGGAGCAGGTTGGCGCCCTCTTCGTAAGCATAGGAAGTGAGTCCGCCCGCCCTGGCAATCAGGTCAGAGATGCGTTCGTTTTTGTTTTTGATGGCATACAGGCCAGGGTATTTTACTTCTCCTGTCACATATACCGTCTTTTGCTCTTCGTAGCCGGGCGAACGGCGAATAAATACTTCATCAAAAGGCTCCAGTGTGAAGCGCGCCGTAGCCGGGTCAATCGCCAGGTCCTCATCTATGCTAAACTGGAAGATCTCGGCAGTCTCCAGGGCTTCCTGCTCTGTGCCCAGGGTGTCGGGCGATCCTTTGATGCGCCGGGCTACTTCTACCTTGGCCTTGGATGCCGACTCTTTCAGCCCCCCGGACATGGCAATCAAATCTTCCAGGCTCATCTCGTACATGAACGGAAAGCTGCCGGGGTTTTGCACCTCTCCATTGATCTCTACCTTATATTCTTCTTCCAGGTCGGTGACCGACAACACCCGCACGACGTCTTCCCGCTGCAAGGGGATATCAGCAACCGTCCGGCTGATGATACTACGCAGGTCGGCAGACAGCACCTTGGTGGCCAGGTCTTCTCCTTCGCGGTAGACCAGCACCCGCTTGACAAAAGCATCTTCACGCAGCCCTTCGGCCCGGTTGATCAGGCTCATCAAAGTCATGCTGTCTGTCAGGGCGTATTCGCCGGGACGGAAGACCGCACCGGCAATTTCTACCCTGTTTTCAAAGCGATCCAGGATAGAATCTACCTGTACCACGTCGCCATTCCGGGGCATAAAGCTGTCCAGGTTTTCTCCTTTTACGTCTTCGATCCGCTTGGCCTGGGCCGTTTTGCGGGTTACTTTGAGCCGGTGGGTGTACGCATTATCCGTAAAACCGCCCCCGAAGCGGATGGCTTCGGCCAGGGGTTCTTCTTTTTTCATTTCATAATAACCCGGTCGTTTGACTTCTCCTTTGAGTTCAATGCGGGTTTCGTAAGGCACGACCCGGATGATGTCCTGATCTCTGAGTACCACATTTTGCGTATTTTCTCCACCTACCAGAAAGTCGTACACATCCAGCCGGGAGACTACCTGGTTGTTCCTGACCACTTCTATGTCCCTGAAAGAACCAATGACGCTGGGCCCGCCCGAAAGGTAAAGGGCATTGAAAGCCGTCGCTACCGAAGGCAGGGTGTAGGTGCCAGGCTTGCGCACTTCGCCCACAATGGTGATCTTGATGCTGCGCACCTGCCCCAGGGTGATCTCGGCAAAGGTGTTGGCAGGGCGCTCCCGGTCTGAGCGCAGCCCGGCATAGATTTCTGTCAGGCGATTTTTGATGCGCTTGGAGGCTTCTTCAATAGACAAACCGTTGACATAGATAGGACCCAAATTGTCGACGATTACCGTGCCGTCGCGGTTGACTTCCAGGTTGTAGGTCTGGCGCGAAGCGCCCCAGATGTTGACCATCAGTTCGTCGCCCGGGCCGACCTGGTAATTTTGTGGGGTGGCCATGTTGAGGCTGGGCTCAAAGGTGAGTTCGTTGTTGTTGAAAAGCTCATAGCCGAAAATCTTTTTTTCCTCTTCGCTCAAGGCTGCATCCAGGGAAGTGTCCCGCTGGCTTTGCCGCGTTCTGAGTGTATCGGACTGCGTAGCGCGTGAGGCTCTTGCCGCAGGCTGTTGTCCGCCCGTAGCACGAAGCTGGCGTATCCTGCGCAGGAGTTTTCCAGCCTCTACGCCGGACATCCCTCTGGCCAGCAGCCCTGACTCAATCTGCGGGTCTGCCAGGTTTTGGGTTTCGGCATACTGCAAAAAACGCCTAATCTGCTCGTCGCTGACCTGGTCTGCCCGTACCTCGCTGAGATCCCGCTGCAGGAGATCAGAATTTTGCGCCTGTGCCGGGGGCAGTTGATACAACAAGAGAATGAGTATGCTTACAAAAAAAGCCCTGACAAACATAGGTTAAATAAATAAAATCATAATCAGGGAGCCAACAGCCCCAAATTGGGGGCAAAGCTATAAATAATGCGATGATCTCACAACTTATATATCCATGACCTGCACTTTAACGTGCCCGCTATCGGCTGATATTGCCCGGCAGGCAAAGAAATATCCGGCAGGGTACAAATAGTGCGGGTTTATTTATAATTTTGACCACATGAATACACCGGACAAAAAACTGTTTTTGCTCGATGCGATGGCGTTGATCTACCGCGCTCATTTTGCTTTCAGCAAGAATCCCAGGATCAACTCAAAAGGCGTCAATACCGGGGCAGCACTGGGTTTTACCAACGCCCTTTTTGAAGTTATTACCAAAGAAAAGCCCACCCACATCGCCGTTGCCTTTGATACCAGCGCGCCTACCTTCCGCCATGAGCAGTTCGAGGCCTATAAAGCCAACCGGCAGGAGCAGCCCGAAGATATACGGGTGGCTATCCCGGTCGTTAAAAATATTGTGAGGGCTTTTAATATTCCCGTGCTCGAGCGGCATGGCTTTGAGGCAGACGACATCATCGGCACCTTTGCCAAGAAAGCGGCCACCAAGGGGTTTACCGTGTATATGATGACGCCTGATAAAGATTTTGCCCAATTGGTAGAAGATTGTATTTATTTGTACAAACCTGCCTACATGGGCAACAGTGTGGATATTCTGGGCGTGAAAGAGGTGCTGGAAAAGTTCGGCATCCGCCGCGTAGACCAGGTGCGCGACATCCTGGGTCTGCAGGGCGATGCGGTAGATAACATTCCGGGCATTCCCGGCATCGGTGCCAAGACGGCTGTTAAGCTCATAGAAGAATATGGTTCGGTAGAAAACCTGATCGCCCATGCCGACGAACTCAAAGGCAAGCAGCGGGAAAAAGTCATTGAGTTTAGCGAGCAGGGTCTAATGTCTAAAGAACTGGCCACCATCCACATCGGCGTTCCTATTGATTTTGATGAAGCAGCCCTGCGCTACAGCGGGCCCGACCGGGTAGCTTTGAGCAGGGTTTTTCAGGAACTGGAGTTTCGTACCCTGACCCGCCGCGTGCTGGGCGAGGAAAATAATGCTGCCCAACCGCAGATGGGACTGTTTGCAGAAGATGCCCCGATCCCTGAACTGCTTCCCAGCGACTTAGAGGACATCACCAGCGTAGCGCATGACTATCAATTGATGGATACACCGGCAAAAAGACAGGAGCTTGTCCGGTTGCTGGAAAAACAATCCTCTTTCTGCTTTGACACGGAAACCGACAGCCTGGATGCGCTGGAGACGCAACTGGTCGGACTGGCTTTTGCCTGCGAAAAGTGTAAGGCTTTCTACGTACCCGTGCCTGAAGACCCGCAGGCAGCCCGTGTCATTGTGCAGGAATTCAAACTATTGCTGGAAAATAAAGCTATTCTGAAAATTGGACAAAACCTGAAGTTTGACATCCTGGTGCTCAAAAAGTATAACACCGACGTGCACGGTACTATGTTCGACACCATGATCGCCCACTACCTGATCGACCCCGAAACAGGGCATGGGATGGATGTCATGGCAGAAAATTATCTGAAATACAAGACCGTGCCCATAGAAAGCCTGATCGGAAAAAAGGGGAAAGGACAGGGCAATATGCGCGACATTCCGCCGGAAACAGTCGCTGAATACGCCGGAGAGGATGCCGATGTGACCTTTAAGCTGAAAGAGATTTTTGAAAAAGAACTCAGCAAAGATGAGAGGCTATCCAGGATTTTCCATGAGGTAGAAATGCCGCTGGTGCAGGTGCTGGCTTCTATGGAGTACGAGGGCGTGGCCATCAACCAGCCTACCCTGCAGGAGCTTTCAGGCGAGCTGACCCGGGATATTCTGCGCATAGAGCAGGAAATCTTTCAGGCTGCTGGGGCAGAATTCAACATAGGCTCCCCCAAACAATTGGGTGAAATCCTTTTTGATAAACTCAAACTCATCGAGGCGCCAAAAAAGACCAAATCGGGGCAGTATG
>JBBSNI010000473.1:0-4223 GCA_038232695.1 Cytophagales bacterium
AACCGGGCGCCGGGCGCACTCAAGGCTCAATACTCAAGTAAAAATATGTCAAAGTAATCAACTCCTGATGTCAAGGCTACGTGAACACCTTAACCCCTAAATACCCACCTTTGAAAAGCCTCCGTCTACAGCAAGGTTGACGCCATTCAGGTAAGAAGCGACGGGCATGGCCAGGAAAGCGACTACTTTGGCTACCTCCTGGGGCGTACCGACCCTACCTAAAGGAGTAGCAGCCACGATCTTCTCCCGCAAAACATCATTTTCCAGTATGCCGGAGGTCAGGGGCGTTTTGATATACCAGGGATGCACGGAGTTGACACGGATACCTTCTTTTCCCCACTCGACAGCCAGGTAGTCGGTCATCTGCTCCATGGCTGCTTTGGACATGGAATAAGCCGCTGTGGTAAGCCCAACGGTTGTCTGGCTGGAAATAGACGACATATTGATGATCGTGCCGCCCGGCTTTTTCAGCAGCGGATAAAACAACTGTGACAGGGCAAAGGCAGATTCTACGTTGACCTGCATGACCCACCGCAGATCTTCCAGCGTGTAGTCCAGCGTAGGCTTCCTGATATTGCTTCCCACGTTGTTGACCAGTATATCTACACTGTTCCAACGCTGCTGGCAGTAGTGCAGTAGCGCATTTCTGCCTTCTTCGGTAGCCATGTCTGCGGCTACGCCGTAGGCTTTCCAGGTTTTTGCTTGGTATTCCTTGATACGTTGCTGCAAAGTTTCGTCGTCTCTGGCCACCAGGATCACTTCTGCACCCAATAGCAGCATTTCTTCTGCGATAGCTTTGCCAATGCCCTGGGTAGCGCCCGTAACAATTGCTTTCTTTTGTTGTAAATGCCAGTCGCTCATCGTTTTATCTTTTGATAGCCCACAGAGGAGAAGGTTCGGGTGCCTTTTCCATAATATCTCGAATCTTTTTGACCACCTCCGGATGCTGCGCCGCTACGTTTTGTTGCTCTTCCAGGTCATTTTCCAGATTGTATAGTTCAATATCTCCGGTAAACATGGGCTGACGGATGCCTTTCCACTGGTTCATACGAACGGCCTGCCGGGAGCCCTGCTCATAAAACTCCCAGTAAAGGTAATCGTGTTTTTTTTGCTCCTGGGTATTGCCTCGCAGGGTGGGAAGGATGCTGATACTTTGAATATCTTCGGGGGATGATACACCGGCTATGTCTGCAAAGGTAGCCATCATATCGCCGAAGTAGCCGATGTGGTCCGAGGTGGTGCCTGCCGGGGCATGACCGGGCCAGCGTACAACAAACGGCACCCGGATGCCGCCTTCGTACAGGGCGCGTTTGGTACCCCGTAGCGGCCCGTTAGAGTCAAAAAAGTCAGGATCATTGCCTCCTTCCAGGTGCGGACCATTGTCGGAGGTGAAGACAACGATTGTGTTTTCATCTATGCCATAAGATTTCAGCGCATCCAGGATCCGGCCTACATCGCCGTCCATACGGGTGACCATCGCCGCCATGTTCTTTTGGGCTTCGGGCCAGTCTTTGTCGGCATAAACGCCCTGTTTTGGCACTTCCATGCCTTCTTTCCCGGCTTCGTTGTTGCTGTGCGGTATGGTCAGGGCCAGGTACAGGAAAAAGGGCTCCTCCTGGTTCTTTTCAATAAATTGTAAAGCTTCCCGGGCAAATAAGTCGTGGCTGTATGCCACTTTTTTGGTCGCATAGCCGCCTGTAAAGTTGCCGTAACTTCGTGTCGATCTTTTTACAACATTGTCCAGACGTACCGTATCCCGGTTGCGCCACAGAAATTCCGGGTAATAGTTGTGGGCATGTACCTGGTTGAGGTAACCAAAAAACGTATCAAAACCCTGGTCTAACGGCATTCCCGGCTGGTCAATTTCTCCTAGTCCCCACTTACCGGTCAAAGCCGTTTTATAATCTGCCTTTTGAAGCACTTCGGCAACCGTAATATCTTCCGCACGAATCGACTGGCGCGAAATGTCTTCATTGCCGGCATTGCCCCGTACGCGGGTGTGTCCGGTATCCTGCCCGGTCATCAGCACACTGCGGGAGGGTGCGCAGACGGTAGAGCCTGCATAAAACTGGGTAAACCGAATGCCTTCCCGTGCCATCTGGTCGATGCGGGGCGTCTGTATCTGCTGCTGTCCGTACACGCCTACATCGCCATAGCCCAGGTCGTCGGCAAGGATAAAGATGATGTTAGGGCGTTGGGACTGTTGGGTGTCAGCTAATTTGTTTTCACCCTCTGAAGCCGGTGTGCTGGTGCAGGCTAAGCAGGAAAGAAGGACGACGGATGCGATGTAAAGCTGTTTTAGGCGTTGTAGTATCATATTCTCTTGGTTTGATCGGGGTTCAATTTAGGCAAATTATCCAGCTAACAAAAAGCGAAGCTGGCAGAAGCCTCTGTACTTATCTGTTCATCCTTATACTTAACTTCTATCTGCCATCTTCCGTCTTCTGTCTTCTAACTTTTCTCTTATCCTTCATTGGACGGCTTTG
Organism: Cytophagales bacterium; assembly: GCA_038232695.1. Taxonomy (GTDB): domain Bacteria; phylum Bacteroidota; class Bacteroidia; order Cytophagales; family Cyclobacteriaceae; genus JAJNNC01. The sequence goes on from JBBSNI010000473.1 coordinate 2,487, forward strand.
AAAAAATACGTTACTTTATCGCAATGGAACATCAACATAGAACCGCTGTAGTAACGGGCGGAAGCAAAGGCATCGGTGCCGCCAGCGTAGAAGTAATGCTGCGCGAGGGTGCCAACGTATTGATCCTGGACATGGACGAGGAAAACGGCAGAAAACTGGAAGCCGCCGGTGGAAGCCGCGCCCTCTTTGTCTGCTGCGACGTGTCCAAAGAGCAGGAAGTAGCACAAGCCGTAGCGCAGGGTGTCGACAGGTTCGGCGCGATCCACTACCTGGTCAACAATGCGGGTATCCAGCGGTACTCTACCGTGACGGAGACTACGGAAGAAGAGTGGGACCTGGTGATGAACGTGAACCTGAAAAGCGCTTTCCTCTGTGCCAAACATACCATCCCGCACATGCTCCGGGCAGGCAAAGGGGTGGTGGTGAATGTATCGAGCGTACAGGCGATGCTCACGCAGTACAACGTAGGTCCGTATGTGACTTCCAAGACTGCCATGCTGGGTCTTACCCGCAGCATCGCTGTAGACTATGCGCCCCAGGTACGCTGTGTGGCCGTATGCCCCGGCTCCGTAGATACCCCTATGCTCCGCTGGGGCTTTGCCCAGTCGCCCAACCCGGATACGGTATACCAGGAGTGTGTGGACATGCACCTGACCCGGCGCATTGCCCAGCCCCTGGAAGTGGGCGAGTTTATTGCCTACCTGTGCAGCGACAAAGCCGCCTTCATCACTGGGCAAGCCTACCGCATCGATGGCGGTCTGGGCGTGATGATCCCGGGCAGCAAGCGTACCTGACCAGCCTGGAAGATTATTTTTATCTTTTCAAATCCTTTTATTCTGAATTATTTACAGAAGTTAAAATAACTATCTGTTTGGCAGTCCTATTTTTACTGCGCTATAGGCCTGGCAGCAGTATGTGTTCAGGATAAAATACAAATAATAACTATTTTAGCAAAAAGTTTAATATTTTTGATGTTTACTGCTTGGAAATTACATTATTTATTTGCAACTTTTGGGTGCGAAACATATGACTCAAAGGTTGTCCTCATAGGACGAATAGCTTTTTTATTTGTTAACAGCATTATAAAAAAGTAAAAGTAAACGATCTAAAACAGCCTCTTTTGCCGTATATATGCCGCCTTTTCCGGCGAGCGACAGCAAACTCAGGTTACAAACCGGGAAATAGCACTGACTAACTTAAACCCGCAGATAGGTATTACCCCTGCGGGTTGTTTATCTACCTTTAAACGAAAGAACGATGGAAAATGCATCAAAAAAAGAATCACAGCCACATAACTTAATCGCTCATCCTGCCTCTGCCCCGTTGCGCAAGGATGCACCTGCCCGCCCGCCGCTTGCCGGTTACACAGACCACTTTATGCCACAGGTACGAAGCGAAGGAAAAAACGTCCGGATAGAATACTACGACAGCTATATGGCCGACTGGGGTTTAGTCCCTTTCTTTTCCAGATAAAATTCAAGGCACCATCGCTATTTATTTGAGTGTAAAACAAACGGGGGCATCTTGCCGTAGCAAGTCTCTTACCCCAAGTCCTCACCTTATGTCTTTTCACCCTTTTACCCCAGGTCTGTGTCTCCACCTAGAGTATATACACATTTATGTAGAGTCATTTTTAGCCAGTTTATAGCCTTGAAATCTTTCGTTAAATCTCTGTAGACCTGTTAGCAAATCAATAGGTCCGGGCGGTCTTTGACTTTTGTATCCACTCCAACCAGC
>JBBSNI010000474.1:0-4215 GCA_038232695.1 Cytophagales bacterium
ATGATCAATCTTGTGGTTCATGGATTCCATCACCATCACGATGCCATGAGGCTCGTAGATTTCCGCAATACGCTTCAGTAATTCGGTAGCATTGGCCATCTGGAAATCCCAGGGAAGCCTGGGGTCGGCAGCACCCAGTACGTTATGCACAAATTTGGTATGCATCCTTTTGGCTATTTCAACAGATGCCCTCACTTCATCCAGCACTTTATCCCTGAGTTCCTGGTCTCTGCCCGCAAAGGTTACCTCTGAAAAAGTCAGGGTTCCTACAAACTGGCCAAATTCCATTCCAAGCTGCTGGACAGTCTTGCTGATGCGCTCCTGCTCTTCTACCGGTCTGTTCTTGAGCATGGTATTTTCCCATGCGCTGAATCCCTGTTCATGCCCCCACTTGATCTGCGCTACCGGGTCTTTGCCGGCAATATCAGCGAAGATGCCAAACTCCGGGGAAAATTTCATAGTAAAGGGGCTTCCCCTTTTTGCTGATGCCGGTGCCGGTACCACTGCTGGCATGGTGGCTTCCGAAAGCATGGCAGTTCCGGCCAATAAGCTGTTCTTGAAAAAGGTGCGGCGTTTCATCATCGTCGTGTAAGGGTTTAATGTGTTCATTGACATCAGCGCAGGATGTCTGCATCGGTTTCAGGGTCCTGGTCCTGGCCAAGAAGGAAGGCCATGAGATCTGCCATCTCCTGGTCTGTGAGCAACTGGTCCAAGCCTTGGGGCATCATAGAAACATCCAGAATCTCTGTAGAAAGAATTTCCTTCCGGGGGATACGAACAGAGGTTTGCGGAGAGGTACCCAGCACAATAGCATCAGGTGTCTGCTGCTGAATGATACCGGTATAAGCATTCTCTTTGGTCTTCACACGGCAGGTTTCGTACTCGCGTACAAAGCTCACACCCGGATAGACAATGGCTTCCAGCAGGTCATGCGCCGACCGGTCGCGCTGGATAGAGGTCAGATCAGGCCCCAGATTCCCACCCTCGGCTCCCAGGGTGTGGCATGTCCAGCAGATGGCCTTGCCGAAGAACAGGGTACGTCCCCGCTCGAGATCGCCCTCTGTAATGTGGCTTTCCAATGCCCGGAGGCGATCCAGCCTGCCTGCGCTTCATGCAGCTTTGTGATAAGTTCATGCACCGCAGGCTTAACGCCGGCAGGATAGTCCGCAAATAGGCGCTGTATATTTTCTTCGCTGAAGCTATCCAGGCTTTTTGAGTCCATCAGCGCCAAGGCCAGTGCCTTGCCGGTTTCGCTGTTGTATGCTCCCCGGAAAACGGTCATCAGGCGCGGTAGTATGAAGGCATCGGCCTCCGGCAGGTATTCGTTAGCAAGTTTGAGTAGCTGTGCTTCTGAAAGTTTGGCCTGCCCCAACACGGAAGCGGCCTGCTGGCGCAGGGTAGCCACTTGATCTGCCTGCAACTCCTGGTATAGATCAGTAAAATGCCGGTCTGTAAGCGTCGGCGTCACTTCCAGCAGCGCACCCATTGCCCCGATGCGCAGCTCCGCTGCACTTTTGGGGTTATCAGCGACTTGTAGGAGAGGCTTTGTGAGCGAGGTAATACCACGCAGACGCACGACTTCCAGTGCCCGGGCCTGCACCTGGGGATCGTGAAAAGAAGTCAGTTGCTCTCCGATCTGTTTTACCCAGACCTGCGGCGTTTCTTCCACCTTACAGGCAGCCATAGCATCCAGCAGGAACAGTCTGCGCTTTGCTGACGCCCCCTTCATTTGCTCAGCCATGAACTGTTGCATGTGGGTATCTCCGCAAAACGAAACCAGCATATCGCTAAGCAACATACGCTCATCCTCCGGCAGCGTGTCCTGCTGAAAACGGATTCGTAAGAAGGCCATCATGTGTTCCGACCACTCAGGGTGGTGAGACGCTACCCAACGTGCGGTGCGCTGCAACTTTTCGTTTTTGCTGGTCAGAAACGGGATAAGCTGGTTTGCCTGCAAAGGAGTGTCCGGCATCTGATCCAGGGCGATGATTGCCGCTTCCTGTACATCGGGTGAAGCATGTGCCAGCCCTTCTTTTACCATATCCGGTTGATTTAAAGAAATCATCGCATAGATGATGGCGTGTTCAACGAATCGATCGTCCGTACCTTCGGCAGCAGCCAACAAGGCTGGTATGGCCTGCGTATCGCCGATCTGTCCTAAGGCTGTAGCCGCCTGTCGTCGTACGCCTGGGTCGCCCTTGCGAACTATTTCCATCAGCTTACCAACGGACTGTGCATCCTTTGACAACCCTGCCGAACGTGCAGCCGCTATGCGTACCTCGGGGTGGGCATCGTCCATCGCCATGCGCACTGAGCCAAGCGATTCGGCTGTGCCGATACGACAGAGGGCAAAAACAGCTTTTGTGCGTACGTCCTCAGCGTTTGAAGTACGCAGCACCTCTGCAAGCACCCCGGCAGCGGCAGCCCCCCGGTCTACCAGCGACTCCACAGCCCTGTCGCGGACAAAGGGTCGCGGGTCTTGCAGATATTCAGCCACTGTTGCCGGTGGCAGAGACGCCCACTGTATTTGATTCCCATAAGGGTCTTCCACTTTGGCTGCCCCCTTACGGCGCACCCGGTAGATAGCGCCTTCCAGTTCCGGCTTGGATACCTGCGAAAGCGGGCAGCCCTTAATGAACCAGCCCCCTGTCTCTACCACCAGCAAGCTGCCATCCCCATCCTCCAGCACATCAGTCGGGTGAAAATCCTCATGGTCTGACCAGAAAAAGACTTCATCTTCCGTACGAAATGAGGCGCCCTCCCGAAACAGTTGATGCCGCAGGACGCGGTGGGTGTTGAACTGGGCACTGAACAGATTGTCCTGAAAATCCTCACCCAGCATGGTATGGCGGTAGCGGCCGATACCTGAAGGAGCTACCCGGGAGTACTTGGAGACCACCGGCATCAGTTCACCGGTGCGAACGAGACTGTCGCGGGCGATGTTGTTGTTTGGTTTGGGGTAGACGCCCCCTTCTGTCCAGTAGACCAGCGCATCCCGTTGTCCTGCCTTAGGTTCGGTAAAGTAGGTTTCTGTACCGATAGGCTCGGCGGCTTCTGTAAAGGTTAGTTCCACCGGGTTGTTCATACCTCCTGCCGATATCCACTCCAGACCGGAGCCGTCGGGGCGCACCCGCCAGATACGGGAAGTCTCTCCTTTAAGGCGCTCACCTTCTTGGGTCGTCACATCAAAACCCATGATGGCGCTGGTCAAGTAGAGCCAGCCGTCCGGTCCCATAAACGGTCCGACCAGGCTGTTGGCATTTACGTTGAGTACCCATCCGGAGAGCAGTACTTCCCGTTTGTCTGCTACGCCATCTCCATCGGTATCGGTAAATTTGAGCAGGTCTGGCGCAGACGAGGCATAGAGACTGCCTTTGTAAAAAACGCCCCCTTGCGGGAAGCCTACCTTGTCTGCGAAGATGGTGCTTTTGTCATATATACCATCTCCGTCCGCATCTTCCAGCAGGTTAATACGAAATTGTGGGTTGTTGATGGCGTCTTCTGTTTTCTCGTAAACATTGCCGGTAGATTCAAAAAGGAAGAGCCTTCCGGTCTCGTCTACCGTACCAAACATAGGATAATCTACCAGGTCGGGGCCTGCTACCATTTCCACTGTAAAACCTTCGGGCACCTGCACGGTTGCGGTCAGTGCCTGCGTTGGCTTACTGGGGGATGAGGTGCAGGAAAAAAGGCCAGTAAACCCTATCCACCATAACAAAAGCCAATAAGCAGGCATGTTCTTTATATAGGTCATCTTTTCAAAAATATTCGGTTTTTAGATATAGCATGATTAAGGAAGCATGTTAAACCGCAACCGTGCGGCGTACCTGCCGCCTTCCGGTTCGTGTGCCAGCAGGGAAGCGTTGATCAAACCGAGTGGCAGCATAGCCAGTCCGAAGGTTTTTCCATCCAACAGGCGTTGCAACACCGGCTGAGAGATCGTGACAGTAGTCTTGCTGCCATAGCCCGGCGCAACGGGTGTATCGACAATGGTCTGTGCATTGAATCACCTCCTCGAAAGGCTTTCCTTGTAATAATCCCTGATGGGTCACCTGCGCCTCCTGCCAGTTCTTTTCTCCGCCGGTGATCTCACAGATACGTACCTCTCCGAAATCTTTTGGATTCTCACGAAGCCGCTGCACGGCATGGGTATAGAATTCCAGTTGCCCCTCGCCCTGAACCTTCTTTCCTCGCATCTCTGAGAAATCCCAGCGC
>JBBSNI010000475.1:0-4185 GCA_038232695.1 Cytophagales bacterium
CCATGAAGCAAATGAATATTATAAAAAACATATCCCTGTCGTTGATGGCTGCCCTTGTGCTGGCTACAGGCTGTAACGATGATTTTGTCAACACCGAACCTTTGGGTGAAGTCTCGGAAAACGCGGTTTGGTCTGATGCTGGCCTTGCCGAAGCTTTCGTAACGGAAATCTATAACGGTTTGGGCAACGGCGGCTTTGATGAGCAAATGGTGGCTTCTCTTACCGATGAAGCCATCTTTACACACCCGGGCCGGGGCATCAATACCATCACGGAAGCCCGTACCAATCCTGCCGATATTGGCTGGGTCAATAATACCTTGAACTGGCCCAACATGTACGGCAGAATCCGGGCAACTAATCTGGCGATGGAAAACCTGGAAGAGCCTGGTTTTGAGAATCCTGATTTGGTAGACCGGCTAAAAGGAGAAGCCCTTTTTATGCGCGCTTATTTCTATCAGCAGTTACTGCGCTACTACGGAAGTTTTCCGCTGGTGGATCGTGCTTACGAATTGGGGGAAGAGGATTACACTTTGCCCAGAAATACCTTTGAAAAATGTGTGAACTTCATCGTCGCTGACTGTGATGCCGCAGCCCAGTTGCTGGATGGCAAAGCCCTGGCTGCCGGACGAGCCACCAAAACAGCCGCCCTGGCCCTGAAATCCCGTATCCTGATCTATGCGGCCAGCGACCTACGTGACATCCCTACGGCCAGCACCAAGTCGGAAGTAATTGCCGCTTATGCCACTCCCGAGGTGATAGGCTATACCAGTGGCGATAGGGCACAGCGCTGGCAACTTGCTAAAGATGCCGCCAAAGCCGTGCTCGATGAGACTGGCTATGGCTACATGCTCGATCTGGCAGCGCCTGCCACGGCCGAAGAAGGACAAACCAACTATATGAACATCTCGTTGGCTATGAACGGCGGAGAGACAGAATTGATCTTTGCCCGCTACTTCATCAACGCCAAGACTGAAAACGGCGGTCGAATCGGTTTGTACAATGGTCCCAACGGCTACCACAACTGGGCTGGCAATACGCCGGTACAAAATATGGTGGATGACTATGAGATGATGGATGGTTCTACTTTCGACTGGAGCAACCCGGAACACGCTGCCATGCCTTATAATAACCGCGATCCCCGCTTTTATGCCAGCATCCTGTACGACGGTGCCGACTGGAAGCCCCGTACCCCGGATGTAGCTGCCAAAGACCCGTTCAACGAGATACAAACCGGCCAGTATGAACTGATGCAGGATGGAGAGGTGATCAATTACTTTGGGCTGGATTCCCGTCAAAGCTCGGTAGAAGACTGGAACGGAACCCGTACCGGCTATTATATGCGCAAGTTCTTAAATCCAGACCCGGCTATTATAGATCAGAACACCTGGCAGGAAGTGCCCTGGCCGGTGCTGCGCTATACCGAAGCGGTGTTTAACTACGCAGAAGCCTGTATAGAACTTGGGCAGGATGATGAGGCCAAAGCGTGGCTCAATAAGATACGTTACCGTGCCGGAATGCCAGCCATTACGGCAACCGGCGATGCCTTGCGGCAGCAATATCGCAACGAGCGTCGCGTGGAGATGATGTACGAAGAGCAGCGTTACCACGATGCCCGCCGCTGGATGATCGCCCCCACGACGCTGGGAGAAAAGGCAGGTATTATCAGCATTATCGGTACGTTCGAGCCAGGAGAGTCAGTGAGTCTTTACCGTTATGACCCGGCGATCTACAACTACGAATATACGCCGCTAAACATAGATCCGGGCATAGAAAACCGCTTGTGGCTGGATAAGATGTATTATCTGCCTATCTCAAGGGATGAAATAAACCGGAACGAAAAATTGGTGCAGAACCCGGGATATTAATTTTGCATTTTTGTAAATTATTTTAAATCTATGCTGGTTGTCAGATACCGGCATAGATTTATTATTTTAACACCCACCTAACTACCTTTTACTTTGACCTGGTTTATTGAAAAACTAAGCAAGCTGCCTTGCTTATCGTACCTCCTATCGGGCGTTTTCGGTTTGTGGAGACACAAACCAGGGATTAAAAACAAACCCCTTACCACCCATGGTCTGTGTCCCCACAGACCATACACAAAATACCTGATTATGTGCTGTTCTCTGCTCCTCTGGACGGCCTGTGAGCAAAAACCCGAGCAGCAGGAACAAACTACTTCCGATTCAACATCCGCTGTTCCGCCCCTTTTCACGGCACTGCCTGCCGGGCAAACGCATGTAGATTTTAACAACCAACTCACGGAAGGGCTCAATACTAATGTGCTGGCCTATGAATACTTCTACACCGGTGGCGGCGTGGCCATCGGCGACGTCAATGGTGATGGCTGGGAAGATATTTATTTTACCGGAAATATGACGCCCAACCGGCTTTATCTGAATCTTGGCAAGCAGGAAGGCAAGACGCTCCAATTTCAGGATGTGACCCGGGAGGCGGGTGTTGCCGGCAGAAATACCCCCTGGACAACCGGCGTCACCATGGCCGACGTGAATGGCGACGGTTTGCTGGATATATACGTTTGCTACTCTGGCAATGTGCGTCCTGAAAACAGAACCAACCAGCTTTTTATCAATCAGGGCGCAGATTCATCAGGTATACCCCGTTTTACAGAAGAAGCCGCTACCTACGGATTAGCCAGCCCCGCAACCAGCACACAGGCCGTATTCTTTGACTATGACCGCGACGGCGACCTGGATATGTTTCTGCTCAACCACAGCCCAGTACCCCTGCCGGTGCTCGACGAGGGAAGTACGGCCGAAATGCTCAAAAAGGAGCATCCTACCAGCGGCGTCCGGCTCTTTAGAAATGATTTGAAACAAGGCAAGCCTTATTATACTGACATCACCCAACAGGCAGGCATCAGCAGTTCCGCCCTTACCTATGGGCTGGGCGCCGGTGTGTCCGACATCAACGGAGACCTCTGGCCCGATATTTATATTTCCAACGACTACGCCATCCCTGATTATCTGTACATTAATAATGGAGATGGGACTTTCGATGATAAGCTAAAAGACTATTTCGGACATACCTCGCATTTTTCTATGGGCAATGATGTAGCCGACGTGAACAACGACGCTTTGCCCGATGTCTACACGCTGGATATGCTGCCGGAAGACAATATGCGTCAGAAACTGCTGTTTGCTCCCGACAATTATGAGAAGTTTAACCTCAACCTGAAAGTTGGTTTTTATTACCAATACATGCGCAACATGCTACAGATCAACCAGGGGAATGACAAATTTAGTGAAGTAGGCCAGATGGCGGGCATTTCCAATACCGACTGGAGTTGGGCGCCCCTGTTGGCCGATTTTGACAACGACGGATGGAAAGACCTTTTTGTCACCAACGGCTACGTGCGGGATTTTACCAACATGGATTTTATGAAGTACATGGGCGACTTTCTGCACAATCACCAGGGAAATTTGCTGCGCCAGGATGTGCTGGAACTGGTACACCAGATACCTTCCTCCAACGTGGTTAATTATATCTATAAAAACAACGGAGGCGATCCAAACCAGGCTTACACCTTTACCAACATGAGCCGCGAATGGGGTATGCAGACGCCCTCCAACAGCAACGGCGCCGCCTTCGCCGACCTCGACCACGATGGAGACCTGGAACTGGTGGTGAGCAACATCAATCAACCCGCTTTTATTTTTCGTAACGATTCGGACAAACAACAACATCATTACCTGCAAGTAGTCCTGAAAGGCTCCGGCTTGAATACGTATGGACTTGGGGCGCAGGTCACTTTATATCATGGAGAGCAAAAGCAGTTTCTGGAACAAATGCCTACGCGGGGCTATCAGTCCAGCGTAGCGCCTTCTCTGCACTTCGGCTTGGGTAAGGCTGACAGGATAGATTCGCTGCGAATCGTATGGCCCGGTGGAAAGCAGCAAATACTTCGGCAGATCAACGCGGATCAGCGCATTACTCTGACGGAAGCTAACGCTCAAAATAAGTACAAAAAGACACCTGAAGTTGCGCCCCTGTTTGCAAAAATAAAATCTCCCGTAGCTTTTGCACACAAGCCTTCTAATGTCAATGATTTTAAGCGGCAGCCGCTCATGGTCAACCCCATTTCATTCTCCGGCCCCTGCATGGCTAAAGGAGATGTGAATGGTGATGGCAAAGACGATATGTATGTGGGTGGCGTTGCCGGTC
>JBBSNI010000476.1:0-4185 GCA_038232695.1 Cytophagales bacterium
ATCTTGTCTTCGTAAAAATCAGGATAAAATTCCATCGTAGCCGGATGTTTGAGATTATCTACCTGGTAGAGTACTGTGGTATTTTGGGTGCCTTGCTGGATCAAACCCTGCTTGTTGAGTGTCCAGCAGTGGGCAAAAAACTCTTTGGAAGTCATGCCAAACTGAATGCCTAAGAACAGGCTGTCGTTGACAACGCCCTTGGACAGTTCTGTCTCTACTATTCTTTCGTACTCGGATGTACGCTTACAGGCTGCTGCAAAAAACACAATGAGTACAAAATATAGTAGGTACCCTTTCATTTCAAAGATAAACCGGGATAATTTGTGATGATTCATGGTAACAAGTCATTTTTGTTGTCTCAAACCGCTCTACATGAAGATTTTTTTAAACACAAAGACACAAGGGATTCACAAAGGACACAAAGTTTAGGTCACTATCTTAGTGCCCTTTGTGCTATACCTTTGTGCCTTTGTGTTTAAACTTTTTTCCTCATGTAAAGTAGTCTCAAACTTTCTGTATTGATGGTCTAAAAATAATCAGGCTTATCCAAAGTGCTGCCAGGAATTTCCAGGCAGGTTCTACAATTGCACGTTGAACCTATGTTGAAAGGAATATCTCTCCTTGTCAGAAAGAACCGGGTCGTGTCTACCAAAGAGGCCCCGAAATAACCAAGCACTTCTTCGGTATCATCGTCTAACTTATGCACGTTTCCCCGGACCAGACCGGGCGGAGTATCAAAGATGGAGCCCGTGCTGTTGGTTACCTGGTCGACCTGGTTCCAGTACTGGTAAGCGTCAGGTGTTATGGCGTATTGAATTACGTTGAAATAATGCCGTTCCAGAAAAGAAAAATCAATCTTCCGTGAAGCCATAAGTTGCCGTTCGATCTTTGTGTCTTGTAGTTCTTCCCCATTAAAAAGAATGATATTGGGTTGATCAGGATAGCCATAGAAATAACAGTAAATAATTTTTGTGATAATGGGGCCAGGTATGATGGTCGTGTTAGAAAATACTTCTTCTACATTCCATCGCAAATACAACGGCGTCTCACTGGGGGGAATGTCTGAATCCATATAAATCTTCACCAGCCTCTTTTTGATAACAACCCCGTAATCGCTTACTTCTTCTTCTCTTACCACTTCGTAGTACGCTGAATCCTGTGCCAGCACACCTGGCATGGTCTCCGGCTCGGAGCGGTAGACGGAGCCATCCTTCAATTTAATTTGTATGTAGTAAGTCCTCCCTGCTTGCCCTTTTACCTGCTTACCTTCCAGTGTATAGTTGCCGGGCTTTGTTTCTTCAAAATCTTCCTGCTGTCCTGTGTCATCAAAGAGGGTGATTTGAGCATCGCTCAGCGGGATGGGTACCCTTTCCTCATCAGCCGTCATGCTTAACTTCATTTGGTGTGGACCCGCAGCGTTGGTGATTTGTCCATCAACGATGAGGCGGTTGCCTATGCGCTCCGTTTCAAAATCTATCACCTCGACGCAACCGGCACATATAAAGATCATCATACTGACCATGACAGTGTACAAAAACCTGTGAACCAATGCTTTTTTCATTCAGAAACTGAAGTTATACGTGATAGCGGGAAACGCGGCGCCCAGTACCGACAACTTATGCGCTACAGGGATAAAATAACCTTCTGCACGCTGATAGAACACAGAGAACGCATTATTCCTTGACAACAGGTTGTACACTGAAAACGACATATTATCTTTATAACGTTTGCCTTTGCTAAACAATTTGCCAGTGGTAAATGAAATGTCCAGCCGGTAATAGTCAGGAATACGATACTCATTTCTCAATGAAAATACAGGCACCAGGGTTCCACCGGCTTCATAACTGGAAACAATAGCACTGATCGGCCGCCCGCTGCTATAGGTGAAGTTGGTAGCGAAAGCCCCTTCTTTTCCAAGCTGACGCCGGGCTACCAGCGTCAGGTTGTGCGGCTTATCATAGTTGGCAGGATACCAGTCTCCCCGGTTGATGCTTTCCTCAACATTTTGCCCGTTTGCCTGTACAAACGTCCGGGTATACGCATACGAAAGCCATCCGGTCCACTTGCCTTTGTTTCGTTTTATATACAGTTCGCTGCCGTAGGCTTTGCCCTTCCCGACCAGCAGTTCTGTCTCCAGATGGCTGTTGAGCAGCAGGCGGGCAAAGTCTTTATACTCCAGCAGATGATCCATTTTTTTATAATAAAACTCAACAGAGGTTTCCCAGGTGTTTTCGCTAAAATTTTGAAAATAGCCTACAGAAAAATTGTCTGCCCGTTGCGCCGGAAGGTAGGTGTTACTCATCTGCCATATATCTACCGGCGTAGGAGCGGTGCTGTTAGAAATTAAATGAATGTACTGCCGCATCCGGTTATAGCTGAGCTTTAGCGAGTTGCTCTTACCCAGGCTGAACCGTGCAGCAACCCTGGGTTCTAATCCTCCATACTGTTTGATGACGTCTCCTTTTGCATAACCCACGGTATCTGTAATGACCTGGTTTTGGTACTGCAAGACAGCATAAGGTCCTACATTTTGAAAGGACGAGTAGCGCAGTCCGACAGCCACAGAAATCCGGGGATTCAGTACAATTTCGTCGTTAACATACACAGACAGTTCCCGCCCTTGCTCTTTTTCAATACGTTCGGGCGTAACGGCTGAGGTTTCTGCATAGGGCACAGCGATTTCCGGTTTGCTGTCATAGCGTATCCATTCGGTACCGGCATTGATGGTATGTTGGTCAAAATAGGTGTAAAGGAAATTTTGTTTGAACTGTAGATATTGTATGCCATTCTGTAAATGAAAGCTGTCAAAGCCTTCCGGGTCAAAAAAAGTACTGCTGTAGTCTCCATATACCGCCGTAGACATCGACGACAGATTGGGTGCGATCAGGTTTTTCCAGCGGACATTGCCTAACTGGGTTCCCCAAGTATACCCGTATTGGTTGGAATATCTGAAGTAGTCATGGCTTTGATAGTAAGACAAAGAGAGATTGCTTTTTTGGCTAAAACGATGGGATAACACAGCGTTTATATCGTAAAACGAAGCAGCACTCTGCCGTACATTGATCTGCTTTACCTGCCGGAGTATCCAGTCGGAATAGGAAATGCGCCCGCCGGCTAAAAAGGAAGTTTTAACTTTGATGATAGGCCCTTCCACGGCTAATCTGCTCGATACCAGACCGACACCGCCCTGCACTTTATACTGCTGATAATTACCATCTCTTAGGCCCACATCCAGCACGGAGGACGCCCTGCCGCCGTATTGGGCAGGAATAAACCCTTTGTACAGCGAAAAATCTTCTGTGATGTCCGGGTTAAACACAGAGAAAAAGCCCAGCACGTGCGAAGTGTTGAACAGGGGCGCCCCGTTTTGCAACACCAGGTTCTGGTCTGTTCTCCCGCCCCGTACGTTGAAGCCGCTGGCGCCTTCTCCCACGGTTTGTACGCCGGGCAACAGCAACAGACTTTTGACCACATCCACTTCTCCCAAAAAAGCGGGCAACGTTTTAATTTCTTTGATGCTCAGCTTTTCTATGCCGGTCGTTACTTCCCGTATGTTTTCATCCGCTGCTTTTCCTTCTACAACGATTTCAGCCAAATCTACCGTTGCTTCCTGCATCCCTATATCCAGTCTCCCGCTACTGTAGAGGAAAATATTCTTCACCACCGTTTGCATTCCTACATACTGAATCCTGATCTGATGCGGGCCGGTAGGCAATACAATTCTGTATATGCCATTCTTACCCGTAGTGATCCCTTTTTCCAATTTTTCTATCAATATATTAGCTTCTGCAATAGGTGCCTGGGTTTCAAGGTTGGTGATCTTTCCTTCCATTACCGCTTCATCTGCTAATTTGGCTAAAGTAGAATCGCCTATGGCGATATACTTTTTCTCGTTAGGGCTTTGGCCAAAAATCATATGGCTGAAAAGCAATGAGATCACGAACATACCAGCGATTCTGAGCATATAGCGATAATAGATAGATTGAATTTTAGTATGTGACAAAACTTTTAGGCATCAAAAAGACCAGAGGTCTATCAATAAAACACAATCAACTAATATTTAAACACCTCTAACGGCATGTTATTTTTCGCCACCAGGATGAGTGAACCATTTTTCGTTTTAAAAGAAACAATATCTCTGACTTCTCCCTGAACGAAAAACCCGGAGGCTTTGGCATCCATCAC
>JBBSNI010000477.1:0-4182 GCA_038232695.1 Cytophagales bacterium
CAAGACTGGATGAGCCGCTTCAAAGGCGTTGCCCGCGTCGCTTTCAAAGACCAGCCCGAAAAGCTTCGTATCCTGGGTATCAGACCTGTCATCAGGAAGCGTACAAAAAGCGTGTAGGGGTTAAAGTGTTCAGGTGTTAAAGTGATAATGCGTGGGGATATTTAAATGCTGTTACGCTGCACTCATCAACGTCCTCGTAACCGCTGTTCGGGATCGGGCGCCGATGCGTTTGCAATCCCGAACTTGTCCTTTGGACGGCATATGCTGTTGTTTGCAAATCCGAAAGAGTAAGATAGGGTGAGGGGGAAGTAGGAATTGGGTTTTACATTCATACCTCATACTTCATACCTCTTATCTCCCATCATTCTTCATTTTCCGGTCTTCGGTCTTACTTTTTTCTATCCAACTGGCGGTCACTTCGTTGAGGGTTTTTACCGCCAGGTAAGCGGTCCTATTGATGAGCGGCAGGAAGTTGCTTTGGAAGGCTGTCCTCAGTGTGGCAAAGCAGTCATTAATGTGAAGGCTGTAAAGCAGGTAGTGGAAGAGTTGGTGGTTAGTAGTTGAAGAAGTCATTGGGGATGACGAAAGGGGGCAATACTTGGCAAGTGATTGCCTCAGGGGTGACCACTATTCAATAGCGCAATGGTACGACCTTTGACCAAAAAGTAGCCGATGTTATCAAGCAACGCATACATACGCGCTCATCACATACCTGTGGGACACAGACCTGTGCCAGGGTGAGGTATCTCAGTATTTGGGCATGTCATGGTCTATCTCATCGGCCCATGCCAGGATACCTCCTTTCAGGTTGTATAGGTTTTTAAAGCCATATTTCTTTTCCAACTGCTCAATGGCTTTGCCGCTCCGAACGCCGCTGCGGCAGTGTACCACCACCGGCTTGTCAGAAGCGATCTTATCTACGGCGTCGCTTACCTGGTTGAGCGGGATCAGTTCGCCTCCTATGTTGGCTATCTCATACTCATAAGGCTCGCGTACATCGATGAGTTGAAAATCTTTTTTGTCCTGAATCAATTCGTACAAATCCTGTACGGTAAGTTCTTTGACATGACTGCTGCCTGCCTCGTCGCCCGACGGAATGCCGCAGAACATCTCGTAGTCAATCAGTTCGGTCTGGGTGGGGTTCTTGCCGTTGAGCGGGTTTTCAGGGTCGCGGTGGATTTTGAGGGTGCGGTTTTCAAAGCTGAGGGCGTCAAACAAAAACAGCTTGCCCGACAGCGGTTCTCCTACGCCGCTGACCACTTTGATGACCTCGTTGGCTTGCAGGCTGCCCAGGATACCCGGCAGGATACCGATCACACCACCTTCGGCGCAGCTTGGCACCAGCCCCGGCGGAGGCGGAGAAGGAAACAGGTCGCGGTAGTTAGGACCTAAGCTGCCTTCGCGGTCGGTGTAGTTAAAGACAGAGAGTTGCCCTTCGAAGCGGAAGATAGAAGCGTACACGTTTACTTTGCCCAGCAGCACGCAGGCGTCGTTGACCAGGTAACGGGTCGGAAAGTTGTCCGTGCCATCGGCTACTATATCGTAGCCTTGGATGATCTCCAGCGCGTTGGCGGAGGTCAGTTGTGTGTTGTAGGTTTTGATGTTTACGAAAGGGTTTTGTTTGCGCAGTCTTTCGGCGGCGGCTTCTACTTTGGGTCTGCCCACGTCGTCTACGGTGAACAGGATTTGCCGCTGCAAATTGCTGTCGTCTACCGTATCAAAATCTACGATACCGATATGGCCGACGCCGGCGGCTGCCAGGTAGGAAAGCAGCGGCGCACCCAGTCCGCCGGTGCCTACGACCAGCACTTTGGCGGCTTTGAGTTTGCGCTGCCCGGCAATGTTAAACTCCGGAATGATCAGGTGGCGGCTGTACCGCTCTAATTCTTCTTTGCTAAATGTGATGTCTTTCATGGTGTGGGGTTTACTGCTTTTTAACCACAAGGGACACGAAGGGTATACACAAAGGCTTAGGTGGCTATCCTTGTGTCCTTTGCGGCCGCCGCTGCGGTGTAAAAACTTAGTGCCCCTTGTGGTTAAATGTGTTAATATTTTATTTCCCGCCTGCTATAGCAGGGATAATACTGATGACCGTATCTTGCTGCACTTGGGTTTGTTCGTTGTCCAGGGATTTGATGTCTTCGTCGCCTACATAAATCCGCACAAACTTCCGCAAGTTTCCCTGCTCGTCGAACACATGCTGGCGGAGTTCGGGGTATTGTTCGGTGAGTTGCCTGACCGAATCCAGCACCGTATTACCTTGCGTTTCTATGCTCGACTGGTTGTCGGTGAACTTTCTTAAAGGGGTAGGAATAATCAATTTTGCCATAATATCAGGGTTACTGGTTTACTTCGTTTTGAATCGTTTCTTCTACAAATTCGCCATGCTCTGCTAATTGCCAGGAAGTCATATCTGCTACTTTTCCTTCCTGTACCGACAAGATGATATAAGAAAAGTAAGGCACCGCCTGCCGCAGGTCGTGTTCCGACGGGCGGGCAGGATGATTCGGGTGAGAATGGTAGACGCCCAGCAGGCGGAGGTTTTTTTCCAGCGCATAGCGTTCTGCCTTCAGATAATCTTCGGGAGCGATCCCAAAGCGCCGCCGCTTGTCGCCCGTCTGGCTGTTGACGACCGGCACAGCTTCGCTGATGTAGCGGTTGCCATGCTCCTGCCCGTAAAAAAAGCCGCAGCACTCGTCGGGGTAAGCCTGCTCGGCGTCTTGTTGCATCACCCGCAGGGCTTCTTCTGTCATTTCAAGATTCATCATTTTCTATCAAAAAAGCTTAGACACCACTTCTCCATATTTTTCGGCACTGTCTGCAAACATTGTTACTACAACACCTTCTTCTATCTGCTCAGCGACGCGGACGGCGCCGGCCAGGTTGGCGGCTGCCGAAGGGCTCACCAGCAAGCCCTCTTCCCGCGCCAGCCGACGGAGCCATTCATAAGCTTCTATGGTATCTATAAAGAGATTTTGGTCGGCTGCCGAAGGGTCGTAGATACGGGGCACACGGGCTGTCTCCAGATGCTTCCAGCCTTCCAGTCCATGAAAAGCAGCATCGGGCTGTAAGGCGATACATTGGATGGTAGGGTTCTTTTCTTTCAGCTTACGGGTAGTGCCAACCAACGTGCCGGTCGTGCCCAATCCTGCTACAAAGTGAGTCACCTTTCCCTGCGTCTGCCGGTAGATTTCCTCTGCTGTGGTGTCATAGTGCGCCTTCCAGTTGTTGGGGTTCGCGTATTGATCGGCATAATAGTAGGCGTAAGGCTTTTCTTCGCTCAGGGTACGGGCGCGGTCCTGGGCATCGTCCATCTCGCCGGTGGCGGGGGTGTAGATCACTTCGGCACCGTAGGCTTTGAGCAGATGTTTGCGTTCTGCAGAAGCATTCTCCGGGATACAGATCGTCACAGGAATGCCCGCAGCCGCCCCGATGGCGGCATACGCAATGGCGGTGTTACCGCTGGAAGCATCCACCAGGCGTTTACCTTCTGTCAATATGCCGGAGCGCACGGCTTCCCGGATGATGCGGTAGGCAGGACGCGCTTTGACGCTGCCACCCAACTGCTGCCACTCTAACTTAGCAAAGATTTGTACGCCGGGTTTATGAAAAATATTCCGGATAGGAAACAACGGAGTGTGCCCGATGAAGGCGCCTATCTGTTCTATGTTTTCAAGTAAATGAGTATCGCTAACGGCTGGTATCATATTTTGCTGTTTAATTAGCTTTTAACATAAAAAGCCCTTCCTGTGATAAGGTACAGGAAGGGCTTAGATGATCTCATGTGTATACAGATGTTCTAACAAAGCGATTCCCGTGCATGATGTGCCATGCAACAACAACAGGAAGTATGAAAGCTTTTGATCAACATCTTATGTATAAAATTAATGTGTATTGTGGAATCTGCTTTGATAACGATAATCCTTACCCGACGGTTTCCTTTTTCTTGTCAATTCTTCGCAGCACCAGGTCAGCGACGGTCTCGCCGATAGACAAAGAAGAAGTAGCAGCAGGAGAAGGCGCGTTGCAGACATGAACGGCATGGTCTTCTTCCAGGATCAGGAAATCATCTAACAGTCCACCCTTGCGGTCACAGGCCTGGGCGCGGACGCCAGCCTCGGCGGGGACCAGGTCTTCTTCCCGGATGTCGGGGACGAGTTTTTGCAGGGCGCGGGTCAAGGC
>JBBSNI010000478.1:0-4181 GCA_038232695.1 Cytophagales bacterium
AGGTGTTCAGGTGTTCAGGTGTTCAGGTGTTCAGGTGTAACTCAGGCTCGAGAGATAGGGTTACTTACTTTCTCATTTTTCTATAGTGATAACTATAAATTACAGCCTATCATACTTGAGCATTGAATATTGAGTGTTGATTGTTGAATATTTAAACACTCAATATTCAACACTCAACACTCAAGTAAAAAAGTAACCAACAGCATATTAACACCTAATATTTCAGCCCTTCAATATTTCGGATTCCCCAGGGGTAACGCTGCGACCTGGAGAGCATGGCATTGGCTTCGTCGTCGTTTTTGAATCTTTCGTTGACAGGGTCCCAGTAGAGTTTGCGCGGCAGCTTCATGGCGGCGTGGGCCACCAGGCAGGCGCTGCACGAACGGTGGGCCACTTCCGCCGGAGCTACCGTAGGCTTTCTGCTTTGGATACAATCCAGCCAGTTGCCATGCTGTTCCGGGCTTTCGTACAGATGGATCTCATTTTCCCCGATTTCGGAAGATAAAATCTTAGGGTCGCTGGCGTTGAAGGCTTTGTTTGGCTTTTCCGGGTTGGTAGGGTCGCTGGCTGTGACGCCCACATTGCCGCGGGAAACGAATATCCAGCCGTCGGAACCTTCAAAACGGACACCGTTAGGGTAATCCCCGCTGATGAGCATGGTCACGCCGTTAGCATATTTGGCATTGACGTTGAACTTGCCGTGCACCGTCCACAAACCCTCCTCGGGAAACTCAGCCGTCGCCTCTACCTCTATGGGTCCGGTATATTCCGTGCCCATGCCCCAGTGCGCCGTATCGATATGATGCGCACCCCAGCCGGTGATCATGCCCGCACCAAACTGTTCGCAGCGCAGCCAGCCCGGACGCGAATAGTCCTGCTGCGGATGCACCCTGTCTAAGGTATAATAGACATACGGGGTAGAGCCCAGCCACATATCGTAGTTCAGATTTTCCGGGATGGGCATCTTGAGTTCCTGTCCGCCGGCCGGGTCGCCGGGCAAGCCGATCTGGATGGTGTGCAACTTGCCAACGCGGCCGTTGCGCACCAGTTCGCAGGCTCTTTTGAATTGCGGCCAGGGATCCTGGGAGCGTTGCTGGCTGCCGATCTGAAACACCCTTCCCGTGCGGTGCATGATGTCGCTCATGGCTCTTCCCTCGGCAATGGTCAGGGAAGCGGGTTTTTGCAGGTATACTTCTTTGCCTGCCAGCGCCGCCTGAATAGCAGGCTGAGCGTGCCAGTGGTCGGGCGTACTGATGATCACCGCGTCAATATCCGGGTTAGCCAGCATCTCGCGAAAGTCGTCGTACATCTTGACATCTACATACTTCTTTTTGCCTTTCTTCTCGGCATACCATTTCTCAATGAACTGCTTACCGTCCTGCTTCCTTTTGCTGTCCACGTCAGCGACGGCAACCACGCGGGCTATATCGTATTTCAGCGTTTCAGGCAGGTCATGCGTCATCGCAATACGCCCAAAGCCGATCTGTCCGACATTGATCTTGTTGCTGGGCGCATTTTTGCCAAATACAGAGGAAGGCACAATGGTGGGCACGGCAATCATGCCTGCCGTAGCTGCCAATGTTTTCTTGAGATAATCTCTGCGGGAAATCCCGTGTTTGTAGGTTGTTGGTGTCTTTTTCATCAATGTTAGTTTTTAAAATGCTTCATAGAATTGCTCAAGACAATCCGATATGTCTTTCCAGTTTATCCAGGCGATCTTTGATTTTTGTAAAAATAACAAAATTTTCATGGAAATGAATCTCCCGCCGCCCATTGAATCCCTCCCAGGATGTGCTGCATAAATTGGGGGTCGCTATAATGCTCCGGGCGATGCCCTAAAGCCGTATACCATTGCCGCCCACCTTCAAACTGATGATACCAGGCCAGGGGAAAACGGTCGCCAAAGATATCGCCGGGATATTCTCCTTTTTTTTCATCTTCTACCGTCGTCATGTCGGCAGCTAATAAGACATGGATGTCAGGGTTCAGATGGTTTAAATAATAACATTCATCATCCTTAATTTTCCATGGTTCCGGCAGAGAGGAAGTAGAAGGATGGTTTTTATCAATCACCTCAACGGTAAAGTCCTGGCGGGGTGCGTGCCGCTGGAACTTGCCGCCTAGCACCTGCCAGAAATAGGGCCAATCCCTTTCCGAGCCGCAGGCAGAATGAATGCCAACGAACCCGCCGCCCCTACGTATGTACCGCTGGAATGCCTGCTTTTGCGCCTCGGTGTCAATGGTTTCATTGTTGGTATTGGAAAAAACCAGCACATCGTATTTGCTAAGATTTTCGTCCGTAAAGATGGCAGGGTCAGCGGAAGCTTCTACCGAAAAGCCTTGTTGTTTGCCCAATTTTTTGATGGCTTCTACACTGTAAGGAATGTTCTCATGGACATAGCCTTCTCCGTTTTTGGTATACACCAGGATACGTTTGCCTTTCAGGCTGGATTGCTTTTGCTCCCCTTTCGTTTCTACCTGGCGTTCTACCCGGGGCGGATGGGCAAAGTCGTTCCAGTAGCTTTCTGCCGCAGTACTGTCGATGGTGCCGTCGTAGACCATCATGCGGTATTTGAGCGTGTAGGCTTTGCCGGGTTGCAGCGTCCAGTCCCTGTCCTGGGTTGGGTTGTAGTTAAAGAAAACATTTTCCTTTCCTTCGTTCATGCCTGTGGGCCAGATTCTTATCTGTTCGGGAAAGTTAAAGTTAGAAGGATAGGTCATGAATAATATACCCGAACGGCCTGCCTCCGATACACCATTCACATCGCACCAGCGGGCGCGGGTCGCATTGCCGTTGCTCTTGTCTTTGCCTGCCGAGGTAAGTATTTTTGCCGTCTGGTCGTTCCACTTTTCGGTAGCACGAAAGCCGAAGCCGCCGTAGCGGTATTCCTCGATGGTCAGCGGGTTATTGGTGGCGCAATGCTGGGTAGAGGTAAAATCTATGAGCCACACTTTCTGCTGCGGATCGGTATTCCATACCCTCAGGTCCCAGGCTTCGTTTAGCGCCACTTCACTTTTACCGCCTTCCTGCATCACCACATGCTCATGAAGCGCTTCTATACGACCAAACACATTGCCCTCTACCACCGCAGGGACGCTTTTTACCCGCACGGTTCCTTTACCGTCGGCAATGTTCCAGAAGTCTATTTCTTTTCCCTTGTACCTGGTATGCGTCCAGGGATTCCAGATGCCGTAATGATGGTAATGGTCGGGCGGCTGTATGCGCGTCAGCACTTCCCCTTCCGGAGAGCGTAAGGGATGGATATATCCGCCTCGGGCATACAGCGGGTCTTTTCCTTTCGGAGCAGGGGTGATGCCATACTGATATGCCAGCACATTTTTACCCCCAATCGCTACCTGGATGGCTTCTCCATTATCCTGCAACTGTACCTTAGCTTTTGCAGGATCGTCCTTCTTGTCAACCCCTCTCAGTGCAAACCGCCTTGCTGTGCCGGAAGGCGTTTCTCCGCGCAATATCCACCAGAGCCGGTTTTGATAGCCGGATTCAAGCTGCGTAGCCACCGGGATAGCTTTCCCGCTGGTCACTTCAAAAAGCTGTAAATCCAGGGAGTCCAAATTCAGTGGAAGCCCGTCGAGGTTAGCATAAACAGGCGTATTCATCCGGTCAAATTTACCGGCGTGAACTGTATATTCAGCCATAGACATGGATGATTGCGCCCAGACGAAAGAAGTGGTTACCAGCCAGGCTACGGCTATAAAAAAAAGGCGTAGCATTGGTTTTATCATGTGCATTATTAGTAGTTCTTTAGGTTAGTTGAAAGTAAAATACCATTTAACGATTAATTATTTGCCACTTCCCCGGATGGAATCTCCGTCAAGGGTGGAACATTATTTTCGGCCCCCGGGTATCCTTTGTTTTGGTTAATCCTACCCTGGGTATTTGAATTAATAGCATCTGCCGGTATAGGATACAAGGCATGGTAAGGACTCATGGTGTACTCATCTCCATGAATGGTGAAGACGCCCTGGTTGTAGAAATCGGTGGTCTCCATGATCCGGTCATACCAAAAATTATTTTCGTGAAAATTGTCCAGGCTATATGTTTTGCCATTATAGGCTGTTTTACCGGTTTTTGCAAACAGAAACGCCATCCTTGTCAATTCAGTATTGCGGCTTTCTTCATAATAGAGTTCCCTGGCTCTTTCATCCAGGATCGTCCC
>JBBSNI010000479.1:0-4126 GCA_038232695.1 Cytophagales bacterium
CTGTTTGGAACCGACATGGGTATGGAAAAGAGTATGTATCAGAACTGGTGGCGGTTGCTGGAGAGTGCCGACGAGCATATGCAGGGCCGGGTGTGGTGGCGGTATTACGGCCTTGAACTGCCTGATCCCATGCTGGAGGCCCTGTACCGTGGCAACGCCAAGAGGATCCTGAATTGGGAGAAGCTGTAAGAGTTGTCGTGGCTGCAGGTGAAGGGGAAACTTAAACATTATATATTATCGGAAAACTACGGGGTGCCAAACGCGATTTGTACGAAGGAGGTATCAGGGTACCGATGATTGCCTACTGGCCAGGTAAAATCCAGGAGGGTGTCAGTCATCATAGCGCGGCTGCCTGGGATTTACTGCCTACCATTGGTGAGATTGCAGGAGTAACAGTGCCTGACCATATAGACGGCATCTCATTTTTACCGGAATTGCTGGGGAAAAAACAAGCTGAGCATGAGGTGTTGTACTGGGAATATTATGCCTACAACTGGAACTGGGGCAAACCGGGAAACACCTCGCCCAGAAATAGGCTGGAAAGCAAGGCTGTTCGGTTTGGAACATGGAAAGCCATCAGATATGATACCCTAGATAACAAACAGGCAGCCATCGCATTGTATAACCTAGTTACTGACCCAGTAGAAGCCTACAATGTAGCAGCAAAACACCCTGAAATAGTCAAAAAAGTAGCAGACTATATGGAAAGTTGCAGCACTGGCAATGCTCCCTATTTCCCTTATGTACCCTAGCGTATGAGTCATCAACAGCGTATCCTACTATCCTTATACAGCCTTTTGTTTTGCTTAACCGCCCCATTGGCACACGGCCAGGGGAAGACAAAAACGCTTACATATGTAGCGGAGCTGGCAAAAAAAGGTGGTTATGGATGGAAAGACCAACCAGATGCCCACCTTACCCCAACGTTTGCGGCCATCGGCATCCTTCACCATTTGGGTCAACTTCCTGCCGACAAAAAAAACTTGATAGAGCAGGTACGTCAACTCCATCCACAGCACGGGATCAACCAGGAAGCCGGACCTAGCGGCACGGAAATGCGCAACCTAGATTATCAACAAATCCAAAGCTTACGCTGGCTGGGAGACAGTGCCCAAGCATATAGCACCAAAGTAAAGGATTGGACATCGCAGGCCGGAAAACATGCGAATTTTGAGCAACATGGCTATCCTGTTTTTATGCAGGAAATGATGATACCCGTGTGCCGGAACTTACTAGGGATTTCCCAAAACGATACTCAGGAATGGTTAGGGTACATCGCTTCAAGAAGAAGAAGCAACGGAAGTTATAACAATGCGCCTGCGCACAACGGCGGCGATGGCAACATACTCAACACCTATTGGGGTGTATATGCTTTGTCGCTACTTGGTAGCCTGAATACGCTCAAAGAAGAAACCATTCGCTGGATACAAGCTTGCCAGATGAGCAACGGTGGATTTACCCATCAGCCTAAGCCAACCCTAGGTGCCAGCGATGACGTGGCCTACACATGGGCAGCCATCAAATCGCTCAAGCTATTGGCTGCGCGGCCAGCGCAAACAAAGGCATGTATCCAGTATTTGCTTTCGCTCAGGAACGCTGATGGCGGATTTGGCAAACAGCCCGGGCTTCCTTCCTCACCGATGGCTACTTTTTATGCCATCGAGGCGTTGCAAACCTTACACGCCTTGTCCTACTTAGATTCAGCCATAGCAACAAAAGAAGCACCGGCAATGCCCGATGATTTTACCGGATTGAAAGTTTTTACGGTACAGTTTCAAGCACCAGGCACAGGCAGCCCTGCCGAGGCGGCAGCACTGGCCGACAGCCTGCATATCCACTTGTGGGGAGCCAAAAATGCCCATCCGAGCTGGCTTGCCGAGGCACAACGGATAGCCGATGAAAGGAAAGTGCCTGTCACCTTTTTTCATGCCAACGAAGACTACGGAAGGTATATTACCATCGAGGGAATGGGTTCGTTCAGTCATATTTCAGACCCTATTTTTGCGGCAAGCAATGGCTTGGCAGATACCACAAAGAATAGTCTGTCTTGGCACGACTTTCAGCATACCTTTTTGCAACCCCTGCTCGCGGAAAATGGTGGCAACCTGTTACAAATTACCAATAACGAACCTTTAGCCAGAATCTTACTGGATGAATCAGTGAAGCACAGTGGTTATGGTGCCATCAGCACCATTCATTTTGCCCAGAATTTTCTGTTCTTTCTGCCACACTTGTATCAGTATCGTCACCAGTTACCTTTTGTTGCTTTGCAAGATGCTCACGGGTCGGAAGCCTGGTGGTGGGCTGGTGAACTCACCGGGTACAGAACTCTTTTTCTGGCCAAAGCACCAACCTACCAGGAGATGATGAGAGCCATGCGACACAACTGGATGGTGGCTGTGCGGCACGACCAGGTCAGTGGCTATCAAACAAGGATGCTGGGTGGGGCAACAGGGGTTCAACCCTATGTACGATCTCAGCAAGCGCAATGGGCCTGGTGGCATCAGCAAAGTGATGTTCCCCCGTATGGCTGGGCCGTGATCACCGTGTTAACGCCAAGGGATACGTTGGAAGCTGACTGCCCCAAAGAAGGTGCGATGGTGCGTATCCGATGCAGGTGGCAGGGAAACAGACATATCCTTGAAAAACCAATAGTTTCTTTGGAGCTACTCAGCATCAACCACAAGGTAGTACAGCCAGCCTACGTCACCAAGCAAAATAAGGCAGGTCAAACAGTGGATAGCTACTATTGGTGCATGTTACCAAATGCTAAGGATGGCAATTATCTCATAGAAGCCACGCTACGCAACCAAGATGCCCAATTGATAAAAGTCAAAAAGACCTGGATATCCAAACAATAACAACAATCAGATGAAAACAAATTGACGGTTCGCCGCGCGATTGAACTCCTCACTTTTATTGGTAGCTGCATGAATAGTACTGCGCAAATCAGCATCATGAATATAATCCAGCAGAAATAAGGTACGGATAACCCTACCTAACTCCCGAAAGGCAAAGTAGAGCTTGTTCTTTCGGCTATCGGCTCCTAGTCTTCGTAGGATAGTGGAGGGGGCAATCTTTCCTAGTTTGATAGACAGTACTACCCGTAACATATCCGGCAAGTGCCGTTCGATTAGTTCCCATTGAATGCTTTCTGAAAACAAGGGATCAATGTACTGGTAGCGTGATGTTTTGTCTGGACGAAAGAACGTAAGGTCTTTGATGTTACGAATGCGGGGCATCAAGCGAATACCCAATAGATATGCCAGACCAAAGACAACGGTACTCTGCGCGTGGGTATCGCCGTGTACGGTGTCAGGTTGGATATCCGAATTGTTCTTGAGCAAACCGTCCAGGATGTATACTGCTTCGTAGACCCCACAGGGAATAAAATGACTGAACAAAGCAATATAGGTATCTGATACATGGTAGTAACCGATCCCTCCGTAGCCACCATAGCGTATATGATACTCAGAAAAACAGGTTCTGTTCATATACGTTCCATCGCTCCGGCGACCCGGTTGGTACCATCGGCCGAAGCACTTCTACCAGTCCCCCAGAACTTAGGTAGTATGAATCGATTGTAGGCATTGATCACTTTGGTAATTGCACGATCCAACCGTTCTTCGGTTACATGATGGGTATTGACCCAGGCGAGTTGTTTACGATTGGCCCCGCGTACCGACCGGGCCGTCTGGGTAGGGCCTAGCAAACAACCGTAGCAAAACAGGGTGGCGACCAAGCGCTCATCATAGGCCGTCAACTTGGCTTCTTTGCCAGATAAGGTGTGGAATAGTCGGCTCAATCGCAGCCACTTTTCGGTATGCACAAGCACTTCCAGGATATTGAGCGGTACCATCCGTGCTTTAAGTTGCTGGTCAATGGCATCGTAGTGATGATGCAGAGGCGACCTGACGGGGCGAGGTAGCACCAGTTTGCCATTTTCCAGACGCGCGTCCGGATTATTAGGAAACACTTTGTCAGTTTGTTCAATACGCTGATTCAACGCCTGCTTTAGCTCTTCAATCAACCGGTAGGCTTGTGTGGGTATACCGGAGATGGACTCATAGTCTAATACTTCCTCGTAGTATACCTCCCAGTCAATAAGATGCTTGCGATAGTCATC